>JAVCDC010000036.1 GCA_030765135.1 Candidatus Tritonobacter lacicola | reverse complement strand
CTGCCTGTGGTAGCTTTCTCTCTCCTTCTACCACTAAAAAAATCCTTCCTAATTCTCCTGCCACCCATCTCCTGTGTTGCTTCCGCCAATTGATTAAAGCAAATTGCTATTTTGCAGGAGCCTTGGGTGAATTATCTTACTAAGTTGAGAGAATCCCTGTCAACAAGGATTTCTATTATTTTATCGGGGTTTTATCGGAGTTGGGCCATGTTATCAAGTTATATATCAACATGTTGCCAATATTTTGCCCCTTTTAAATGCCTTATTTCAGACGCTGGATATCAGTAACTTCGAGCCTTGCAAGGGAATACCGTGGTCCGACACCGAACGAATGCTACTCGGCGACGGCGGCGGCGATGGCGTATCCTGCCTGGTGGGATAGTGTTACGTGGATGATCGAGGCGCTTTTCTCTTTTGCGACCTCGGCTACCCGGCCGCGGAGCTTGATGGTTGGCTGGCCGGAGGGAAGGTTGATCACCTCGATGTCGGTCCAGGCGACGCCCTTCGACCAGCCGATGCCGAGGGACTTCATGACGGCCTCCTTCGCCGCGAACCTCGCGGCGTAGTGCTGGTACTTAATCTTCATGGCGTCGCAATAGGCCTGCTCGATTACCGTGAAGACGCGGTCTTTAAACCTCCCGCCCGATGAGCGCTCCATGGCCTTCTGCACCCGCTCGACCGAGATGAGGTCAACGCCTATGCCGATGATCATGTATGCTCCCCTTGTGTGCCTTTATCTATTATTTTCTTGGTAGTTTTTCCTGCAGTACTCGTAGAACTCATCGTTCTTCAGTTTCTTCCACCACCACTCGTTGGTCTTGTACCAATCGACAGTTCTTTCCAGCGCCTCGTTGAACCTGTACTCCGGCTCCCAGCCGAGCTCGGACTTCAGCTTCGTGGCGTCTATGGCGTAGCGCCAGTCGTGGCCCTTCCGGTCCTTGACGCGCTTGATTGAGCTTTCGTCCCTGCCCAGCAGCTCGAGCAGCTTCATCGTGAGATCCACATTGGCAACCTCGTAGTTTGTCCCGATGTTGTATGTCTCCCCGGCCTTCCCCCTGCGGATTATGAGGTCTATCGCCCGGCAGTGGTCGATGACGTAGAGCCAATCGCGGATATTGGAGCCGTCACCGTACAGGGGGACCTTCTTTCCCTCCATGAGGTTGGTGACGAAGAGGGGGATGAGCTTCTCCACGTGCTGGTACGGGCCGAAGTTGTTCGAGCAGTTGCTGATCGTGACGGGGAGGCCCTTTATCTTGAAGTAGGCCCTGGCCCAGTAATCGGAGGCCGCTTTGGAGGCTGGGTAGAAGCTGCGGGGGTTGTAAGGGGTCTCCTCGGAGAAGAACCCCTCCTCGGTTTCAAGATGGCCGAAGACCTCGTCCGTCGAGATGTGATGGAAGCGCTTGTTGCCGTGACGGTGTGCCGCGTCCAGCAGGACGTGGGTGCCGATGATATTGGTGTGGATTGCTATCTCGGGATCGAGGTTGACCCGGTCGTTGTGGGACTCGGCGGCGAAATGGACGATGACGTCGGCGTCACTGACGAGATGGTTGACGAGATTCTTGTCGCAGATGTCCCCCTTCACGAAGCGGTAGTTCGGTTTTTCCTCGACGTCCCTGAGGCTGTCAAGGTTCCCGGCGTAGGTCAGCTTGTCCAGGTTTATGATTCGGTCTTCGGGGTGCTCCTCCAGCCAGTAGTGGATGAAGTTCGAGCCTATGAAGCCGGCCCCGCCTGTGACGAGTAATGTCTTATGGTGCATCCGCTATCCCCCTCAGAAGTTCAGGCGATTATCTGCCTTGGATCCCTCGCTTCACTTTTAACACAGACGAAGTCGGAGATGGACAAATTAATTCGCTTCCTGCCTGTAGGCAGGAAGCGAATTAATTTATTTGTTATTGGCACCTGTTCTGGCAACCATGCTGTTGGTTTTAAGAAGACCGTCTATCGATGAGCCCGCGTCCGCCCACCAGCCGTCCAATATCTCGTAGGTCATGTTGCCGCGCTCGATGTACGCGTTGTTGACGTCCGTTATCTCGAGCTCGCCCCGGCCCGACGGCTTGAGCGTGGTGATGATGTCGAAGACGTTGCTGTCGTACATGTAGATTCCTATAACGGCGAGGTTGGTCTTCGGCTTCTCGGGCTTCTCGACTATTCCGATGACCCTATCGCCGTCGAGCTTGGCGACGCCGTAATCGCTCGGGTTGTCGACCTCCTTCAGGATTATCTTTGCCCCGTCTTTCTGCTCCCTGTATTTTTCAACGGCGGCTGTGATGTTTTTCTCGATAATGTTATCGCCCAGCATTACGAGAATTCTCTCTCCCTCCGCGAAGTGCCTGGCAAGGCCCAGGGCATCGGCTATGCCGCCTTCCCCTTCCTGATAGGCGTACCGCAATCCCTTGAGCCCGAAGGCCTTACCATTCTTGAGGAGCCTGAGAAAATCCCCCGCGTTGGTCCCGCCCGTGACGATCATGATGTCGTCTATGCCGGCATCCACGAGGGTCTGAATAGGGTAGAAGATCATCGGCTTGTCGTAGACGGGGAGGAGGTGCTTGTTAGTTATCGTGGTAAGCGGCTTGAGCCTCGTTCCCAGGCCGCCGGCGAGGACGATGCCTTTCATCATTCGTCTCCTCCCTTCACCATCTCGACGGCCTTATCGAGCGTCTTGATGTCCCCGACGCTCACGGTTTTGACATCCCTGGCGATTTTGCGCATGAGGCCGCGGAGCACTTTCCCGGGACCCGCCTCAACGGCGTCGGTGACCCCGTCGCCGACCATCCTCTCCATGGACCGGGCCCAGCGGACCGGGTTGCATATCTGCTTCACAAGGTTCACCCGCACCTCGTTAGCGCTATTTTCATATTCTCCCGTGACGTTGGCTATGATCGGAATTGCGGGGTCGTTGATCCGGGTCCCCGAGAGCTCGGCCGCCATACCTTCCTCTGCCGGCTTCATGAGGTCGCAGTGCCATGAGCCGCTTACGTTGAGGAATACGACCTTCCTTGCCTCTTTCCCTTCCGCGATAGATGCGGCTTTCTCCACGCGCGTCTTCTCCCCGGAAATGATGATCTGCTCTTCGGAATTTATGTTCGCGATGTTAAGGACGCCGTCCCCGCGCGCCTCGTCGCAGATCGCCGATACGTCGTCGAGGCTCAGGCCGACTATGGCAAGCATCGCGCCGGGGCTCGCGCAGGCCGCCTCGTGCATGAGCTCGCCCCTCCGCCGCACCAGCTTGAGTGTATCTTCCAGGCTGAGTGCTCCGGCGGCGTAGAGGGCGGCATATTCGCCGAGGCTGTGGCCGGCGACGACATCGGGCGTCACGCCCTTCTCTTTAAGTATCTCGTACGTGGCGAGGCTGACGGCTGTGATTGCCGGCTGGACGTTTATAGTTTTCGTGAGCTCTTCCTCCGGTCCCTCGAAGATGAGCTTCTTCAGGTCCACCGGAAGCGCCGCGTCGGCCCTGTCAATGACGCTTCGGGCTATGTCGAAGGAGTCGTAGAGCTCCTTTCCCATGCCGACGACCTGCGAGCCCTGCCCGGGAAATAATATAGCGAGTTTGCCCATGTTGCCCTCCTTGCCTGTTGAGCGGCAGCGGCTTTGCCGCAGCCTTACCGCATTTCAATTTGGTGGAATAGTATATAGCACGTCCTCCCGTAACGGCAATGCCGTTTTGAGAAGGAATGGATAATCAGAAAAATCAGGTTCTAATAACCATGCAGTATATTAAAATGCAGACCTTGCGAGGCAACAGAGAGGATGAGTCATGCTGGATAAGTTTTTTTCTTTAAGTGAGAAGGGGACGAATGTCCGGACGGAAATAGTCGCCGGCATCACCACGTTCATGACCATGGCCTACATTATCTTCGTACAGCCCGGTGTCCTCTCCGGGAAGATGTTCGGCATGGACACGGGGATGGACTTTTATGCCGTTATGGCGGCGACCTGTGTTGCCGCCGCGCTCGCCACGTTGATCATGGGCCTTTACGCCAACTATCCCATAGCCCAGGCGCCCGGCATGGGCGAAAACTTCTTCTTCGTCTTTTCCGTTCTCGGTGCGGCGGCAGCGCTCCCTGCCGTTGTAGCCGGCGAGACGACAGCATGGCAGGTGGCACTAGGCGTTGTCTTCGTGGCGGGCGTCTTATTCCTGATCCTGTCCCTGCTCAAGGTGCGCCAGGTCATCATCGACGCCATCAGCCCGAGCATGAAGAACGGCATTGCCGCGGGGATCGGCCTTTTCATCGCCTTCATCGGCCTTCAGAACGCCAAGGTTATCGTTGCCAACCCCGGTACCCTCGTCCACCTCACGGATAATCTTATTAACAGGGATGTGATCACGTTTATAGCCGTTCTCGGTCTCACCGCTATTCTTTTCGCGAGGAAAATCAAGGGCTCGATCCTTATCGGCATCCTGGCGGGCCTTGTTCTCTCGCTGGCCATGGGGTGGGTGAAGTTTGAGGGGATTGTTGGAAGGCCTCCCTCCATGGGGCCGACCTTCCTGAAGATGGACCTCCTCCACGCGCTGGCCTGGAAGATGTGGCCCTGTATTATCGTCTTCCTTTACATGGACATGTTCGACACCATCGGGACGCTGATAGGAGTAGCCGAGCAGGCGGGGCTTATGGTGGACAACAAGCTGCCGCGTGCGGGCCGGGCCCTCGTCTCCGACGCTATCGGGACGGTCGCCGGAGCGGCGATGGGAACGAGCACGGTGACCTCGTTTATCGAGAGCGCGACGGGCGTCGAGCACGGCGGCAGGACGGGCCTCACGAGTGTGGCTACGGCGGCACTATTTTTAGTAGCGCTCTTCTTCGGTCCCCTTGTGGGTATGGTCGCCAATCATCCGGCAATCACCGCGCCTGCTCTCGTGCTCGTGGGAGCGATGATGATGAGGAACGTCGTTAAAATTAAGTGGCTCGACTACACGGAGGCGATCCCCGCCTTCCTCATCCTCATCGGCATACCCTTAACGTACAGTATTGCCGATGGCCTCGCATGGGGCTTCATCTCCTATCCGTTCATCAAGCTCCTGAGCGGCAGGGGAAGGGAAGTAAGCTGGCTGATGTATATCCTGGCAGTCCTCTTTATAGCGAGATATTGCATAAAGCTTTGACATGTATGCCCTGGCGCTAGCATCGATCTCCATAGCGGGCTTTTTTCTGGCCTATGTCTTTTACTCTAAGTTCCTCTCAGGGAAGCTATTTCCCGTCCTTGAGCTTCGGAACCTGCCATCGCACGAGCTGGAGGACGGCATCGATTACGTGCCCACGAGGAGGTCGGTCCTCTTCGGCCATCACTTCGTGTCGATAGCGGGCCTGGGACCCATAATGGGTCCGGCGATTGCCGTTATATGGGGCTGGCTTCCGGCATTCCTGTGGGTCTTCTTCGGGGCCATCTTCCTGGGGGCCGTGCACGATTTCGGCGCCCTCTATATTTCTCTCAAGAGCGACGGCCGCTCCATCGGCGATGTCGCGAGGGACCTCATCGGCCTCCGGGCGGGCACACTCTTCATGGTGATAATATTCTTCCTCCTCGCCCTTGCCATGGGCGTTTTCGCGCTGATCATCGCGACGCTTTTAAGCGAGGGGTATTACCCGCAGGCAGTCATCCCCGTCTTCTCACTGATGGTCATCGCCATGGTCATCGGGACCCTCGTATATAAGAAGGGGGTGGGCATCTTCAAGGCTACGGTCTTCGGCGTCGCCGCGATGTTCGTCATGATCTACGTGGGAATGCTTTTTCCCGTGACGGGGATATCGAAAGACGCATGGATCTGTATCCTTCTCGTCTACGCGTACTTCGCGTCGAGCCTTCCTGTCTGGCTCCTCCTCCAGCCGCGGGATTACCTGAACTCTTTCCAGCTCTACGCCGGCGTCGCCCTGATGTACGTCGGGCTCCTATGCGTTCCAGCCCTGAAGATCGTCGCCCCGGCTGTCAATACCGCCTCGGGGAAGCTGCCCTCCCTATTTCCATTTCTATTCATAACGGTCGCGTGCGGCGCCATATCAGGGTTTCACAGCCTCGTCTCCTCGGGAACGACGGCTAAACAGCTCTCCAATCCGCGCGATGCCAGGTTCATAGGCTACGGCGGGATGCTTGCCGAGGGGCTGCTGGCCGTTATCGTCATCATTGCCTGCACGGCGACGTACGCCTCTACCGATGCATGGCATGCCCGCTACTCGAGCTGGGAGGCTATGGACAAGCTCGGGCCCAAGCTCGAGTCCTTCATATCGGGTGCGGCGTCCTTTATCTCCCGGCTGGGTGTACCCGAGGAGTTCGCCGCCGTTTTCATGTCGGTCATCGTCGTCGGGTTCGCCATGACGACCCTCGATTCGGCCACGCGCCTCCTCCGGTATAACATACAGGAGCTCGGCCGGACGTTTCATGTGAAGCTCGCCAAGAACCGCTACTGTGCATCCCTCGTCGCCGTGGTCGCTATCGGCTATTTTGCCCTCATGAAGGTGAGTGTCCACGACCCGGTGACGGGACTGGTGACGACCAAGGAGACGGGTCTCATCCTCTGGCAGCTCTTCGGGAGCACGAACCAGCTTCTGGCCGCCCTGGGCCTCCTCGCGGTGACGGTTTACCTGTTCCAGAGGCGCCGGCCGACTGTCTATACCTTAGTGCCGATGCTCTTCATGATAGTCGTCACGGTAACGGCACTCTTAATGAAGATAAGGTCCTTCTGGATCGAGGGGAGTTGGCCGCTCCTGGTCATCAGCTCGGTCATCCTCCTGATGTCGATATGGCTCATCATCGAGGCGATCATTGTCAGTAGGCGCTACGCCCTTGAGGTCGGGCGGTCGAAGAGAATCCGTAAAGCTTCCGGAAAAGAGAAGCAGACCTCTTTATTCCGATAGATTCAAAAGGGCTGCTAAAAACCAGACCTATCGGTAAGAGTCGCCGTGAATGGCCCTAGATGCCGAGCTTGCGGAATATCCTGTTGAGGTTGACGTTCTTCCTGACGATCTCGGCGGCGCGCCTGGCCTTCACCTCGTCTCTAAAGGCCGTGTGGCCGAAGAGGTGCTCGACGGCATCGACCACCGTGAAGGTATCTGTCGCGACTTCCGCGATGGGTATACCAAGCTCGTCGGCGCGGCTGACGATGATGGGGGCGGGGTGAAGGTTTTTCCCGGTGAGGATCAGGCACTTCGTGTTTGTCTCGATGGCGGCCAGCTGTATATCGCTTCTGTCCCCGCCGGTTATCACGGCCTTGTTCCTTATCTGCCGGAAGTAGCGCGTGGCGCTTTCGAGGTTCATGGCGCCTATCGCGAACCTCTCGACGGGCTCCTCCAGGTGGTCGCGACCGCAGATAATCCTGGCGTTGAGAAGTGAGAACAGCCTGCGGACGGTTATGGAGCCCAGCTGGTTGTCCATCCGGATGAGGCCGAGCGTATCGATGCCGTAACGTTTCTTGAGGGGGATGACGATCTCCTGCCTGAAGGATTCTAAGTGGGCTCGGGGTATCCTGTTGAAGACGACGCCGATCAGGTTTTTTTCGATGGCTTTCTTCACCGGCACAAGGTGGTCCACGGTGTCGTGGATTTCGATGTCGCCGGGACACACGAGGAGCACCTGGGCGTCCATCTTCCTTATGAGGCTTACCTGGTCCACGCCGATGCACGTGCCGCTCCAGATGTTGCCGAACCCGAGGACCACCATGATGTCCTTGCCCCGGCTGAGCTTATCGTAAGCTTTCTCTATTTTCTCGAGATTTTTATGGGCCTTGCCAGTTGCGGCCTGTTTCATCAGCTTGCTGTCCAGGACGACGGGGCAGACCAGGCTCGAGGGTTCCTTTAACCCGAGTGTCTTCCTGAGGAACTCGGTGTCCTGGTCGATGTATCCCTTCCCTTTCTTGATGGGCATCAGCCCCACGGGCGAGAAGAAACCGATTTTCTTTTTCTTTAGCATGAGCTCTTTCATGATCCCGAGGCTCATCAGGTGCTTTCCCGTGTGGCGGAAAGACGATGCTATGTAGAGTGTCTTCATTATCTTATTCTCCCGGTGATAGTGTTATTCTGGAATCTATGGAAACGGCCCCCCCCGTGCTCTTCGGCATCACCTTCAGGGGATTGATATCCATCTCGATAATCTGCGGAAAGTCCATCGCCAGCGCGCTGACCCTTACAAGCGCGTCCCTGATGGCGTCTATGTCAGATGGTTCCTCGCCCCGCGCGCCGCACAGGAGGGGATAGGCCTTTATGGAGCGGATCATCTCCGTCGCGTCATCTTCGGTCAGCGGCGCGATCCTGAAAGAGACATCCTTCATGATCTCGACGTAGATCCCCCCCAGGCCGAACATGATCATCGGCCCGAACTGTGAATCTTTCTTGACGCCGAGTATCACCTCTTTTCCTTCGGTGATCATCTGCTGGACGGTCACGCCCTCGATCCTCGCCTGCGGCATGTACCTCCTGGCATTATCGATCATGGTGTTGTACGCGGCCCTGGCTTCGGAGGCGCTCTGTATGTTGACCTTTACCCCGCCGATGTCGGACTTGTGGAGGATATCCGGAGAGTTGATCTTCATGGCAACCGGGAACCCTATCTTCGAGGCGATCCTGGCCGCCAGGGAGGAGGAGGTTGCAAGCTCTGTGACGGGGGTCTCTATACCGTAGGCCGCCACGACTCTCTGGGCGATCCGGTCGCCCAGCTCGGTCAGCCCTAGGTCCAGCGTGTTCTGGAAGATCCCATCCACCTCTGCTCTGCGCGCCCTTATTTTTGGCACGGTACCTTTTTTCTTCTTAAGCCACTCACCGTACTTGACGGCCGCTTCCACGGCGCTGACGGCCCTCTCGGGGAGTATGTAGTTCGGAACCCCGCCGCGGGACAGGATCTTTCTTCCCGCATCCACCTTGAGGCCGCCCATGAATGAGGCGAATACGGGAACGGGGCTTTTCGAAGCCATATCGCAGATCGTCCTGGCCGTCTCTTCGATCTCGGTCATCTCCTGGGGCGTGAGAAGGACGAGGATGGAATCGACGTTTCTGTCGCGGCAGAGTATCTCGAGGCTGTCCCGGTACCTCTTCGCGTCGGCGTCGCCGATGACGTCGACGGGGTTGTTGAGGGCCGCGGTTGGGGTGAGGACGTTTCGTAATTTTTCTATGGTTTTGCTCTCCAGGGACGCCATTTTCAGCTTCGACCGCTCGATGGCGTCGGCAGCCATGATGCCGGGCCCCCCGGCGTTGGTCACGACGACTATCCGGTCGCCTTCGGGCATCATGCCGTAGGAGAACCCCACGGCGAAGTCGAAGAGCTCCTCCAGTGTGACCGCGCGGATTACGCCGCACTGCTCGAAGGCCGCCTGGTAGGCACTGTCGGAGCCTGCCAGTGTGCCGGTGTGTGATGAGGCGGCCTTCGCGCCGGCCTCGGTTCCCCCGCCCTTTGTTATGATAATCGGTTTATTGCGTGACACTTTCTCGGCGACGCGCATGAACTTGGAGCCGTCGGAGATCCCCTCGATATAGCCGAGGATCACGGCGGTCCGGGGGTCGTCGGCGAGCGCCTCGATCAGGTCCGTCTCGTCGAGATCCATCTTGTTCCCCAGCGAGAGGAACTTCGAGAAGCCTATCTCTTCTTTCATGGACCAGTCGAGGATTGCGGCTATGATTGCCCCGGATTGCGAAAGGAAGGCTATGTTTCCCTCTGCCGGCATCTCGGCGCCGAAGGATGCGTTGAGGTGTGCGTGCGTGTTCACCAGGCCCAGGCAGTTGGGTCCCATGACCGTTATGCCGTTGTTGTTCGCGATCTCCTTGAGTTCGCGCTCGAGCCTGGCCCCCTCGGGGCCGATCTCCTTGAAGCCGGCACTGATGACTATCGCGGTCTCCATCTTGCCGGCCGCTTTGCGGAACGTCTCGAGAATAACCGGCGGCGGGACGACGAAGACGGCCTGGTCGACCTTCCCCGGCACGTCGAGGAGGTCCTTGTAGACCTTGAGCCCCTCCATTTTGCCGCCGCGGGGGTTGACCGGGTAAATCTTTCCCGGGAACTTGAACCTGACCAGGTTGCTGATTATGGCGTGGCCGACTTTGCCTTTCTTGGCGGATGCGCCTATTACGGCAATGGAACGCGGCTCAAAAAATTTTTGAAGCTTCCTCATCGATCGCCGGATGGAATGCAGACCCGGGAAGGATGTTAACAGAGCGGGTAGGGAGGGACAAGTATCTTTATCATTTTTGACGCCGCCGGCTGGATTTTAGATGCTCGTTTGAAAAGGGATTGACAATGCTGTCCTCCCTCTCTATGATTCTGCAAAGCTCGACAGAACGGAGGAACGGTTTTGAAAAGAAGAGTGGTCATAACAGGTCTCGGCATGGTGACGCCGATAGGCTCGGGGGTCGATGATTTCTACCAGGCCCTCATTACGGGCCGCAACGGTGTCGGGAGGGTCACCCATTTCGACCCCTCGGAGTACTCCAGTCAGATGGCCGCGGAGGTCAGGGACTTTAATCCGCTCGACTACATGGATAAGAGGAAGCTGAAGACAATGGACCGCTTCGCCCAGTTTGCCTTTGCCGCCGCCAAGCTGGCCCTGGAGGACTCGGGGATGGACATGGAGTCGGTCAACGGCGACAGGTTCGGCGTTTTTATCGGGTCCGGGAACGGGGGGAATAGGGCTATCCAGGATGAGTGGCAGGTCTTGTGCGAGAAGGGCCCGTCCCGCGTCAGTCCCCGCTTCATAACGAAGGTGCTCATAAATATGGTGGCGAGCCATGTCTCCATCGAGTGGGGCCTCAGGGGGCCGATCCTCTCCATATCCAATGCCTGCTCCACCGCCAATCACTCCATAGGCTCCGCCTTCAGGATCATCCAGTATAACGAGGCCGACATGATGCTGGCGGGAGGGGCCGAGGCGGCCATAACCGAGCTTCCCTACGCGGGCTTTTGCGCCCTGAGGGCCATGTCGCAGCGCAACGACGATCTGGAACACGCATCGCGCCCCTTCGATAAGGAAAGAGACGGGTTCGTCATGGGGGAGGGCTCGGGGGTTATTTTAATCGAGGAACTTGAGCATGCCAGGGCCCGCGGGGCGAAGATTTACGCGGAGCTGGTCGGATATGGATCGACGGCCGACGCCTATCACCTTGTCGCTCCTCCTCCGGACGGCGGCGGCGCGACCAGGGCCATGCAATTGGCCCTCGATGATGCCTCGATAGAAAAGGAGAAGGTGACTTACGTCAGCGCCCATGGAACTGCCACGCCATTGAACGATAAAACGGAGACTGTAGCGCTGAAGCGCGTTTTCGGCGATCACGCGCGCAGGATCGCGGTCAGCGCGACGAAGTCGATGTTCGGCCATCTCCTGGGAGGGGCCAGCGGCGTGGAGATGAGCGCGGTTTGCCTTGCCTTCGAGCACGGCGTTATTCCGCCGACCATCAACTACGAGGTCCCGGACCCGGAGTGCGATCTCGACTTCGTCCCGAACGAGGCGAGGGAGGCCCGTGTGGATTACGTAATGTGCAACTCATTCGGCTTCGGCGGCCTCAACGCGGTTATCGTCCTCAAGCGCTTTACCTAGAAGTAAAATTTATCCACGAATTATTGAAAATCCGGCTTATTGACGGACACTAATTTTCACGAATTTTTCCATGCTGCACTACGATTATTTAAATTCGTGTTAATTCGTGCAATTCGTGGATGTATTATTCTGTGTTTTTTAGTCTCTTATTCCTTACTTAGGTCTCTCTGAGAGTTCTTTACTGCTTCGACGATGGTCTTTTCCAGCCAGTTAATAGACCTTTCTACCTCCGGGCTTATCCCGCCGTTAAGTGCCAGTGTCTTCGGCTGGATCGCGAGGAGGCGGATCTTCGACTGAGAAGAGAAGGAGAGCATTTTCATTATCATCCCGGGGGAGATGGAATGAGTGGAGGGAGGAGACGGTAAAAGGGATCCGGCGCCGTGAAGACTGATCTTCCCCGGACTTCCCCCCGTGTCGGCGGCGTCAATGAAGATGATGGCGTCCGGTTCCGCGGCGAGTATGTTCCGGATGTAGTTCTCGGGGGATGACCCGGCGCTGATGATGGTGATCCGCTTGCTGGAGTTTAAATCCGCGATGAGGCGGCGCGCCAGGACTACTCCAGCTCCGTCATCGGCTTTCAGCTCGTTCCCCATCCCGAGAATTACGGCGTTTCCCGAGAGAAGGCTCCTGAGCTCTTTCTCAAACTTCATGCATAATCCTCGACCAGCGTGACCTCTCTCCTGCAGCGGGGGCACAGGATCCTTATCCTGTCGGCCCTGGAGTAGCCTTTCGCGGGTGGCGGCCTGTCTTCGTCTATCAGGGACAGGTCTTTAAGAGCGCACAGCATCAGCGTCGGGTTCGCGTATGCCTTCTCCCCGAGCCTCTCCGCGATCCACCTGACGTGGTCCACGGTTGTTATGATAGCGCCGCACCCGTCGCAGATGAGCAATTCTTTCTCCACCTCCTCAAGCGATTTTGTTCTGTCCAGGGTGGCGAGGTCGTATTCGGTCGTTAACTTTATTCCCGTGCCGGTCGTGCAGCAGGCCTCGCACTGTCCGCAGAATATGCAGCCGGATATATCCAGAACGATCCTTCTTTTCCTCTCTTTTACGTCATCTATGAGTGTCAGGTCGTTCGCCGGGCAGACCTGCACGCAGGCGCCGCAGGCGACGCAGCCGTCCGGGTCAAACCTGGGAGCTCCCCTGAAGTTCGCCGGCGCCGGCCTGGGTATCTTCGGGAAATTGATTGTGCACGGCCCCGTAATCAGCGCCCTGATTGCTTCTTTAAGCTCTCTTAATTTGGGATATTTCATAACAGAACGTGTAACGTGTAACGTGTAAAGTTATTCCCTTCTTTCTCTACTCCTTAGTCTTTTTCTGTGTTTTTTCATTGAAAATTGGTTATTGGTTATTGAACATTGGTTATTCTTTCTTCCCTTTGTCTTCTTCGTACCTGTCGATAACGCTTCCCCGCCACAGCTTCACGCCTGAGATATGCGCGGCCCGGGCCAGGGCGTGGGCCGCGACCGGTGATGTCAGGACCAGGAAGAGGATTATAAGCAGGGCCTTGAACCCGGTGGCGTTGAAGCCCTTCATGAGAAAGACGCCGAACATGATGCTGCACGTCCCGAAGGTCACGCACTTGGTCGCCGCCTGCAGCCTGTTGTAGATATCGGGCAGCCGTACAAGGCCGAGGCAGCCGAAGAGATCGAAGAATAATCCCATCACGATAAATACTATTCCGGCTGTCTCAGCCATTTTCCCGTTCCTCCGTTCTATTCATCGAACCTCTTTCCCTCCAGGTGCTTGGCAAGACAGAGCGCCCCTATGAAGCTCTGTAGAGCCCATGCTATGCCTATGTCGATGTACCAGCTTCGCCCGGTCGGAATGGCCAGTATGGCGCAGAAACCGACGATAACGATGCCGAGGATGTCAATGGCCACGGCGCGGTCGGGTGGCGTCGGCCCGCGGCAGATCCTGTACAGGCAGAGCGCCATGCAGAGGAAGAGGATGAAGAAGCAGCGCCTGAAGAGGTCCATGTGTGGGAGGTCCTGGAAGAAGGGGACCTCGGGTGTCCGGAAAAAGATAACGGCCAGCAGCACGGCAAGCAGCGCGATGCCGGCCAGCCAGGCACCGGTTGAGTGCCTTTCCGTTCCGCCATTTCCTGCCGGTTTATTCACTTTCTCTTCACCGTCTTCAATCGTTTACTCGAAAATTTTCAACAGGATTCTCTCGAACCGTGCGACGATGGCCTGTGTTGCCTTCTCGATGTCACCGGAGGCCACTTTTATCCAGTGGACGAAGAGGACGCCGTTCTCCCTGTCCACGTCCACGGTCAGCGTGCCCGGCGTCAGCGTGATCGAGTTGGCGAGCACGGTGAGGCCGGTGTCCGACCGCAGGCTTGTTTTGACCTTGACGATTCCCGGCCGGATGGGGACTTTCGGGTGCGCCACCAGGAAGGCGACCTCGATGTTGGCCTTGAAGCACTCCCACACGACAACCAGGACGTAGATCAGGAACCAGAAGTAGCGGCCGGGATGTCCCAGAAGGTGGGGGCGCTGGATGAACATGCTGCCTGTCAGGGCTGCCACAAAAACGGACGCGGCAAGCCCCACGACGGCGCTCTCCCAGTGCGGCGGGTAGGTCAGGCCCAGCCACACCAGGAAACAGAGGGCCGCCCGGACCATCTTGCTTCTCATTTCGTCACCTCTTGATCGCTGGATCCCATGACTGCGCCGGCATATTCCCGCCCCTGGAGAAGGGTCGCTGTCGCCCTGTCGAGGAAGGCGGATTTCAAGCCCGGCAGCAGCAGCAGCCCCCCGAGGACGCAGATGGCCGCGAGCGCTACCATGGACGTTTTCATGAGGAACGGCACCTCTCGAACGTTTGCCCATTTCTCCTTCAGCTGTCCGAAGAACGCGTACCGCTGGACCTTCATGAAGGATGCGAGTGTCAATATGCTGGCCGCAACGGCCCAGACGGCGCACCCGTACCTTCCCACCTGAACGCAGGCGACTATGATCAGCAGCTTGCTCCAGAACCCGTTGAACGGGGGCATGCCGGCGATCGACATCGAGGCGATGAAGCTCGTGGTTCCCGTCACGGGCATACGCTTGTTCAGGCCCCCGAGCTCCCTCAGGTCGCGGGTCTCC
The DNA here is from genome assembly GCA_030765135.1 of Candidatus Tritonobacter lacicola. Taxonomy (GTDB): domain Bacteria; phylum Auribacterota; class Tritonobacteria; order Tritonobacterales; family Tritonobacteraceae; genus Tritonobacter; species Tritonobacter lacicola. Next base: position 15,830 of record JAVCDC010000036.1, on the reverse strand, counting down.
GTCTCGTAAACCACGGCTCCGGAGTTGAGGAAGAGGAGCGATTTAAAGATAGAGTGGTTGAAGAGGTGAAAGAGGCCGCCGAGTATGCCCAGGGGCGTGCCGAGGCCGATGCCCAGGACAACGTAACCGATCTGGCTTATGGAGTGATAGGCCAGAAGCCGCTTGAAGTCCCACTGGCCGAGGGCCAGGAGCACGCCCACCATCATCGAGACTACGGCCATGGCCCGCAGGATTGAGAGCATGGTGTCGTCGATGCCGATTATGTTGAAGAAAATGCGCGCCATGGCGTAGACGCCGAGCGTTTTGATGAGCACGCCCGAGAGCATGGCCGATATGGGCGCCGGGGCGGACGGGTGGGCGTCCGGTAGCCATGTATGGAAGGGGACGAGCGCCGCCTTGATGCCGAACCCGACCAGGAACAGTATCGTCACGAATCCGACCAGCCGGCCGCGGGGACCGTCGCCCAGGGCCAGGGATATGTCGGCCAGGTTCAGCGTTGAAGTCGAGCTGTAGATGAATATTATGCCGAGGAGTATGAAACACGAGGCGACCGTCCCCATCACCGCGTACTTGAAGGCGGCTTCCAGCTCCTCCCTCTCCGTCCCGAAAGCCACCAGCGCGTAGGAGGCGATGGCGGCGATCTCCAGGAAGACGAATAGGTTGAAGAGGTCGCCGCTTATGATCAACCCGTTCATCCCCGCGACCATGAGCATGAAGAGGCAGTAAAACTGCCACCGGTCAGTGTACCGCTTCATATAGTTTACCGAGTAGACGGCCACAAGGAGGGTTACCAGGTTGACCGTCACCAGCATGAAGGCGCTCAACCCGTCTACGACCATGCAGATGCCGAAGGGGATCGCCCATCCCCCTACCTCGTAGACGAGCGTTCCGCTCCCGCCCAGCGCGAGCACGAGCGAAAAGGCGAGAAGGGCGAGGGCCGCCAGGTTCGCGACGGCGCCGCCCAGGGCCTTGACCTTCCTCCCGATGACGGCGGTGAGGAACGCCGCGCCCAGCGGCACGATGATTAAAAAAGGAATGATGTTCATTGTTTAACGTGTAACGTGTAACGTGTTACGTGTAATGTTTTATGTTTCATGTTTTAAGTGGATTGGATCAGCCTGGCAAGCATACTGCCAATTCTTACGCAATCCGACCGTAAATCCCGCATTTCAGCTTTAGAGATCTCTTTTTCACCAAAGAGCACACTGATTGAAGGAATGCATTCCCTGACTGAATTGAGGGAATAACCGTAGAATCTTGCTTTCTCCTTTTTGCTTCTTTTACCGCTCCCTTCAGCAATATTGTTAGGTATAGACATTGAGGCCCTTATAAGATTACCTCCAATAGTAAACCGCAGTTCCGAAGGCAACTTTTTAATTATGGAGATAACTTTGTGAACAAAATCCAGTGAAAGCTTATAAACATCCAGTTTCTCGAAATCAAAAACATAGTCTTTGTAATCGGGATTTTTCATTTCACGTTACACGTCTCACGTTTCACGTTCTGCGTTTTAGCCTTTCAGTCTCCTGATCTCCGTTATGTCGAATGTTCCGTACTTCTCGTAAAGTCGCATGGCCAGGCAGATCAACAGCGCTTTCGTGGCCAGGCCTATCACTATTGACGTGATGACGAGCGCCTGGGGGAGCGGGTCCGTTATTGGCGGAAGGGCCCCCGAGAGCCATTCCTCATCGATGATCGGCGAGCGCGAGTTCATCCTGTAGGCGACGAGTATGAAGAGCAGGTTGAGAGAGTACTCCATGATCCCCACGCCGATTATGATCTTGATGAGGTTCCGCTTGGTCAGGATGCAGTATACCCCGATGGCAAAGAGGACGGCGCAGAGGAAATAGAGACTCATGCGCCGTCCTCCGGTTCGATTCTGAACAGGATGAGGGCCAGGAATATGGCGAAGAGGCCCATCCCCACGTTGAGGCAGATTCCGATGTTGCAGTAGAGTATGTGGCCGGCGCTGAAGAGGTTGAAGGCCTCGCCGCGCGGGATGACGTTTTTGAAGAAGACGCCCGAGATCAGGCCGAAAAGCGAAAGGAGAAGAAAGAGCGATATCCCCAGGCTGCCGATCAGGACGGCTCGCCGGCGCGGCAGTTTCCCCATGAGCGGTTTCCAGCCGAAGGCCAGCACCAGGTTGATGAACGCCAGCGTGATTATGACGCCGCCGGGGAATCCACCGCCCGAGCTCAGATGGCCTTCGAAGACGACGTAAGTGCCGAAGATGAGGATGAGCCCGACGGTGAGCCTGGCGACAGTTTTGACGATCAGGGTCATGCCGGCCGTCTGCTCCGGCCTAACATCCCTCTTGTATGATTGCCTGTTCATGTTTTCGGTGCTATCTCAGTTTTGCCTTCCATCACGGCTCGAGTCGCTTTTCGTTTTCTTACGGCCGACCTTGCGCATAACCGCCAGTACGCCGATCACAGCCGTGAACAGGACGGTGGCCTCTCCCAGCGTGTCGTAGGCGCGAAAGTCCAGTATGATGGCCGTCACGACGTTCGGCGTTCTCACCATGCTCAGGGACCAGTCGATGTATGTCTGCGAGACCCGCATGAGCGGCTGCCCGAACTCCGGCAGCTCCTTCAGGGCGAGGGCGGCCGAGACCAGGAAGACGATCAGGAAAGCTCCCGCCGAGAGGAGAAGGGGCAGGAAGAGGGGGGAGCGCTTCTCCAGGGGCTTCTGACCCAGCGTCGCCCTGATGAGGATGACGAGGCAGAGGAGCTCGACCACCAGCTGGGTGATGGCCAGGTCCGGCGCCTTCAAGAGGAGGAAGATCACGGCGATGCCCATGCCGATGGCCCCGAATGCGACCACGCTTGAGAGCAGGTCCTTGATCTCGATGGCTACAATCGCCGCCGCGATCACGAAAAGTATCAACATGAGCACGCTTAATTCCGGCATGGCTTACCTCGCGGCCCTCGCAATGATGAAGAGCAGGAGCATGGCGCCCAGGAAGCACCAGGCAAGGTACACCGGCAGGAGGCCTGAGTGCATACGCGAAAACGAGTTCGAGAGCAGGAAGGTGAGCCTCTTTCCCTGCTCGTACAAATCGAACACCTTGTTTCCCGCCCGCTTATAGGTCCATTTCAGTAACCCGATCTCCATGATCGTGTTATAAAAATTCACGCCTGTTATCCTGCTTTCGGCGGGCAAGGTCTCTCCGCCTATGCAGGGTTCGTCGACCCGGAATCTTCCGACATTGCCCACGAGGTAGATCAGCGCGCCGATGGCTATGCCTATGACGATCATCGCGGTGGCAATGCCCGGTGACCAGAAGCCGGGGAACGACTCCCCGGGGACAGCCGGCATGATAAACCATTTTAACGGCACGGCATAGGCGAATATGCCGAAGACGACGCAGAGAAGGGCCAGGATGGCCGGCGGGAGCCACATGGTCGCCGGGACCTCGCATATCTTCCGCGTCCCCGCCCGGCTGTTTGGCTGGCCGAGGTAGGTGGCGTGAATCAGCTTCATGAAGCTTGCCAGCGTCAGGGCCGACCCGAACATCGCCGCGATGAGCCAGAGGACCCAGAGCCGGGAGGCGAAGCCCTCTCCCGTTTTCCCTGCCTCTACGATCCCCTGGTATATCATCCACTTGGAGAAGAACCCGTTGAATGGGGGGATCCCCGATATGGAGAGCGCGGCGATCAGGCAGCACACGAAGGTTACCGGCATGTAGCGGGCCAGGCCTCCCAGCCGGTCCAGATCCGTCGTCCCCGTGCGGTACTCGACGTCCCCTGCCGTGAGAAATAAGCAGCACTTGTATATGGCGTGGTTCAGCATGTGGAATAACCCACCCGCGATCCCCACGGGGATACCGGTGCCGATGCCGAGGACCATGTATCCAACCTGCGAGACGGCGTGGTATGAGAGAAGCTTTTTCTGGTCGTGCTGGATGAGGGCCATCATGACGGCTGCGATGACCGTGACCGCGCCCGCGAGCATGAGGAATACGGACAGGCCCGAATTCGGGGCGATTTTGAACATGTCCATCGACACCCTGACCAGGAGGTATATGCCCAGGAGCTTGTCCAGCGACGCCGGGAGGTAGGCTACCACGGGCAGCGGGGCTGTTTCCGCCGACTCCGGTATCCACGTGTGCATCGGCATCGCCCCTGCCTTGGCGAACGCCGCCAGGGCCAGGAAGACGAACGCGGTGATGGTCCAGCCCGATGTCGCGGAGATGCTGATTTTGTCCATTCCCGTCGCTCCTGTCGAAGTCCACACGATAGCCAGTCCCATGAGCATGAGGGCGTCCGAGCCCCCCACGATGATGAGCGTCTTCTTCGCCGCCGGGCTTGCGGCGGGGCCGCCCAGCTCGATGAGCAGGTAGAGCGTCATGCCGAGGATCCCCCAGAAAACCAGGAGAACCAGCGTGTTGTTCGCCAGGATGACACCGCTGGCCGCTCCCAGCGTCCAGAGGATGTAAGCGTAGTATTGTTTCAGGTTCGCCTTTCCATCCATGAATCTCAGCGAGTAAACGATGATGATCACGGTGAAGAAGGCGCATGCCGGCAGGATGAATCCGCTCAGGCTGTCCAGCCTGAGGATGAGCATCCCGCCCGTTTCCCACAGGAGAGGCTTATTCAGCAGGAGGAGGGTTGTCAGGACGAGGCAGCCGGCGGAAGCGGCGACAGCGACCCCTTTAACGGCGCCCCTGGCCCTCCGGGGGAGGAACAGGCATAGGAACCCGGCCAGTACGGGGAGTATCACGGGATACAGGAGCGGGTTCATGGTTCTACTTGATTTCCCTTCCCATTCTCCGTGCTATCCGCCGCGTCTTTTCCTGTGAGAGCCGGATGAGCTCGTCCCCGCACGCGGCCCTTCTGTCTCCCCCCGTGTCGATGACTGCGATCCGTTCGGTGCAGCAGTAGCAGGGGTCGACGGCTGCCAGGACGATCGCGGCGTCGGATATTGTCTCCCCGACTGCCGCGACCTTGTTCGTCGGCACGTTCTGGAAGCTGGGCGCCCTGATCTTGTGGCGGACGGGCATGTTAGAGCCGTCGGACAGGACGTAGTGGAGGACCTCGCCGCGCGGGGCCTCGTGGCGGCCTATCCCCTCACCGGGGGGTATCTCCTTGACGTTGGCGTCGATCTCTCCCCCGGGCAGGTTCTCCAGGCACTGGCGCGCGATCTTGACGGACTCGAGCATCTCGAGGACCCTGAGTATGACCTTGTCGTAAACATCGCCGTTCTCCGTGACGATGATTTCCCACTCGATCCTGTCGTAGGCGGCGTAGGGCTCGTCCTTCCTGACGTCGATGGCGATGCCCGAGGCGCGCGCCGTCGGCCCGACGGCGGCGTAGCTGACGGCCTCTTCCCTGGAGAGCACGCCGACGCCCACCAGCCGCGCCCTGATAACCGGGTCGTCGGTTACGGCGCCCCTGAACAGGTTGAGGGCCGGGACGACCTCGTCCAGCAATTTCAGGTAGTGGGGTATGTCGTTGTCGTCAATGTCGCGCCTGACGCCTCCGACTTTGAACATCGCGTAGTTCTGCCGGTTGCCGCTTATGAGCTCAAGGATGTCGATGACCGTCTCCCTGCATTTCCACGCCCACATCCAGATCGTGTTGTAGCCGAGGAAATGGCCGGCCAGCCCGAGCCAGAGGAGGTGGCTGTGAATCCTCTCCAGCTCTCCCACGATCGACCTTATGTAGAGGGCCCGCTCGGGGACCTCTATCTTCCCGATGTCTTCCACGGCTTGAACGAAGGCGAAGGGGTGCGATGTAGAGCATATGCCGCAGACCCTCTCCACTAGGAAGGCCGACTGGTCGAACGTCCTGGCCTCCGAGAGCTTTTCGATGCCCCGGTGGTTGTAGCCTATGGTTATATCTATGTCGGTGACGTTCTCACCGTCCACGTGGAGCTGGAAGAACTCCGGCTCCTCCTGCAGCGGATGATACGGCCCGACTGGAATAATCTTAGTCATCTAATGCCTCTTTAAATTCTCGTCGTGTCAATTCAGTGAGCGATAATAACCAAGATACAAGATGCAATAACCAAACAATATCCAAATTCGAAATACTAATAGCCAAACTCGGCTTTTTTATAAAGCAGGATTAAATCCGAATTTGTTTTGTGATTGATTATTGGTTATTGGTGATTGTTTGTATCTTGTTCCTTGTTTCTTGTGTCTTGCTTTGTTGTTTCGTCATTCTCTACTATTACTCTCTCGTGTTCCGGCAGCACATAGTCCTTCCTCATTGGATATACTTTCTCCGGCCAGTCGTCCGGCAGGAGCAGCCTTCTCAGGTCGGGGTGGCCTTTGAAATTTATGCCGAGCATCTCCCATATCTCCCGCTCGATCCACTCGGCGGCCTTGATGATGTCCGAGATGGTATCTATGCAGGGGTTTTCCCTCCCGGATATCCTCACCCTCAGGGAGATGATTTTCCCGGACCCGTCGTCGCTGAAATGGTAGAGGATCTCGAATGCGTCTCCCGTATCGATCCCCGTGGCCGTGGAGAACCTGACTCCCTCTTCCTTCATGAAAGAGGCGAAGATCCGGATGTCTGCCGGGTCCAGCTCTACATATATCCTGGCCGGCGAATGGGTCCTGATGTCGAGGACCTTCACGCCCAGCTTATGCTTCATTTTTCCCAATATTTCCTTCACGGTCCTATTCCTTTTTCTCCTTGATCGAGCTTATGAGCCTGGCTATCCCCGCGATAATGGCTTCCGGGCGGGGAGGGCATCCGGGGATATAGAGGTCCACGGGGATTTCGCTATCAACGGTGCCGGCCACGGCGTAGCTCCCCTCGAATATACCCTGCGTGCACCCGCATGCCCCGAACGCTATGACGAGGCACGGCTTAGCCATCTGGTTGTAGATCTTCTTAGCCAGGGGCGCCGCTTTCCTGTTCATCGCCCCGGTGACCAGGAGGATATCGGCGTGCCTGGGGCTTCCCACGAGCTGGATCCCGAACCGCTCCGCGTCATATCTCGGAGTGAGAAAGTCCAGTATCTCGATGTCGCAGTTATTACACGACCCGGTGCTCAGGTGAAAGACCCAGGGCGACTTCAGCAGCGAATAAAGCTTCCAGTTCATCTTTGCATTGTTTTTTAGGGACGCAGATTTACGCAGATTCTCGCAGATAAGTCCTCGTGTTTATAATCCTGATGATCTGCGTTCATCTGTGTCCTTTGCTGTTATTCTTGTTTTCTGTCTAACTCTTACTAATTAGTGCCCGTCAATAAGCCGGATTTCCAATAATTCGTGGATATTTTTCAGTGTCTTCAGTATTCTCAGTGGTTTCTTGAAATTTAATACCCACAAAACGCCAATACGATAGCCGCGATTGCGATTCCCGTGACAGGACCCCAGAAGAAGCGAACGGCCTGGTCGATGCGAAGGCGCGGGTTCGTGTTCTTCACCAGGACGACCAGTGTGACCAAAACGATGTACTTTAACAGTCCCGGAATGATGCCGGAAGAGAATCCTCCCATGAAGAGCGTGATGAGGAAGCAGGGCATGACGGTGAACATCATGAACTTCGTGAGCTTGAGCGCCGCCAGGAGGGGGCCGGAGTACTCGATGAACGTCCCGGCCATGATCTCCGTCTCGGCCTCGGCCATGTCGAAAGGCACGAAGCCCAGCTTGGCCTGCATGCAGATGAACCCGACGGCAAGGGCGAGCGCCCCCGATAGGGAGAGCGCCAGGGACCCGTTCGCCGCCTGGAAGGAGACAATCTGGCCGATCTCGATCGTCCCCGTCTTTATGATCGCGGTGATGATTGCCAGGATGAACGGGAGCTCGTAGGCAAGTATCAGTTTCATCTCCCTGCTCGCCCCCGTCGATGCGAGGGGGTTTCCCGACGCGAATCCCCCGATGATGGTCGCCGCGGGGGGCATGGCCAGGAAATAGATAACGACGATAAGGTCGCCCACAAACGAGGTTCCCGGATAGAAAGCCTGCTTCATCAGTATGGCGGCCACGACGCCGACTGACGCGAGGCCGAAGAGTGGGGCGAAGATGAAGGTCGTGCGTGATGCCGCCGCCGGGACGATCGTCTCCTTGCCCAGGAGCTTGAGGAAATCGAAGAACGGCTGGAGGAACGGAGGGCCGACGCGCCACTGGATCCTGGCGGTCAGCTTTCTGTCGTACCAGCTTGTGATCAGGCCGATTATCGCGGCGGCCACCGATGCCTGAACGTAGAACAGCAGGGCCGTCATGCCGTCTCTTCCTTTTCCCATGAGGCGGCGCGGATCACCATGTTGTCCCCTACTAGGAAGGCGTTCTCCTCGGGATTCTCCTCGAAATCGCCGTATTGAATCGCGCCCTCGGGGCATGTCTGGACGCAGAGGGGCGCCTCGCCGTTTCTCAGGCGCCCGATGCAGTAATCGCAGGTGGACGTCCTGTAAGGGACGATTTCGGGCGCGATAGTACCGAAGGGGCATGCGTAGCTGCACGACCGGCACTGCACGCACCGCATGTTGTATCGCTTGAGGATGCCGTTCTCCTGTTTCTCCAATGCCTCTTTCGGGCACGCCAGGATGCAGGTTCCCTCCTCGCACCTCCTGCAGACAAGGGCGTAGGTCGCCATTTCCCTGATGAAGCTGAGCCCGTTGTTGCGGGGGTGGCCTTCGTACGAGCACCGGACCGTCCACTCGGGGTGCCGGTTGATCTTGTCCAGGTCGATTAGGAGCCTCTTCCTGCTCATGCGAAGGGCTCCTCCACATGTTTTATCTTATTCCAGGTGAAGACGGGTCCGTCCTTGCAGATATAGTATTCGCCCAGGCGGCAGTGGCCGCACTTGCCGATGCCGCAGCTCATGTTCCTCTCCATGGAGAGGTAGATCTCATCCTCCCTGTAGCCGAGCTCAAGCAGCCTGGAGGTGGCGAACTTCATCATTATCGGGGGGCCGCAGGCCACCGCAACGGCTTTCGCCGGGTCGATCCTGCCGTCGTCCAGTATGGTCGTTACCACCCCTACGTTCCCCTTCCAGTCCTCGTCGCCACCGTCGACCGTGAGTGTGACGTCGAGGCCCTCGACTTCGGCCCACTCAGGTATGAGGCGCCTGTAAATGATGTCGCCGGGGGTTTTCGCGCCGTATTTCAGGTATATGGTGTCGTATAATTGTATCTCCTCCATCAGGGCGAGAAGGAGAGAGCGCAGCGGAGCAAGGCCGACGCCGCCACCGACTATGACCACGGGCCTTCCCCTGAACTTCTCCAGGGGGTACCCGACGCCGTACGGGCCCCGAAGGCCGACCTTTGCCCCCGGGGACATGCCGTGGAGGAGCCGTGTTATGCTCCCGGCTTCCATTATGGTTATCTCCATCCGCTCGCTGACGCTCGGGGAAGAGGAGGGGGTGAACGGCGCCTCGCCTACGCCGGGCACAGTGAGCTCGACGAACTGCCCCGTTTCGAATACTATCTCCTCGTCCGGCCTTATGACAAAGGTCTTGATGGAGGCGCTCTCCTCGATGATCTCCTCGATCGTGGCCGCTATGGGTAAGTATGGGTTATTCAATTTATAAGCCTCAACGTGCTCTATTTCTCACTTTTTCTTCGCGCCCCTGCACTTTTTGTAATTTAATCTGTTAAATCCGTATAATCCGTGGTTTTTTATCTTTTTTTCATCACACATTACACATTAAACATTACACGTATTATCTTTCACGTCACACGTTTAACGTTCTTTTTTTCACGTCTCACCTTTGTCGCCGCGCAAGAGCTTGCGACGACAAAACCTTGAGAATCTCCCTGATGTCGATCTTGCCCGGGCACGCCGAGACGCACCTGCCGCACCCGGTGCAGGCGTATCTGTCCATCAGCGCCGGGAAGAAGATGAACTTTTTGTCGTACCTGTTTCTCAACCGCTCCGACCGCCTTTGCAGCACGCTTGCTCCTCCGGCAACCCGGGTGAATCCCGCGTACTGGCAGGCGTCCCACCGCTTCATGCGCTCGTACCCTTTACCGCCCGCATGGTCGGATAGGATAAAGCAGTGGCAGGTGGGGCAGATGAAGTTGCAGGCGCCGCACTCGACGCAGCGCCCGGCCTCCTCTTCCCACACATCGTCCTCGAATCCCTCCGAGGTTATCTTGCGGAGGTCGGCATCTATCCGGAGGCCCTCCGCCTGCTCCTCGAGGGCGAGCGAGATTGCCTCGCGGTTCCTCTCCCTCTCCTCGACCTGTCCGTCCGCCGCACCGGAAAAGAATTCTTTGTGTTTACTGACGATCTCCGCGCCCCTCTCGCTTCCCGTATCGACGACGAAGCCTCCGTCCACTTTCGACAGGTTCATGTCGTATTCACCGGTGGGGTAGGGGCGGATGTCCATGAGCCCGCAGAAGCATTCGTCCGCGCACGCGGTGCAGTCGCTCGATATGATTGTAAGACGGTCCCTTTTTTCGATATAGAAGGGGTCCTCGAAGTCACCGCCCGCGAAGACGCGGTCGAGGATTTCAAGCGAGCGGAGGTCGCAGCTTTTGGCCCCGATGATAAAAGCCCGCTGTTTTGCTTCTCCGGGGTCCGCCCCGCCCATGTAGGCGCCGACGTTCTCGAGTGCAGGGAAGAGGAGAGCTTTCAGCGGCTCGACTGCCCTGATGGATGCCGGCTTCAGTTGACCGTCGTAATCGTCGGTTATGAGCCTGATGTGGGGCTTTTCCCCTTCTTCCTCCACCGAGGCGTAGACAATTCCTTCCCTCGCCAGCTCCTTCAGAAGCCCGGCATAATCATTGTCTTTCAGGAACAGCTTATCCATCATCAGGATTTTGAATTAACCTTATTGACTTCTGCCTCTTGACTTGAGCGAGTACGCCAGACCTTCGAGGCCCATCGCCAGGTCGACGCTCTCAACGCTCACGCCCCTCGGCACAAACAGCCTCGTGGGGGCGAAATTGAGGATCGCCCTGACGCCGGCGGCGACGAGCTTATCCGCCACCTTCTGGGCGGCCGTCGCCGGGACCGCGATTACGGCGATTTTTATCCCTCGTTTCTTTATCTCCGCCGCCATTCTTGTTGCGGGAAGGATCTCAGGCCATCTGCTCCTCCGGCCGATTTTGCCGGCTTTCATGTCGAATGCCACGGCGACCTCGAAACCCCTTTTGCTGAAGCCCCGGTAGGAGAGGAGCGCCGAGCCCAGGCTCCCCACGCCGACAATGGCCACTTTCCTGATTTTGCCGGTTCCCAGGATCCGGACTATGCCCGAGGCCAGCTTATCGACATCGTAGCCCCGGCCGCGTGTCCCGAACTGGCCGAAGTAAGCCAGGTCCTTCCTGAGCTGTGTCGGCTTGACTCCGACGAGCGAGGCGAACTTCTCCGACGAGATTGTCTCACTCTTCTCCTCCCGGAGGTCGTGCAGGCACCTCAGGTATATCGAGAGCCGGTGAATTGTTGTCCTGGGAATCCTCATCTTGTGAAATTTTTCACAATTATAACGACAAATATAAACAACAAGCCGTGGGGGTGTCAACACAAAACAACAGAAAAAACTGCTCCTTCGCAACGATGATGGTATTGCAAAGACATGCTGGAGATGTTAGAAAAGTTAAGGGCAGGCCCTGAATGACAGTGAACCAGGAACGCGTTGCAAGGAGGTGGGATAAGAGCGAGTGGGCCCGCGGTATCCCCAGGCGCCACTGGAGTCATCACCCCATCATTGATGCTTACATCAATTCCAATATTATCCCCCACGCCGGAAACATGCTCGAGTGGCTGGCCCGGAATTTTCTCGAGGACGGCCCTTGTGAGCGCGCGATCAGTCTGTGTTGCGGGGCGGGCTTGTGCGACCGCCAGGCGCTGGCCGCGGGCGTCTGTTGTCACCTGGATGGCTTCGATATCTCGCCGGGCTCGATCAGGATCGCCCGGGAAGAGGCCGGGAAAGACGGGTTGGGCGGCCGTGTGCGCTACTGGGTAGACGATGCAAACACAATTACTCTGGAAGAGAACCGCTATGATATCGCTCTCTCTATCGGCGCCATGCATCACGTTGAGGCGCTGGAGCATGTGTGCGGTCAGTTGCGGCGGGCCCTCAAACCGGGCAGCTACATTTTTATCAACGAATTTGTCGGACCGAGCCGCTTTCAGTTGACCGTGCAGCAGCTGGAGATTATAAACAGGGTCATGGCCGTCCTGCCGCCGTCCTGGCGCCGTTCCCGTTATGTGACGTCTCCTCTCATGGAGTCCATGATCGAGGGCGACCCGTCCGAGGCAATCAGGTCGGATGAAGTCGTATCGGTTCTGTGCGACAACTTTGAACTGGTTGACTGCTGTGATTATGGCGGGGGCTTGTTGATGCCTCTCTGGGAGCGCGGAATAATCCCCGAAGTCTTCATGGAGGACAGGGGAGTGGAAAGGCAGGTCATCATCAAGCTGATGATACTTATAGATGAACTGCTGGCAGAGCATGGTATCGTGACCAGTAATTTCGCGCAATTGGTGCTGCGCAACAGGCCGCCGGTGCCGGGCCGGACGGTGACAAAGCGTCTTTCGGTCCAGAGTTCGGACCGGAGCCGCTGGGTGGAGCGGTGGTTGCCCGGCACCGTCTTCGGCGGCCGGGTGGCTGCTCGCTGGCACCGGCTCTGGAAGAGGTTCAGGCCTTGAATACCGGTCTGGGGGGAGGATAGCGATGGGCAGGATGGTTAACGGGCTCGTTGCTGCGGTGCTCGCGTGCATGTTGGCGGCGCCGGGCGCGGCGGCCGGGGAGAAGCCGGAAAAATGCTTTCTCTGGAAGGTCGGCTCGGATACCGCCTCGGTGTATCTCCTGGGCTCGATACACATGTCCCGCGAAAAGATGTATCCGCTCTGCAGCGTTATCGAGGATGCGTACGGGGAGTCGGACGTCCTCGTGGTTGAGCTCGATATGTCGGAGGGGAAACGCGCCCTGGCCGCGGTGTTGATGCTGCAGAAAGGAACGTATCCCGGCGAGGAAACTATCGAGGATAATCTTTCGGCGGAAGCGGTGGAGAGGCTCTCGGCGCACCTGAAGACGCGCGGCATGTCGCTGGCCATGGTGAACAAGATGAAGCCGTGGTACCTGGGCCTTATCCTGGTGATGGGGGAGTACATGCGGCTGGGGTATGATCCGGGGATGGGGCTTGACCTGTATTTTATCGGCAGGGCCGCCGCGCAGAAGAAGAAGATACTGGAGCTGGAGTCCGTGGCGGAGCAGATAGCCGTTCTTGGGGGCGGCTCGAAAGAGGAGCAGGAGCTGTCGCTGCTCGAGACGCTGGAGCAGCTGCCGAACGCCGGCGCCGTGATGGAAAAGATGATTGCCGCCTGGATGGCCGGCGACGCCGACGGCATGAACCGGATCCTACGGGAGAACCTGTCGAAAAATCCCGCGCTGGAGCCGTTCAGGAAGAGGCTTCTGGATGACCGCAACGTCACCATGGCCGACGCGATCGAAGGGTACCTTGAGACCGCCGGGACCTATTTCGTCGTAATCGGCGGCGGTCACTTTGTAGGGGAGAAAGGCATCGTGAAGCTTCTCCGCGAGAGGAACCATTCGGTAGAGCAGTTGGAGAAAAGGCCCGGTGAGCGAGAGAGCGCGCCCGGTCCCCGGGAGGTAATACCGTCTGCTTCCCGCAATGAGGTGATGAGCGATCGGGAGTATTGAAGGAACCGGCTGATACGGGGCTGTTATGAAGGTGAAAGGCATTATCTTTGACATGGACGGTACACTGGGAGACACCATGGCCGTTCTGTGCGAGGCATTCCGTCAGGCATTCGAACAGTTCCTGGGACGGCGCTACAGCGATCAGGAGATCGCGGCTTTATTCGGTGCCACTGAGGAGGGCATTTTTCAGAGGGTCGTGCCGGACAGGTGGCGGGATTGTTTGCAGGTATATTCTGAAATATACGAGAAGATCCATGCCCGGCTGGACGGGCCGTTCCCCGGTATCGAAGAAGCCCTGAGGCTGCTTAAACAGCGCGGGGTCTCTCTTGGTATTGTCACGGGAAAGGGACCTCCTACAACGGCTATATCCCTCAGGGATTTCAATTTGACAGGCTACTTCGAGGTGGTGGAAACCGGCTCCGCCGCCGGCGCAGTAAAGCCGCACTTGATCAGGAAAGTGGTTGAAAGATGGGACATCCCATCGGACCGGGTTGCGTATATCGGTGATACGCCTTATGACGTGGAAGCTGCAAAAGAGGCCGATGTAATACCGCTCGCGGCGGCCTGGGCTCCCGCAACTGATGCTGCGGCCCTGAACAGAGCGGGGCCGTTAGCGACATTTACTACTGTCGAGAGTTTTATCCGGTGGGTTGACGGTAACATTGAGGCTGACGGCAGTTGATCCATCGCGGTCCTTTGCCTAAGCGAGTTTGAATACTGCTTCAGCAGGGTTTGAACGGCGGCCCGTGTCTCCGGCCCGGAACAAGGCGGGTAAAAACAGGAAAACTTGCAAAAAACGGCAGAGGTTTTGCTATAATAACTATCAAACGCAGCTTGCCGCGCCTCCCCGGCAAGGGGATTTAAGGGGTATTGCGTCAAGCTGCCGAATGGTGATAATCGGAGGTGGCTATGGGAAGAACGGAGAGAGGAATGCGTGACGGGCCGGGCCCGCACGAAGACTCGTTTCAAGAAGAAACGAAGGGTAAAGGTAAGCGCAAGGAGGTGCAGAGGCTTATGAAGAAAGAATCCGAAAAGGCGGCGCCGGAAGTTGAAGAAAAAGCCGCCCCGAAGAAGAAGAAGGGTGGAAGGAAAAAAACAGTGAAGAAGGCCGCTTCGAAAAAGAAGGCGGCGGGCAGGAAGAAAACGGTGAAGGAGGCCGCCCCGAAGAAGAAGGCGGCGGGCAGGAAGAAAACTGTGAAGAAGGTTGCCCCGAAGAAGAAGGCGGCGAGGAAGAAGGCCGTGAAGCCCGCGGGCGCCCCGACCATCCTGATAGTGGGAGCCGGAGGCCAGGTCGAGCCGGTATGGTATCAATATTCGCAGATGCCTCCGTCGGAGTCCAGCACGAAGCCCGGCATAAAGACCAAGGTCCGCGTGGGGCACCTCGTCAGCTGGAAGACTGATTCTGGGAAGGAGAGAATCGGCGTGGTGAAGGAGTTCCGCGGCGATTCCGCCAACGTCAGTGTCGGAGGAAGGAACGAGCTCATCCGTCTCGTACGGCTTGCGATAATCGCCTCCAAGAAGAAGTAGCAGTAAGCAAGAACGGGGGAGGCCTTATTCTTTTCTGCGATGTTGTCCAATGCCCCCGGGGTCGCGTGAGTCGGCCCCGGGGGTTGTTCTCGCGGCGGCCTGCACCGGGGTACGAGGTATGATAGAGCGCGGAAAGCACCGGCTGATTATTTTCGACGCTGACGGGACACTGCGCCGATGCACCGTGTCCGGCCAGAAATGCCCGAACGCGGACGATCAGTGGGAGCTGTTGCCCAACGTCAAAGAGAAGTTCTTGGAGATCGACAGGGAATTCGCCGCGTTCGGGATAGCCAGTAATCAGGCCGGCGTGCATTACGGCTATCTCAGCGAGCGGATGGCATACCGCCTCCTGGAGGATATGATGATTGAAATCACGGGATGTATTCCTCCTCCGGGCACGATCCAGATGTGCACTCACTCTCCGACGGCCGGCTGTGCCTGCAGGAAGCCGCATCCCCTGATGCTCCAGCGTCTCATGCGGATGCTGGAGGTTTCTCCCGCCCGCACGCTTTTCATAGGGGACATGGAGAGCGACGAACGGGCCGCTGGAAACGCCGGCTGCGACTTCCTGTGGGCTCATGAATTTTTCAGCAGAGAGCTTGCCGGCTCTTAGCCCGACTTTCGCATTTTAGTTGAAAAAAACATTAAATTTAGAAGATAATTTGACGTAAGTCGTTGCAAATACTGGGAAGATCCCCGGAAAATGAAGTTTGTAGGGACTCAGCCACAAATTTG
>JAVCDC010000100.1 GCA_030765135.1 Candidatus Tritonobacter lacicola | reverse complement strand
CAAATTTGTGGCTGAGTCCCTACAAACTTCATTTTCCGGGGATCTTCCCAGTATTTGCAACGACTTACGTCAAATTATCTTCTAAATTTAATGTTTTTTTCAACTAAAATGCGAAAGTCGGGCTAAGTCGCAGGACCTCCCCTTTCTCGATTGCCCGGTGGACGAGCAGTTTTCTGCCTCCGGTGGTCGAATCCGGGAAAAGGTTTCGGACTACCGATTCATCAAACAGGCCGCCCGGCGGTGCGAGTTTGTATGCTTTTTCCGTGAGTGTTTGCATGGCATATTTGTAGATAGGTTACGAAATGCATAACCTGGGAGCATGAAGAATTTTCACTTCACTGGACGAAGCGAATTGAAGGGAGTCCCGCCGGGTGAGCCGGTTCGGTGACGCAGAGCGGATTTAGTTCTGCGCCATCATCTGTGCGCTGGGCATGTTATGTATCTCAGCCCATTTTCCTGTTTTAAAACAGGCCTGGCATTATTCCAGAAGATTCATGGGTTGAAAAACATCAACCAGAAATATACCTATCATAATCAGGCTGAAGATTACTTTCATTAATGTGCCCCCCAAAAAACCCATTAGACTTCCCCAGCCTACCTTGGTGGAGGAAAACAGATCCTTGTTCCCCTTCCACAGTTCCATGAAAAATGCTCCAGCGAACAACCCCACAATCATTCCCGGAATATTTGCTGTAAATAAGCCTATTAATCCCCCCAATATGGATCCCCACATCCCCCATTTGCTTCCCCCCAGCTTTTTGACCCCGTAGACAGCGGCCAGATAATCCACGATTTGAGCCAGAGCGGCTATTATGCCCAGAATGAGTAACGTAAACCACCCCACCTTTTCGAAGCGTGTTGCCAGGGCGTAGATCAAAGTGCCGGCAAAGATGAGCGGGGGCCCTGGTACGCCGGGAATGATACTTCCGGCCAGCCCGGCCAGAAAAAAGAGTAAGACCGCGGCCCAGATGAGCATTTGCAAAAATACATTCATCGCGCTTCTTTAAATCAACCTCTTTCCAATCCCTCCGTATAATACCCCATACGGAGCAAAAAAGCTTTCCCGGCAGGAACGCTATCGCCTTCGCCAAGGGCACTATCGAATAGTATATTCCGTCCATGACGAGAGCCTGACTGTTCGGATAGTGAAAATCAGTCATAGGCGTGAGATTTATCGTTGATAATAGGGATAAGATTTGAGATGGCAGGCTTTAGTCCATCTCTTTCACTCGTACCGCAGTGCGATGATGGGATTCAGACGGGCTGCCTTCTGGGCGGGCCACATGCCGAAGAGGATGCCGACCGTCACCGAGAATGAGAAAGCCAGGAGGATCGAGGAGGAGCCGATCACGGTGTTCCAGCCGGCAATCCGCGACAGCAGCCAGGAGACGCTCGCGCCGAGGACGATCCCCGCCGTTCCGCCCAGGAAAGTGATCGCGACGGCCTCCACGAGAAACTGGGTGAGGATGTCTCTCGGCGTTGCCCCGACCGCTTTCCTCAGGCCGATTTCGCGTGTCCTCTCCGTCACGGAGACCAGCATGACGTTCATGATCCCGATGCCTCCCACGATGAGGGAGATAGCCGCGACGGAGCCCAGGAGGAGCGAGAACGTCTTCGTGGTGCCTGACAGGACCTCCTGGATCTCGGCGTAGTTGCGTATGTTGAAGCTGTCATCTTGATTCTCGGCGAGGCGGTGGCGGCGCTTGATCAAGCTCTCGATCTCCTCCTGCGCGTACTCCATGTCGTTTATGTCTTTTACCTCGACGTCGATCTGCCTGATGTAGTCTTTTCCCAGCACGCGACGCATCGCCGTCATCAGGGGGATGATCACCCGGTCGTCGCGGTCATGGAACGCGCTGGATCCGAACGTGGGGAGGACGCCGATTACCTGGAAGTTGATCCGGTTCACCTTTATCGTCTGGCCCACGGGGTTTTCCTCTCCGAAGAGCTCCTTCATGACCGTCTGACCGATCACCGCCACGCGCTGGCGTGACTGGTTCTCCTCGGCCGTGAAAAACCGCCCCATGACCGGAACCTGGTTCCGCATGGAAGAGTAGTCGGGCGTCGTCCCCTCGATTCTCGTGTTCCAGTTCCTGTTTCCCCTGACTAGCTGGCCCTGGCCCCTCACCTGGGGGGCCGTCTTCGAGACGACGCCGATGCTCTCCTTGATTGCCCGGGCGTCCTCGAGCGTGAGCCTCGTCACGGAACCCGCCTCGAGCGCTACTCCGTGCACCCTCTGGGATCCCGTCCGCACCGAGAGTAGGTTGGACCCCATGCGGGAGAGCTGCGCGGTGATGGACTCGCGCGCTCCCCGGCCGAGGGCAAGCATCGCGATAACGCACCCCACACCGATCAGGACGCCGAGCATCGAGAGGAACGAGCGGACCCGGTTCGACAGGATCATCCGGAACGCCTGCCGCAGGTGCTCCCTGAACTCCTGCAGCGTGTAGCGCTTTTTCCGCGTGATACGGGAAGGGGCGTGCCGGTCGGGAGGGAGGGGTTCCGCCGATTTCCCTCCGCGGGTCTCATCGCTCGTTATGCGTCCGTCATGAATGCTGATTATCCTTGAAGCGTACCGCGCGACGCTCTCCTCGTGTGTGACGATGACGATGGTCATTCCTTCCTCATGCAGCTTCTTCAGGAGCCCCATCACCTCATCCTGAGAGCCGGAGTCGAGGTTGCCCGTGGGTTCGTCGGCGAGGATGATCTGCGGGCGGTTTACCAGGGCGCGGGCTATGGCGACCCGCTGCTGCTCGCCCCCCGAGAGCTCGTTGGAGCGGTGGTCCATTCGGCCGCCGAGGCCGACCTTCTCCAGCAGCTCGCGCGGCAGTTCTTCGTTCACGCGGGCCGATTCTCCGGAGTAGAGGAGGGGCAGAGAGACGTTTTCGAGGGCCGAGGTCCGGGCCAGAAGGTTGAACTGCTGGAAGACGAAGCCGACGACCCTGTTCCTGAGAAAAGCGAGGCGCCCCTCGCCGAGGGAAGTCACCTCTTCGCCGAAAAGCCTGATGGTTCCTCCGTCGGGCGTGTCGAGGAACCCCAGGAGGTACAGCAGCGTGGACTTTCCGGACCCGGAAGGTCCCATTATCGCGACGAATTCACCGGCTTCGATTTTAAGGGAGACGTCCTGGACGGCGTGTACTTCCACCTCTCCCAGGCGGTACGTCTTGTGCAGGTTCTCCGCTTCAAGCATTACCGTGATCGCTCCCTCTAGCGCCTCCGGCTAACGGGCGAGAACGGGTTCGACCCCCTCGAGGCGGTCTTTCTCCGGACCACCTGGAGTTCATCCCCCTCCTTCGCCCCCTCGAGGATCTCCGTGAACCTGCCGTCCGATTTCCCTATCCGCACGGGAACGGGAACAGGCTTCCCCGTACGTGTTTTCCTGTACACGGCGAACTCCGTCCCCCTCGGCTTCTCGACGCCGAGCGGCCACTCGCCGATCGCCTCTGAGGGAACCAGGAGGACACCCTTGTGCTCGAAGACGGTAAAGGTGACCGTGGCCGTCATTCCGCTGCGGAACATCGGGGGGACATTCCCGGGGAGTATGTCCACGGTGTAGACGTTGACGTTGTTCTCGAGCCGGCTTTCATAGGATATATGGTCCACCGTTGCCTCTACGGCCTGCTCGCGGTAGGCGTCGAGACGGACTTCGGCTTCCTGCCCTAGGGAGATGAGAGAGAGGTCCGTCTCATCGACAAGCGCCACAACGATCAGGCGGTCGGAGATTACGACGACGGGATCGGTCGGCGTCACCGTCTGGCCCGGCTCGACGGCACGGACGATTATCATGCCGTCGACCGGCGCGATGAGGGGCGCGGGCTTGTAGGCTTTCTCCCAGCGGTCGAGGACATCCTGCCCCTGCGAGCGGGCGGCATCCAGGAGCGCCGCTCTCTCCGTCGAGCTCATCCACGCGAGTATCTGCCCCTGCTTGACGTCATCCCCCTCTTCCACCAGCACTTCATCGATGCGGCCGTCGATCGGCGGTTTGACCTCGACGCGGTTCTGCGGCTTCACCTCTCCCGTTGCTGTTATCTCCACGGTGAGGTCTCCGCGGCGGACCTGTACGGTACGCATGACCTCGAGTGATGACTTATTATTGCGAAAGTACACGAACTTGAGTATCACCAGAAAGCACACAAGACCAATGCCGATCTTCCAGATCAGCCCGATTCGCCTGTGTTTACTCTGCATTGATCATGTCCTCCAGCGTTGCCCCTTTCAGCACCTCCCAGTCGGCCTCCTGCAGCAGGGCGTCGGCGAGGCTCAAGACGTAGGCCCTCTCCGAGTCGGCCAGTTCCTGTTCGGCGATGTCGAACTCCTGGAAATCCACCAGGCCGGTCGCGTATTTCGCGCGGACGATCTGGGCCCGTTCCCGTGATGCTTCCTGGAACGCGCTACGTACGGGCACGTACTCTCCCGCGTCCCGGAAATCGGTCCAGGCCGCGGCCAGGTCGGCCACCCTTTGGTCCCGGGCGCTCCGAGCATCCTCCAGCGCCGCTTCGTAATTCGCCTTCGCGAGGGCGATCCCCTCAATGCTTCTTCCTCCCCGGAAGAACGGCATGTCCACCCTGAGGCCCACACGCAGCGTATCATCGTCGAGGTTGGTGGGCCCCTCCCCCGAATATCCGTATGTGAAGTTCCCCCCGACTTTTGGCCAGACCTCCGATTGGGCGACGATGATGGCCGCGTTGAACGCCTCGGCCGTCTTCACAAGGCGCCTCACGGTGGGGGCGTTCTCGGCGAGCTCCGGATAGGAGAGGCCCGCCGGGGGCGGATCCGGCACCATATCCTCGAGGTCCCCCTCGGCGCGGAGCCGGAGCATGAAGGGTCCGCCCATTTCGCGGCTCAGGTTCCAGGACTGGCTCTCGATCTTCCTCTCCGTCTTCCGTATGTCGAAATCGGCGTTCTCGGCAAGCGCATCGGCCCGCATGAGGGAGCCCACGTTCTCGCGCCCCGCCTCATAGCGCAGGCGGATCATCTCGGCGTTCTCGTGGCGCCTCTCGGCTATGCGCCTGTTGACCTCCAGCTCCTTGTTCAAACTGAGGAGCTCGACGTAGCTCTGCCGGAGCCTGAAGCGGACGTCCGCGCTGGTCTCCTGGTAGCCGAATTGCGCCGCGGCCAGCTTCATCTTGGCCCGCAGAAAGTTCCCCGTTCTCCTGAATCCCGTAAAGATCTCCTGCCGCGCGCTGACGCCTATGCTCATGTCATCCTTCCAAGAGGTCCCCGTGGTCTTCGCATCCGCGTGGGACCGCTTCTGCCGCCCGCGGACAAACTCCCCGTCCGCCTCCGGAAGGTACTCTCCCATCGCGATCTGTTTCGCCCGCACAGCGGCGTTCACCTCCGAACGCGCCTGGAGAATATCCGGGTTGCGCGCGAGAGCGAGCTCGCCCGCCCTCTCCCAGGAAAGGGCGGTCTCTGTCTCTCCCCTGATCACCCTGGCTTCCGGCAGCTTCACCCGTATGCAGCCCGCGGAGACGGCTGCAAGCAGCACGGCCAAAACGGCGGATGTCCTTAAGCCAATCATCTCAGCTCCCGTCTCTGCTGGCAAGGCGCATAACTTTTCGGCTGTTTCTCCCGAGTATCCCACCGGCTTCTACTTCTCCCGGGGTATTCGGGAGAGCTTGCCGCCGGCGTCCAAGAGTCAGCTTTCCGAGGATCGCAGTCTCGCCCGCGCGCGTGTTGAATGATCGTCCACTTGCTCGTACATCAAGCAGGATGCTGCATTGAAAAGACGGCATGAGCATATCACCGAAGAGAGTTTGTGACAAGCCCATCACGCGCATGCTGTTAAAGATATTGAAAAATGCGCTCTCCCGGATATCACTTCCCATGTTCCGGGAGGGGCGCATCTCTCGCATGCATCATCAGGGCAGTAATATTGTATGAAGGGGCACCTTATTTCCCCGTGCCCTCACCTGTGCCGGTTGAGGGCTCCTGCTGCTGGTCTGGGGGAAGCTCACTTCCCCGGGGCTGATCGCTGGAGCCGCAGCGCCAGTGGCCCTTTCCACCTCGCCGCCCGCGCTCTCCCCTCCAGCGCTTGCCGTGCGGGGCGTGCAGCTTCTGGAATTGCCCGGGAGTGAGTGTCTCCTTCATCTTGAGGAGATAGCCGACCTTCCCGTCGATGCACCGGGCCTCGAGGCTCTTCAGCTCGGATACGATGCTCGCAAGCTTTTCGCTGTCCGTCGTCTCCCTGTCCAGCTCCTCCCGAAGCTCCTCGTGCTTCGCCCTGATTGAATCGCGGTCCTCTTTCTTCGCTTTGCTTTTTTCCTCGAGCTGGGCCTTGATCTGCTCCATCTGCTCGTCGGTTAGATTGAGCTCCTGAAGGCACTCATCGAAATGCGCACCCCTATGCTTCTTGGAGGGAGGGGCGGACCCCTCCATCTCCTGCTCCTGGTCGTCCGTCTGTCCGCGCCAGTGGCCCTTTCCTCTGCGCCCTCGCCGTCCGCGCTCTCCCTTCTTCCAGTGCTCCTTGTGCAGGGAGTGCAGCTTCTGAAATTGCTCGGGATTGAGCGTCTCTTTCATCTTTAGGATATAGCCGACTTTTCCGTCTATGCGCTGTGCCTCGATTATTTTCAGCTCTGATACGATATTATCCAGCGCATCCATATCCGTCACTTCCCTGTCCAGCTCCTCGCGAAGCTCCTTGTGCTTTTCCTTGATCGAATCGCGATGCTTTTTCATCGCGCTTATTTTTTCCTCGTGCAGTGTCTT
Organism: Candidatus Tritonobacter lacicola; assembly: GCA_030765135.1. Lineage (GTDB taxonomy): Bacteria > Auribacterota > Tritonobacteria > Tritonobacterales > Tritonobacteraceae > Tritonobacter > Tritonobacter lacicola. The sequence goes on along the minus strand of JAVCDC010000100.1, from coordinate 4,660 downwards.
GATCTGCTCCATCTGCTCGTCGGCAAGGTTGAGCTCCCGGAGGCTCTCATCGAAAGACTTCTCCATATGCTCCGGTGGCTTCCCCTTCCCGTGACAGGAAGGCCCTGCGGACGCTGGGGCCAGCATGAGGAGCAGAGCTCCAATACTAAGTGTCGCAATAGTTCCGCCGAATCGTGCTTTCATCTTCAAACCCTCCTTTTGATATATTGTTGCTGTTACAGCATGCCGTACGGTGCTTCATCTGCGCCCTTTAACGACTTAGACGTATTCAAAACGGAAAAAGTTCCCTCTAGAGCAGATATTCTTCCACGGCGGTGCCGAAGTCCACGGAAGCGATGCCGAAGTAACCGTTTTCCCCGCCCTCGGCGCTTCCCGTCCCGTTATCTCCCAGGTACGAGAGGACAAGGAACTGCTCCTGGATGTAATCGTTTACCTTCTCTATGTCGTTGGATGTCAATCGCGTCCAACCGGGCGGAGCGGAGGGCGCGCGGAAGAGGACTGCCGCGATTACGATCACCGCCGCCGCCGCCGCCGTGACGAATGCGGTTTTACGGATGCCGAAAAAGCTTTGCCAGGCGCCGTGCAAAGCCGTGCGCAGGCCTTTTTCAGGCTTCTCCTCGATCCTACGCTTTATTCCGCGCCAAACACGCGCCGGCGCACTGCATCGCCTGACCTTCCTGAAGGGCTCGATGGCAGCCCCCCGCACGGTCTCCTCGTAAAGCCTGCACTGGGCGCAGCTCTCGATGTGCCTCGCAACCTCCTTGTGCGTGTCATCGTCGAGCTCGCCGTCTATATAGTCAGCGGTGAGCAGGTCCCGTATCTCTTTGCATTTCATTTCTTCTTAGCCTCCTTCCGGTGGCGGGCCACGAGAATCCCCCGCGCCCTCCTTAGCCTTGATCGTACGGTATTGATATTTATACTGAGCACCTCCGCGATTTCCCTGTAACTCAATCCCTCGATCCCCCTCAGCACGATGCACGCCCGCTGATCCGGATTGAGCATCTCCAGCATGGACCGCACACGCAGCTCATTATATTCCCGATCTACCGCTTCCCGGGTTGTGTTGCGCCCGCTCTTATGTGCAATGGAATCACTGTATTCGGACTCTTGCGATCGCCATTTTGCCCTTTTTCTCAAGCGCGATATCGCGCTATTGAGGGTAATCCTGTAGATCCACGTTTTAAAGGAAGCCCTGAAGTGAAAATCCTTGAGCCGCCTGAAAACTTTCAAGAAAACGTCCTGTGTAACCTCATCCGCATCGGCACTGTTGCCCGTTATATTCACCGCCACAGTATAGACATAGTCTGACGTAGTGCTGTATATCTCCTCGAAAGCGCTCATACTGCCTTCCGACGCTTTTGTAAGGATGTCTCTCGATATTTCGCGCATTGCTCACTTCATTATATTAGACGCCCAAAAAAAGATAAAAGTTCCCATATCGCCAGAATAATTCAGGTCACACGTAATAACAACACGCTATTTATAGCGTGCATTGTAGTGGTCGTGCCGCGCACAGTGAATGTGGCAGCGAAAAGCCTTTGTTAGCCAAGTGTGATTTTGGCTCCCTGTTGTCATGACATAAGCCTACACCTTATAATGGGTGAAAACGGCAATTCACCCTATGGGAGGTGTGCACGAAAGATAAGCCCATTTCTGTTATAACAGCTCTATTTTTTATATGCCCTAATCATTATTAGGGTTGACGGATCGAGAACCGGCACTGCGGGTAGCCTTCCCTGCCGAAGATCCTGAGCTTGCCGAAGGGAGCTTGCCAAAACCACAGAGATAAGGGGCCTTTACAATAACGCTTAATTGTTGATAATGGTTCAGTTCCAGTAAGGTTGAAGATGCGCGCGCCACGGCGGCGCGCGGAAGGCGGGAGAAGGAGCATGACGGTTCACAGCTCTAACAAGGTCAAGGTCCTCTTGGAAAAGGGGATTGAGGTCCCGAACCCGGAATCGGTTGAGATCGGATCGATGGTGGATCTGAACCGTATTTCCGGTGACGGGGTGACCATCTATGCCGGGTGCAAGATCTACGGCCGGGAATCGCTCATTATGCCGAATGTGAAACTCGGCTATGAAAGCCCGGTGACCCTCCGGGATTGCCAGCTTGGCCCCGATGTGGAACTTAAGGGTGGGTTCTTCCGCAAGTCCACTTTCCTCAAGGGCGCTAATATGGGCAGCGGGGCTCAAGTCCGGGATGGCTGCCTTCTGGAGGAGGAAGCAAACGGAGCCCATACGGTAGGGCTCAAACAGACCATACTTTTCCCTTTTGTCACTTTCGGCAGCCTGATTAATTTCTGCGACGGCCTGATGGCTGGAGGAACCAGCCGCAAGAACCATACCGAAGTGGGGAGCTCCTACATTCACTTCAATTACACGCCAAACCAGGACAAGGCGACACCGTCATTAATAGGTGATGTTCCCCGGGGAGTGATGTTGAATCAATCCCCCATCTTCCTGGGCGGGCAGGGTGGTTTAGTCGGTCCCTGCCGCATCGGCTACGGGACCGTGGTCGCGGCCGGGACTATCTGCCGGATGGACTGCCCGGAGGGCGGAAAGCTGCTTTTCGGGGGGACGCGGAAATCGGGAGATCTGGAGTTTCACCCTGGCGTCTACAGGAGCGTCCGGCGCAGGGTGGTAAACAACATAATTTATATTGCCAATCTGATCGCACTCCGGCAATGGTATGCTCATGTCCGATCCCTTTTTCATGCCGACGCCGGGTTGGGAAATGAACTCCACCGGGGCGCGATGGAAAAGATCGAAATGGGGTTTGCAGAAAGGATCAAGCGCCTGGGAGCACTTGCCGCAAAGATGCCGGCTTCCGCCGAATCATACCGGAAAATTATGGACACGCCTTCCCGGGAGCTGTTGGACAGAAAGAACGAATTTTTCCACAAATGGCCGCAGGTTGAAGAAGCACTTAAAGCTTCTTCGAAATGGACAGGGGATATTTCCGCGCGGGATTCTTTTCTGGACAAAATCAGCCGGGATACGGGGAAAAAAGGAAACGACTATATCGCGGTCATCCAGGGCCTGGAGCCCGAATGGTCAGAGAAAGGAACAAGCTGGCTCCAGGGCATTGTAGCGGAAGTAACCGGTGAGGTTTTTTCCTTGCTGCCTTCTTTCAAACCGGAATAAGTTTATAGCCGGTCTAAATGCGGCTTGACGGGCCGCTAGGGCAAAGCGCGGAAAGGCTAAAGCAGTCGCCAAAAAAGGAGGACTACCATGGGACAGTTGTTTGGTACCGACGGCGTTCGGGGCATCGCGAATATTGCTCCGATGACGGCCGAAACAATACTTGAGATCGGGCGGGCGACAGCCCATGTCTGCAAACAGCACGAAGACCGCCGGCACCGGATAGTGATCGGCAAAGATACCAGGGTTAGCGGGTACATGGTCGAAAATGCCCTCACGGCCGGAATCTGCTCGATGGGAGTCGACGTGTTGCTCGTGGGACCGATGCCTACGCCGGGTATTGCCTTTATCACCAGCAACATGCGGGCGGATGCGGGGATGGTGATATCGGCATCGCATAACCCCTACCAGGATAACGGAATCAAGATATTCTCCCGCGACGGTTTTAAACTCCCTGATGCCGACGAGGACGAGATCGAGGAACTGATCACCACGGGAAAAATCAGGGACATCCGGCCCACGGCTGATGAAATCGGCAAGGCCAAACGTATCGATGATGCAATCGGCCGGTACATCGTCTTCTGCAAAAACACTTTCCCCGATGACTTGAGCCTTGAAGGGATGAAGATCGTTCTCGATTGCGCCAACGGGGCGACATATAAAGTAGCCCCCATTATCTTCTCCGAACTGGGAGCGGACGTGATCGCTATCCATGACGATCCCAACGGTACCAATATCAACAAGAACTGCGGTTCTCAGCATACGGAGAGCCTGCAAGCGAAAGTGGTGAAGGTGGGCGCCTCAATCGGGCTGGCTTTCGACGGGGACGGCGACCGGCTCATTGCTGTCGATGAGAAGGGCCGGGAGATCACGGGAGACCATATTATGGCCATCTGCGGCAAGATGTACAAGGAGAGGGGTTGGCTCAAAAACAACCTTGTTATCTCGACCGTGATGAGTAACTTCGGGTTTAACATCGCGCTGGAGAAGCTCGGCATTAAGCAGGGAGTATCTACGGTCGGAGACCGGTATGTTCTGGAGATGATGCAGAAAAAGAACGCCGTCCTGGGCGGGGAGGAATCCGGTCATATAATCTACCTCAACCATCACACGACCGGTGACGGCATCATCTCAGCCCTGCAGCTCCTTTCGTCCATGCAGTTTTATAAAAAATCGCTCAGCGCGCTGGCCAAGGTCATGAAGCTTTCGCCCCAGAAGATGATCAATGTTACCGTGAAAAATAAGCCGCCATTAGAAGAGATTCCCGAGCTTCAGGCTGCCATCAAGGAGGCGGAGTCGGAATTGAAGGATAAAGGACGGGTACTTATCCGCTATTCAGGCACTCAAGCAATGTGCCGGGTTATGGTGGAGGGTCCGACGCAGGAGTTAACGGATCAGCTCTGTTTCTCTTTATCCAACACAGTTAAAAAAGCTATCGGTTAATCAGTTCGCCACCGGGATAGGGGATTGAGTCCTGGTCCCCAAACCGATAGGAACAGGAAAGGTGCTATGAGCTT
>JAVCDC010000109.1 GCA_030765135.1 Candidatus Tritonobacter lacicola | reverse complement strand
GGCTCGTAGACGGAGGGGCAGATGAAGGCGCGCGCGTCCGTGTAGAGCTGGATGTACTCATCCTCCTCCAGCAGCTCGTGGATCCAGACGATGTTGTCCTTCTTCTCCACATCGGCCGTCATGCGGTCCTCGTACTCCTTCGTGTCCGCTCCCGTGGCGCCCATAACGAGCTGGCACGGTATCCGGTCCATGGCGGCGATCAGGTGCTCCATTCCCTTCTGGGGGGTGGGCCGCCCGACAAAAAGGATGTAGTTGTCCTCTATTTTGTATTTCTCTTTGAGTTCGGGGTTCAGCTTTTTCGGCCTCCAGGTGTCGAGGTCGATGCCGTTGTGAATGACCTCCACCCTGTCTTCGGCCACGCCGAAATATTTTACGATGTCCTCCTTCATGAGGCCGGAGACGGCGATTACCCTGTCCGCCCCCTCGATCCCGGTTTTCTCCATCCAGGAGCTGACCTCGTACCCGTGTCCCAGCTGGTCCACCTTCCAGGGGCGCAGCGGCTCCAGGCTGTGGCACGTGGCGACGAATTTTACGCCGTAGAGAACCTTCGCGAGGTAGCCCGCGAAGTGGCCGTACCACGTGTGGGTGTGGACTATCTGGGAGTCTATGCCGTCGCAGAGCATCGCGAGGTTCGTCGAGAGGGTCTTGAAGACGGAGTTCAACTTCGGATCGAACGCACAGTCGAGTTTTTCCCAGGGCGTGTAACCCTTTATCTTAAGGTGCGGTGAATCACTGTCTTCATCCCCGAAGTACCGCACCTCGACATCCATGAGTTTGGCGAGGCATCTTGACAGCTCCCTGAGGTGGACGCCCGCGCCGCCGTAGACGTTAGGCGGATACTCCTTTGCCATCATAGTAACTTTCATATCTTTCTCCTTTTACTGGATTCGTACTCGTAATCGTACTCTTACTCTTAATCCCGATCTCCTGAATCAGCAAAGCTATATTCGATTACGATTAGGAGTACGATTAAGATTACGATCTATGAATAACCTTCTTTTAGTTGGCCTTAGCTTTCTTCTGCGCAATCGGCGGCCGTGCCTCAATGCGGTAAATGGCGGCCGGCTCGACGGCGGGGTCGAGCGTTATATACTGCTCCCTTCCCTTCCATGTGTGGACGGTATCGGTGATAAGTTCCCGGACCTCGTATTCCTCGTCGGAGGATATGCCGAAATCCTCCACCGGCACGGTGATCCTCCCGACCGCCGTGTTGAGCGGGTCCAGGTTAATCGCCGTGAGAACGGTGTTTTTACCATCGGGGGAGGTCTTCCCGTAAAAGAGGACCGTGTCCGCGGTCGAGCTGTATAAGCGGAGGTTGTCCGTGTATTGAAGGGAGGTGTTTTCCCGCCTGATCCTGTTCAGCCTGGCTATGTACTCCTTTATGTTCCCCGGCGCGTCCCAGTCGTGGACCTTGTACTCGTACTTCTCGGAGTCCTTGAGCTCGTCTTTGTAGGGAAGCTTGTCGTTCTCCAACAGCTCATAGCCGTTGTACATTCCATAGAGCGAGGAGGCGGTGGCGGCGAGGGCCAGGCGGAGCTTGAAGGCCGGCCGCCCCCCGTGGACAAGGAAGGGCGGGTGGATGTCCGGTGTGTTGACGAAAAAATTCGGCCTCAGGAATTCCTTCAGGTAGCTGTTCGTGAACTTTAGAAGATACTCGATGAGCTCGTTCTTTGTATCGCGCCATGTGAAGTAGGTGTAGGACTGGGAGAAGCCCAGCATGGAAAGGGCCTCCAGCTTGTCGTATTCAGTGAAGGCCTCGGCGAGGAAGACTGTTCCGGGGTACTCCCTTGTCACCTCCCTGATGATCCACTCCCAGAAGTCCCACGGCTTGGTGTGGGGGTTGTCTATCCGGAAGGCGTCTACACCCTGATCAAGCCAGAAGGTGAGGATACTCTTTAACACCGCCCACTGTTCTTCCCTGTCCTCCGGCAGGAGGTTCAGGGGACAGACGTCCTCGTACTTCTTCGGCGGGTTTTCTGCGTATTTGATTGATCCGTCCGGGTTGTGGAAGAACCAGCCGGGATGCTCCTTGATCCACGGGTGGTCGGGAGAGCAGTTTGTGGTGATGTCCAGGGCCACATCTATGTCCATCTTCCTGCACGCACGGGCGAACCGCCTGAAATCGTCGAGTGTCCCCAGCTCGGGGTTGACGGCCTTGTGCCCACCGTGCTCGTTTCCCACCGACCAGGGGCAGCCGGGGTCGTTGGGCCCGGCGGTCAGGCTGTTGTTCGGACCCTTGCGGTTTGTCCTTCCGATCGGATGGATGGGGGGGAGGTAGATTACGTCGAATCCCATCTTCTTTATATCGGGGAGCCGGGCGATCATGTCGTCGAAGGTGGCGCTCCTGCCGGGCAACTTCCCCTGGGAGCGGTGGAACATTTCGTACCACGCGGCGAACCGCGCGCGGGCGGGCTCGACCATGATCTCTAGAACGTGCCTGTAGGCCGTCTTCTTCTTTTCGCCGGATTTGGGTTTGGCTTCTATGGTGTACTGGCACCACCCGGGCATCTCTTTCAGGGGGAAGCTTCCCGTCCAGCGGATATCATCTTCCTTTTTCATGGGGACCCGCTGCCAGGGAGATGATTCGGTGTGCTTCTTCCTGTACTTGAGGTGGACTTCCAGCGGCATCCCGCTGTAGATATCGGCAGAGACGCGGAACATCCTGTCCGCCTCCCGCTTGACGGGGTAGCGTCCTCCCGCTATCTCCGGGTAGACGTTTTTGATGATTATTTCATTTCGCGAGGGCACGGTTTCTCCTTTAGTAAAGCGGAGAATTGTAGTTAAAAGGGCGGAATTTCTCAAGCAAAATAAACCGGCTTGTCCAAACTATTTAGAAATGTCCCCTTCTAAACTATTTAGAAGTGTCCCCCTGAAAGCAAAATCAAAGAAAGGTTGTTTATGTGCATCTAACAGGCTGAGTGAAGCTCTCAGAAGGCTCTCTGAG
>JAVCDC010000085.1 GCA_030765135.1 Candidatus Tritonobacter lacicola | reverse complement strand
TTCTGAGCGTGTCTCTTTTCGAGAAATCACCTCTGTTAGAGGCACTTACGGATTTCGATCACACATTCAAGGACAGCAACTTTCATAACCAACTGATGTTGTTTGACTAACGTTGGGACACTACTGACTCAGTATAAGCAATGATTATAGGGGAATAAATAGAGAATAGTTCAAAGATAGAGGATGTAGACGTAGAGCGTTGAGATAAGAAGGGAAATGACAAGGAAGGGGAGGCCGTAGGCGAGGAACCTGGCGAAGGAGATATTGTAGCCGCTCCTGGCGGCGAGCCCGGCCACCACGACGTTCGCCGACGCCCCGATGATCGTGCCGTTGCCGCCGAAACCGGCCCCTATCGCGAGGCACCACCAGAGGGGCCTCACGGGCATATGGCTTCCGAGGCTCTTGACGATGGGGATCATGGTGGCCACGTACGGGATGTTGTCCACGAAGGAAGATGCGAATCCGGAGAACCAGAGCACGAAGATCGAGGTCAGGGCGAGGTTTCCCCCGGTCAGGCGGAGGGCTTTCTCGGCCAGGAACCGGATGACGCCGACGGCATCGAGGCCGGCCACGATGATGAAGAGGCCCGTGAAGAAGGCCAGGGTCGACCACTCAACATCCCGCAGGGCCTCATCGGGGGATACCTTCGTGATCAGCATGAGGAACGCTGCCCCGCCGATGGCAATGCTGGCGGGCTGGAGGCCCAGGGTTTCGTGAACGATGAATCCGAGGAGGGTGCCGGCGAGGACGAAGGAGCACTTCCACAAGAGCTTGCGGTCCGTTATGGCGCGCCGCTCGTCCATCTCCCTGAGCTTGGCCCGCAGTATGTTGGGGACGTAAAGCCGTTTTCGGAAGAGGAGCCACAGTCCGATGATGAGGGCCACCTGCATCAGGATGCAAAGGCCGCCGAGATTGAGAAGGAAGGACAGAAACCCGATGCCCGCGGCGCTGCCTATCATGATGTTGGGGGGGTCGCCGATGAGGGTGGCGGTCCCGCCGATGTTGGAGGACATGATCTCTGCTATGAGGAAGGGGATGGGATCGAGGCGGAGTTCCTCGGTCAAAAGGAGTGTGACCGGGACGATAAGGAGTATCGCCGTCACGTTGTCCAGGAAGGCAGAGAGCAGGGCCGATATCACGGCCAGAAACGCCATAAGGGGGAGTGCGTTGCCGCTCGTCGCCTTGGCCGCCTTTATGGCCAGCCATTGAAATACGCCTGTCTTCTTGAGGATGTTGACTATCACCATCATGGCCGCGAGAAGCAGTATGACGTTAAGGTCGACGGCCCCGAATGCTGCCCGCTGGTCGAGCACCTTCAGGATGAGCATGAGCGCCGCGCCCAGGAGGGCGGCGACGGCCTTATGTACCTTCTCCGTGGCTATCGCGACGTAGGTGATGATGAAGATGCCGCAGGCGATGGCGATTGGGTTCATCGAGGATCAAGCCCTGATTACCTTTCTGATAAGGTCCTTGCGCATGATGATTCCGGCGAGCTTCCCGTCCCTCAGGACGTGAACCCGGCGGACACGCTCGTGGACCATCTTGTAGGCGATCTCTATTATGGACGAGTCCTCCGAGACGGTGACGATGTCTGTGTGCATGGCCTTTTTGACGGGGATATTGCCCTCGTCCTTGAGCAAGTTGACGAACGGCTCGTAATCCGGGAGGAATGCGACGTTCCTTATCATGGAGAAGTACTCGGGCAGCCCTATCTTGATGATGTCTCTCCCGGTTAACTCCCCGATGATGTGCCCGGAGTTATCGATGACCGGCAGGCCGGTGAGGTTGTGCTTGAAGAGCCTGTCTATCGCAGTCTTAAGGGTTTCCTCAGGAGAGATGGTGACGACGTCTGTCGTCATGATGTCCTTGGCCGTGAGCCGCTCCTTGACCGCGATTCCCGTCGATGCGATGTACTCTATGATCCTCCTGGCCGACTGGAGGGACAGGATCTTCTCCCTGTGCCTGTTGTCGGAGAAGAGCTTGGCGAAGGCGGCCAGGGTGCGGAGGTAGATTGTCGACTCCGTCTTCGAGGTGAGGACGAGGGCGAAGATCTTGACCTGCCGCCCGTCCGGTGCCCTGAAGTCTACCCCCTTATGGGAAATGCCGAGGACGACGAGGACGTCTTTCAGGCCCTCGATCCTGGCGTGGGGAAAGGCGACCCCGTGGCCTGCCGCGGTGCTTCCCAGGGCCTCCCTGTCCCTGAGGGTCTTGAGTATCGTATTCCTGTCGGCGCCCACCGCGCCGCGCCGGAGGAGGCAGTCCACCATCTCCTCGAGTATTTTGCCTCCGTCCTTTCCGGCGAGGTTTGGTATAATTAGACCTTCCTGGAGAAGGCTGGATAGCTTCACGGTATTTGTTGCTCCTTGATGTGATAATATAGGGTATTCGGGGAGGCGGGGCAAGTAGATAAGAAACTGATGCAGTACGCCGTTGACTGCGCGGGACCTCCGGCATGGAGGCCGGACGTTTGCACTGCCGGCGCGTTGAATCAGGCCGGTGATGGGTGATTGTGAAGCTTGCTTACCGCCGGGAGGGCGTTCGATAGGAGGTTGCTGTTGACAAAACGCCCCTAGGGTTTGTAGCTTTTACATAGAGAAAGGGAATAAATATGCTTATGCGAATCAAGCTCTTTACCGCGTTCACGCTCCTTTTTTTTCTTGCCGGGAGCGCCCATGCCCGTCCGAAGATAAAGGTCGATAGGAAGGCTGTTGCCGTATCGTCGTCGACGCCCGCCGGGACCGTAGTTGTCTGGGGAGAGCCGGGGAGCGTTAGCGGCGCCCGGCCCGTCGCCGTCAAGGTTTCCAACAAGGGCCAGAAGGTAATGATGGGCGGGACCGTCCGGGAGGACGGGAGCTTCTCCGTCACGTTGCCCGGATACGGCGGCGAAAAACTCAAGGTTAAGTTTATCGCCGCCGATGGCGTGAAGAAGTCGGTCCATCTCAGGGTTCCCGTTACGCCGCTCCCGCCACCGGCCGCGACGATAACAATAATGGAAGAGGCCGGTGCTCCCCCGCCATCCGCGGAGGCTGCGGCCGAAGAAGCGGCCGCGGTCGAAGAAGTGCTGGCCCCCCCGCCCGTGATCGACGTGGAGCCGGTAATTCCCGACGGATCAACGAGTCTTCCGCCCGCAGCGGAAGGCGAGCCGATAGTACCCCGGCCGCAGGCACCGGCGCCCGTCTTGGAAGAGGAGGTGCTGGAGCCGGTGGATACAGAGGTTTCCGAAGCGTCTCCGCCGTCCACTGTCGAGAGTGATGATGCGGTGATGACCGAAGAGGTTGAAGTTTCGGTGGCGCCTGCCACGCCGCCCGTTTCAGATGATGAGAAGCCGGTCGTCGAAGAGGTTGGGTTATCCGAATCAGCAGAAACGCCGGCGGTGGGTGAGGAGCCGGCAGTCACAGAGGAAGTGGTGGTCACCGGGGAGCCCGCTCCTCAGCCCGTCGAGGAAGAAGACCCGGATGCCGACGGGGAAGTAGAGAACACGGAAATACACTCCTCGCCCCGCGTCGGGGAAGAGGTGAAGGACTCCGCCGGTGAGGCGGGGGTTATCGATGCACCCGTATATACGCCCGCCCCGGATGACTATCCGGCGGCCGCGGAGTGATCAGGTCTAATCTTTACCGGGAGAGAAATATGCGTACGAGTATTGTTTTTTTCATGGCTGTTTCACTTGCGTTTCTCCTCGACGGCGACGCCGGCGCGGGCACGAAGCTGAGGGTCGAAAAGGACACGATATCGGTTTCATCGCCGGGTCCCGGCGGTATGGTTGCGGTCTGGGGTTCACCGGGAAGCGTTTACGGCGCGCACCCTATACACGTTACGGTCATCAACAAGGACCGGAAGATAGCGAGGGAGGGGATAGTCCTGCGTGACGGGAGCTTCTCGGTTTCTCTTCCGGGATACGGCGACGAAGACATCAAGGTCAAGTTCACCGCGGCAAACGGCAAGAAGAAATCGGTGGGCCTGGAGGTGCCGAAGTACACCGTTATGCCGCCGGCAGTCGTCGCGCCGGGGACCGTCACCGAGACGGTTGTTTATCCGGGGACCGTGATCGAGAAGAAGACGGTCACCGAGGACGTCGAAGTCGTTCAATAATAAAAAGGGAACAGGCTGCTTTTTTGAATCAAAAAAGCAGCCTGTTCCCTTTTTATCTAATTTTCTTCTTTGGGGATGAAGAAGATTGTCAGCATGCCCGGTATGGTGAGGAAGCAGACGAGGATGAAGAAGTTGAGGTACCCGAGGGCCTCCTGGATAAAGCCGCTCACCATCCCCGGCAGCATCATGCCGAGGGCCATTATGCCGGTGGAGATGGCGTAGTGCGAAGTCTTGTACGGTTCCTTTGCCCTATACATCAGAAAGACCATGAAAGCCGTGAAGCCCAGGCCGTAACCGAACTGCTCAACCGCTACAAGTAAATATACATAGCTGATAGAGGGCCTGGCCCACGCCAGGTAGACGTAGACAAGGTCGGGTGCGTTGAGGGCGATGACCATCGGCCAGACGCACCTGCGGAAGCCGAAGCGTGATATCAGGTATCCCCCCAGGATGCCGCCCGCCAGGAGGCACAAAACGCCGATCGTCCCGTAGACGAACCCGACGGTTTCCGTGGCCAGGCCGAGGCCGCCGCTTCCGGGAGGATCGATGAGAAACGGCTGAGCCATTTTCACGAGCATCGACTCCCCAAGCCGGTAGAGAAGTATAAACGCCACGACAGGGACGATCTTGGGCTGCTTGAAGTAGCTCCTGAAGACGGCGAGCCAGGGAGCTTTTTCTTCTTCCCTTTCGGGGTGGATGCCCCGGTCTGTTGCGGGACGGGGGAGGTAAAACCGGTGAAAAAGGGCGAGCACAAGGAATATCGCGCCCGCGACCGCCAGGGCGACTGTCCAGCTCATGGGGATGTTCCCTGTCCTTCTCTCCAGTATGCCGGCGAGGACGACCAGGCCGCCCGAGGCGAAGATCATGGCCACCCTGTAAAATGTGTTCCGGACCCCCACGTAGAGGGCCTGGTCTTCCTTCGATAGGGCCAGCATGTAGAAGCCGTCCGTCGCTATGTCGTGTGTGGCCGATGCGAAGGCGATTGCCGTGAAAAGAACGAGTGAGAAGGTGAAGAAGGCGGCCGACTGCATGCACAGCGCCGCGATTCCGAAGCCGATGGCCATGGCGAACTGCGTGGAGATGATCCATTGTCTTTTAGTGGAGTGCGTGTCGACGAGCGGCCCCCACAGCATTTTTATGACCCACGGAAGGTAGAGCAAGCTCGTCAGGCCGATGAGGCTGTTCGGTATCCCCATCTTCTTGTATATGATGACGGAGACGGTGTTGACGATGACGTAGGGGACGCCCTCGGCGAAGTAGGTCGTGGGTACGTATATCCAGGGAAAGCGCTTCTGTGTCTTCCTGCCGTTTTGTACTATTGCATCATTCATTGTTGTTAGATTGAGGCACTTAGTTTCGACCAAATGTTGATAACCTGTCTGCTCGCCTTGAGATAAGCATTTTTCTTTATGTTGGTCGTTCGTAACCTCTGCAATTTAATGCCAGATCCTTTATAAGCGCCAAATATTATCGATGGATGAAACTAAAATCTCCTCTCCCCCTTTGGGGGAGAGGATTAAGGTGAGGGGGTAATGATTGTTACAAGCGGAAAGTTCAGGGCTAAAAGAAACAATACTTGCTTGTAAGCGCACTGGTGCCGCTAGCATTTTTTCGACTTTGAACTTCCTGCCTGAAGCTGTTCTTAACCCATCACTGGCTCTACCCTTCCCTTATAAAAGGGGAGAGGTATTGACTGAAATTGTAAAGAGCTTAAAGCGGATAAAGCATACATCAAAAAGGGGGTGATTTGTATTATAATTCGAAGTGCAAAGCGGATGGATGATGAGCATTGAGCGCTTCCGATAAACAATACGATATCATCGTGGTGGGCGGCGGACACGCCGGCTGCGAGGCGGCCATTGCGGCGGCCCGTATGGGATGCTCGACGCTGCTTCTCACGATGGACCTGGACAGGATCGGCCTCATGTCCTGCAATCCCGCGGTCGGAGGTGTGGCCAAGGGCAACCTGGTGAGGGAGATCGACGCCCTCGGCGGTGAGATGGCCCTTGTTACCGACCGCACAGCGATCCAGTACAGGCGCCTGAATACACGCAAGGGGCCCGCCGTCCAGGCCACAAGGGCGCAGGTTGACCGTCAGGCGTACAGGCTGGCAATGAAACAGGTGGTTGAAAGCTGCCGGGACCTCCATATCAAGCAGGGGAGGGTCGGTAGAATCCTGACGAAAGGCGACCGTGTTTGTAGTGTCGAGACCGGCCTGGGAGAACTGTTTCGTGCCCGTTGTGTGATCATAACCCCCGGGACTTTCCTGAACGGCCTGATTCACATAGGGATGAAACACTTCCCCGGAGGCCGCCTGGGCGATTTCGCGTCCGTCAAGCTGGCGGACTGCCTGAAGAAGCTCGGCTTAAATCTCGGGAGATTCAAAACCGGCACATGCGCGCGCCTTGATGGCCGGACGCTTGATTTCTCGAAGATGCAGATTCAGGAGGGTGACGAAGCGCCCACCCCGTTTTCTTTCTCCTCTCCCACGTTTACGGGAAAGCAGATGCCCTGTTACATGACGTGGACCACGGGCAGGACACACGAGATTATAAGGTCCGGCCTTGATAAATCGCCCCTCTTCTCCGGCGTGATTACTGGGCGCGGCGTCCGCTACTGCCCTTCCATAGAGGACAAAATAGTCAAGTTTCCCGATAAGGAGCGGCACCACATCTTCCTCGAGCCTGAGGGTTGGGACACCCACGAGTATTACCCGAACGGTATCTCCACCAGCCTCCCCCTGGACGTCCAGCTCGAGATGATACACAGCATCCCGGGACTTGAGGAGGCGGAGATACTCCGCCCCGGCTACGGCATCGAGCACGACTACGTCGATCCGACGCAGCTACTCCCGACGCTTGAGACGAAGATGATCAGGGGCCTCTACCTCGCGGGCCAGATCAACGGTACTACTGGTTACGAGGAGGCTGCCGCGCAGGGGTTGATGGCGGGCATCAACGCCGCCCTGGCGATACGGGAAAAGGAGCCATTTATCCTTGACCGCTCCGAGGCATATATAGGCGTCCTCATCGACGACCTGGTGACGAAGGGGACGGACGAGCCTTACCGCATGTTCACCTCACGGGCTGAGTACCGCCTCCTCCTAAGGGAGGACAACGCTGACCTGAGATTGCGTGAGAAGGGCTACGGACTGGGTTTGATTGATGAAGCTACCCGTAGCAAGACGAGGGAGAAGGAAAGCGCTATCCATGAGGAGCTCGAACGGCTTGACTCCGTAAGACTCAACCCTGATACATCCATGAACGAAGTGCTTTCGAGTATGAATACCAGCTCTCTTAAAAAGTCGACCACCTTGAAAGAGCTCCTGCGCAGGCCGGAGATATCGTACGGCGACCTGCATGAGCTTGACTCCTCGACAGGCGATGTGTCCGACGATGTAGGCCTCCAGGTGGAGATACAGGTCAAGTACGAGGGGTATCTTAAAAGGCAAGAGGCGGACATCGAAAAGTTCAAGCGGCTGGAAGAGATACGGATACCGCGCGATTTCGACTACCGCTCCCTTCCCGGCCTGTCTCTTGAGGTTCAGGAGAAGCTCCATGGCTTCCGCCCGAGGTCCCTCGGCCAGGCGTCGCGGATCTCCGGCATCACGCCCGCCGCCATCTCCATGCTGATGGTGTACCTGAAGAAGGGAAGAGAAAAAAATATCCGCGGATTAAACGCCTGTCAGGCAGACCTGCCGTCCGTCAGGCGACCTACCGGATCGACTGAGATTAAACGGATTTATTGATTGTCATAATCAGTCAAGTCCGTTAATAATTTGGCCTTGGCCCTGGAATAGAACCTCAAGCTTATTTAACCCTTACCACATTTCCGGATAAAGCCTCCCATAATGATAAGCGGGAATTTATTTGCATTCTATTGCCATGCAGCATCTTATGAAAGGTGTCCCTTGATTGTATACTGGGACCAGCCACGCTTATGGAGTGTTGATATCGAGTTCCTTATAGCCACTTTGATCTGGTTCGCTATCGATAGATCCTCCTTTTGTAAGGAGGCATTCTACCGTGCTCACCTCTCCCTCAAAGTGGCTGGTTTTGAACCGACCGGTGACACTTCACAATTACTGCCTATATATGCAAAACACGGCATGTGTTCACTGGACGCTGACACCTTATTTAGCTCCTCTTACCCAAACCCAGGGACCGATGTAGCCACTGCAATTATAGGTCAATTCAATTTTTATAATAGCAGGCATGTCTATTTTAGCATCAAGTATTTTAGAATAAGGGGAGCCGGTAAAGCATAATATAGTACTTGTTGACGTGGGAACTTTTTGATAGTAAATAGATTTTACGAAATTGTTATAGTTCGCGTAAATTTCCTTGCCGTCATCGAAAACCCTAATACTTTGCTTCTTAATTATGTAACTTAAATTGCCGATGCTAATTCTGCATTCGCCTGTAAAAATTCTAAGGTTTACTTCTAACATTAACCATTCCTTATCGATAATTTCTTTTGACAACTGGAATGAAAAATCCGATATGTCAACAAACTCAAATCTATTTTCATTGAAGCAAATATTTTTATAGTGCGAGCTACATTCTTTGAGTTCTTCCTGTAATTTTTCAACTTCCATGTCCTTTGAAATAAGAGGTATACCATTACCAGGGTATTTTAAATAACCGTTTTTATTAGTACTGCAACCAAAGCAATAGAGAAAGATAAATAGCAATACTAATATATTTTTCTTATGGGCCATTTAAAGACTCCAACATTAACAAATTGTATAGTAGTTGGTGCTGCACGGCGTCTCTAATCATTTCTTCCCCTTCTACTTTATTAACTTTATCATGGACGCACTGAGAGGTGTTTGTCTTTTGTGCGCCTAGATGTTTTGGCTGAGAAATTATTGCCATGGGCCCTACAGGTTAATGGTGTAAAGTGTAACGCGTGTAATGAATAAGAGATGGTCTTTTAAGGAAAATTAGGAAGCTAGTATGGAGCAGAAGCTATGAAGGGCATTAAATTTATAGCGATCAGGCCACATGTGATAGTTTGCGGTGCTATTAGTTCAGTGTTTTTGTTCAGCTTCGTCTCCCAGGTGGCTTGCGCAGGCTTTGACGAAGATTTGTTGATAACAGTAGAGAGAGGCGATCTCAAAGCTGTCCAAACTGCATTGGATAGAGGTGCTGACGTAAATACAATTGGCTATGAGGGTCAAACTGCAATTATTATCGCTGCAGACAGGGGACATGCCGATATTGCGAAACTCCTTGTCGAGAATGGCGCTAATATAAGTACAGAAGATAATGATGGCAAATCGGCCTTGTTTGTAGCTGCATTTTGTGGACACGTCGACATAGTACAGCTATTGATGGATAATGGCGCTGATGTAAATGCAAAAGGCCGTACTGGTTGGACAGCTTTAATTATAGCTGCTGTTGGCGGACACGAAGATGTAATCAATCTCCTGATTGAGAAGGGTGCCAACGTTGATGAAATCGGCATACTTGGTTTGACACCCTTGTCTGCTGCAGCACATCGTAGGGATAGAGATACAATAAAACTCCTGATTGAAAAAGGTGCCGACGTCAATGGGAGAGGCGGGGCTGGTTCTACAGCTCTAATGTGGGCTTCAGCGGCTGGCAGAGTAAATGCCCTACAACTTCTAATTGATAGTGGGGCCGACGTGAACGCAAAATGCGATGACAATGGTTCAACCGCTTTAATGTGGGCGGTAGATAGAGGAAAAACCAATGCAGTAAAACTTCTTATTGATAACGGTGCTGATGTAAATCTAAAGGATGCAGAAGGCAAAACAGCTTTAGATCGTGCTGAAAAAGAAGGATATAAAGAGATTGTCCGGATGCTCAAAGATGCGGGGATAAAAGAACAGGAGAAAAATAAGCTCCCCTTTAAACAATGACTATACCAACTAATAATTACGAGAAGCTGAGAGACCGTGCTTTGAGTCTCGGTATGTCTCTCTTCGGCGTGGCTGATATTACGGACATGCGGGAGGAGTTTCTTGATTTGGCTCCCGAGACGGTGGAGAGACTGGATAAGGGGATATCGATGGCCGTCAGGCTCTCCGACGGAGTTATCGAGGATATCGTTGACCGTCCCACGCGCCTCTACCTGCACCACTACCGGCAGGTGAACTACCTGCTCGATAGGGTTGCCCTCGCCGTGGCGTCCTTGGTTCAGGAGATGGGAGGCAAGGCGCTGCCAATCGGCGCTTCCCAGACGATAGACTGGGAGACGCAGCGGGGACACCTCTCCCACAGGGAGATCGCCCGCCGCGCGGGCCTGGGGTGGTTGGGAAGAAACAACCTGCTTGTAACGCCTCAGTGGGGATCGCGTGTCCGCCTGGTGACAGTACTGACCGATCTTCCTCTCAGGATCGACCATCCGCTGGAGGAAAACTGCGGCGAGTGCCGATCCTGCGTAACAGCCTGTCCCTGCGGCGCAATCGGCGATACGCCGGAGGACTTCGATTATCAAAAATGCTTTGAGCAGCTCAGGGTATTCAAGAACAAGCTGAACCTCGGCCACTACATCTGCGGGGTCTGCGTCAAAGCTTGTTTTCCCGGAAATGGCTGCTAAAGTGCAGAGCCAATAACAGGAGAAGCAATCATGAAAAAAACAGACGTGCTGATAATCGGCGGGGGACCTGCCGGTATTGTTACTGCGGTAACGGGAAAATCCAGTTATCCGGATAAGGATTTTTTACTTATAAGGAAGGAGAAACAGGTAGTCACCCCATGCGGGATTCCATATATCTTCGGGTCTTTAGGCAGCAGTGACAAGGACGCTGTATCCGATTCAGTTTTAACCGGGCCGGGTGTCGGGCTGATAATCGATGAAGTGGTTTCGGTGGACAAGAAAAATAAAGTCTGCAAAACGGCAGGCGGCCTTGAATGCAGCTTCGAAAAGCTCGTTATTGCCACCGGATCAATACCGCAAGTTCCCGCCTGGCTTAAGGGATCGGGGCTGGAGAATGTCTTTACCATATCTAAGAGCAAGGCATATCTCGATGAAATGCTGGAAAAGCTTCAGCATTTGCAAAAAGTCGTGACTATCGGTGGAGGTTTCATAGGCGTTGAGGTATCGGATGAGATTGTCAAGCTTGGTAAGGATGTAACCATTGTTGAGATATTGCCTCACGTGCTGGGCGCGGCCTTCGACGAAAAGGTGGTTATTAAAGCCGAGGAGATTCTGAAGTCGAGGGGGATTAATCTAAGAACCGGAGTCGGCATCAAGGAAATATTGGGAGAAAAAAAGGTCAGTAGTATTTTGTTGAGCAACGGTGAAAAACTCGGAGCCGATGCTGTAATTCTATCTATGGGATACAGCCCCAACACGGGACTTGCCGAAAAGGCAGGTTTTAAAATCAACGAGATGGGCTTCATCATGGTGGATGAATACATGAGGACCGATACTCAGGGTATATTCGCCGTGGGAGATTGTGCGGAAAAGAGGGATTTCATCACCAGGGCAGCAAGCGGTGTCATGCTTGCATCAACGGCTACTTCCGAGGCGAGGATAGCGGGAATGAACTTATACAAACTTTCCGCCGTGAAAACCTTTGGTGGAACCATTTCTATTTTTTCCACTGCTATAGGCGAGACAGGGTTTGGAGTAGCAGGTTTAACCGAGAAGCTGGCAAAAGAGGAAGGATTTGATATTGTAATAGGTAGTTTCGAAGGCATTGATAAACATCCCAAGACGCTCCCCGGCATGCACAAACAGTTCGTGAAACTGATTGTAGCCCGGGAGTCCGGTGTGATTCTTGGTGGAGAAGTTATAGGCGGAATAAGTACTGGAGAGCTTGTAAATATTATCGGCCTTGCCATTCAAAACAGGATGACCGTGAGTTCTATTTTAACCATGCAGGTTGGAACTCATCCATTGCTTACAGCGCCGCCGACAGCATATCCTTTTATCAAAGCCGCTGCCATCATTGCAAAAAAGATAAACCCGGCCGGCTGAATATGGGGCAATGATTCATTAGTAAGGAATAAGTACATTAAAGCCCCCTCCCCTTAATCTCCTTCGGCAAGCGCCGGACGTTCCGCCCTCCCCCGTTGGGGAGGGGAAATCTGGTTATGGCATTTGCCGTAACTTTTGAACGTTACCAATTCATTAAAGGCGAAAGCCCTAGGAATTATTGGCCGATTATCTTGACGAGGATTTCTTTTTCCCTCTGCCCGTCGAACTCGGCGTAGTAGATGGTGCCGTAGGAGCCGAGCTCGAGACGGCCTTCAGAGATGGGGACCGTGACATGGTGGCCCGCAAGGACGGCCCTGAGGTGGCCGTGGGCGTTCAGCTTCGGGTCGCTCCTGTCGTGTAGATACCCTTTCCCCTCGGGAATCAGCGTTGAGAGTATTGCAGAGAGGTCCTCCTGCAATCCCCTGTCCGAGTCGCTGATATAGACGGCGCAGCTCGTGTGGAGGGGTGTGACGAGGGCGAGGCCGTCACGTATGCTGCTCTCCTTCAGGGACTCCGACACGAGGGACGTTATATCGACGGTCTCTTCCCTCCTGTCCGTCTTCATCGAGATGATTTTTGTGTGGCTCTTCATTTTTTAGACAGGATTAACGGGATTGACAGGATGGGGAATATTTATCGATTTTGTCATAAATAGAAGTTGCTCCCCTAAGTATAACCCCCCTCACCCTGCCCTCTCCCCCCAAAAATTGGGGGGAGAGGGGATTGTTTGAAACAGGTATTCCAGCATTCATCTTAAACTGAATAGGAGAAGACAATTATTTTTTAGACAGGATTAACGGGATTGACAGGATAAAGGAGCCTCGTGAAGCGTATCTCGTCTTCTTTCACATCCTGTTATCCTGTCTGATTTTTTATCTTTATCGATACTAAATCTGTGGCGCAATCACTCGTCCCGTCAGGAGACGGGACCTATACGAGAGACGGGCCGTTTTTCGTCTAGCCGGGGGGCCAGGACATGGGTCTGCCGCCAATTAGGTGAAAATGGATGTGGCCGACGGCCTGGCCGGCGTCGGGGCCGCAGTTGCAGACGAGGCGGTAGCCGCTCCCGGCTATCCCCTTTTCCCGTGCAATCTTTTTAGCGACGAGGTGAACCCGGCCGATAAGGCCGGCATCCACTTCCTCGAGATCGTTCAATGAGCGGATATGCCTTCGCGGGACGATGAGTATGTGAACCGGGGTCTGGGGGTTGACATCCTCGAAGGCGACGACCCCGTCGTCCTCATGGACAATCGTGCCCGGTATCTTCCCGGACATGATATTACAGAAGAGGCAGTCGCTCATTCCCATCATTTCTCTTCCAGCGATATGGTGATCTCAGGAGGGTCTTTGAGAGCTCTTTTTATGGCGCACTTATCGGCGGCCTTGAGTACGGCCATTTTCTTCTTCCCTACATCGGCTTTAGGGAGACGGATGGTGAAGTCCATCTTAGTTATCCTTGTTGGCTTTTGTTCCGTCTCCCACGTCGAGTCCACGCTCATACCGTGGCAGTCAAGCTTGCTTGTCTCGCAATAGCTCGCCACATAGGTGGCTATGCAGCTTGCCATGGAGATGATAAAATGTTCCGTAGGTGAAAGGCCGCTGCCGAAACCGCCCTTATCCCGTGGCTGGTCTATGAGGATGTGGCGGTTGTCGCATTTCGCGGCAAACATTTTGCCTGTCAGGTACTTCACGGTCACGTTCATGTTATTCTCCTTTCGCGGGATATTCTATCATCCTTTTGAGAAATTAGCCACCAAGACACTAAGGCACAAAGGATGGAGAAGATTTGAGGGATTCTTAATCGTAATCGTAATTGTAATTGGTTATATTTATGCCAGAGCACGTGGGATTACGATTACGAGTATAAGCATGGGCTGCCTGGAATGTTTCTATAATCTTAGTGCCTTGGTGCCTTTGTGGCAAAGAATATGAGCGATCTAAAGGACAGGGTGCTGCGGATGGTAGAGGAGAACGGCCTACTCGCCGGCGGCGACGTGGTCGTGGTCTCCGTGTCGGGCGGGGCGGATTCCGTCGCCCTTCTCACCGTTCTTGCCGATATCAAGGACGAGTACGATATTGAGCTGGTCGTCGCCCATTTCAATCATCGTCTCAGGGGGGCGGCCTCCGACGGGGATGAAGCGTTCGTATCGTCCATGGCGTCAGCTCGCGGGCTTCTTTTCCGATCCGCCGGCGCCGACGTGGGGAAAGAGGCCGGGCTGCGGGGCGCGTCGGTCGAGGAGACGGCGCGGGAGATGAGGTACGGGTTCCTCGTGGGTCTCGCGCGTGAGGTCGGGGCCGGCAAGGTCGCCCTCGGTCATACGGCGGACGACCTGGCAGAGACGTTCCTGATGAGGCTCCTGCGGGGCTCGGGGCTGGGTGGCCTGGTGCCGATGGAGCCGATGATGGAGCGCGAGGGAGTGACTGTCGTGCGGCCCCTCCTGGACGTGCCCCACGCGCAGGTCATTCGCTACCTCAAAGGGCGTGGCATTCCCTATCGCCTCGACCGCTCCAATTTCAGCTCCTCTTATTTCAGGAACAAAATCAGGCACGAGCTTGTCCCGCTGCTTGAGTCCGCCTACAACCCCTCCATAAGGGATGTGCTCTCCGGGACCTCGCGTGGCCTCTCCGTGATAAAGAGCTATATCGACGGCGAAGTGGCCGGGGCGTGTGACCGGTGTGTTGAGGCGAAGGGCGACGCCGTCTATCTCAGGCTAAACGGGCTCCACCCGGCCATAGCGTCGGGCGTGGCGAGATCCGCCCTTCGCTCCTGCGGTGCGCCGTACTCTCATGAGAAGATTGCGAGGATCCTCTCGATCGCCCTGGAGGGGCGCGGCAGTGTGGACCTGGGGCGCTCGTTCAGCGCTGTCGCGGAGGGGGATCGTGTCGTCATCGTGCGTGACGGCGGAAGGGCCCGTGGGCGGCAGCCCGTGGACGTCGCCGTCCCCGGCGCGACGGACGCAGACGGCATCGTGGTGGAGACGTCTTTTGTTAAGATGGCGCGCGTGAAGAGGGGTGCCGTGAACCCGGCCGGGAGATGGATGAGAGCGTGTGCCGGGGAGCGGGCCTCCTCCTTCGAAGCTTACATGGATTATGGCTCACTGAAGGCTCCCCTCGTGCTCAGGACCCGTCTCCCCGGGGACCGTTTTCAGCCTACGGGCATGAGGGGAACAAAGAAGCTCAAGGAGATATTTATCGATGAGAAGGTACCGGAGAGAATCAGGGACGGTATCCCCCTCCTGGCCTGCGGCGATGAGCTTGCGTGGGTCGTCGGCTACCGGGTCGGCGAGAGGTTCAAGGTCCGTCCCTCAACCGCCAGGATACTTAGAATTAAGGTGACGGTAGAAGAGCAAAAAATATGATATAGTATCATTAGCTGTATCTATGGAAGCAAAGTATTGAGGAGAAAAAGATGGTTAACCTGGGCCTCCCCAAGAGAAAGAAAAAAGAGGAAGATAACAAGCAGAAGTTGAAGCCCGCCATAATGTGGGCCCTCATCATCGTTATAGGGGCCTTCATATATTTCGCGGGAAAGCATGCCTCGCACACCGTAGATAAACCCAAGATGGTCGAGTTTAAAGCGGCGGTCACGGAGGGGTCGGTTGCCGAGGCGACGATCACGGAAGATCGCGTGAGGGGAAAGTACGTTCCGGGATACAAGGAAGGTATGGAGTTCGATATCCATATCATGCTGGAGGACGAGGAGATGATCCGAGCCCTCACCAGTATGCCGAACTTCGAGAAGAAGCCGGGATCGGTCTCGTTCCAGATCTTCTTCAATATCCTGCCCGTCCTGATAGTGGCCGGTTTTATATGGTTCATTTTCTACCGGCAGATGCGGGGGGCCGGCAGGGGTGCCTTGAGCTTCGGCAAGAGCCGCGCCAAGCTTCTTACCGAGGACAGCGAGCGAATGACGTTTAATGACATCGCAGGCATCGAGGAGGCCAAGGAGGAGGTCCAGGAAATTATCGAATTTCTCAAGGACCCGAAGAAGTTCCAGAAGCTTGGAGGGAGAATACCGAAGGGGGTAATGCTTCTGGGCCCTCCCGGCAGCGGGAAGACGCTCCTTGCGAAGGCCATAGCCGGCGAGGCGGATGTCCCGTTCTTCTCTCTCAGCGGCTCCGATTTCGTAGAGATGTTCGTCGGCGTCGGCGCGTCGCGCGTGCGGGACCTATTCGAGCAGGGCAAGCGCCATGCGCCCTGCATCATATTCATAGACGAGATAGATGCCGTCGGCCGCCACAGGGGGGCGGGCATAGGCGGCGGACACGACGAGCGTGAGCAGACGCTCAACGCCCTTCTCGTCGAGTTGGACGGATTCAACACGGAGGAGGGGGTCATAATAATTGCGGCCACGAACAGGCCGGACGTTCTCGACCCGGCGCTCCTCCGCCCCGGCCGATTCGACAGGCAGGTTATCATAGACCTGCCTGACCTGAAGGGCCGGGAGGAGATACTGAAGGTGCACGCCAGGAAGGTCGTCCTGGAAGATGGCGTTGCCCTGTCGATAGTCGCGAGGGGGACTCCCGGCCTCTCGGGCGCCGATCTCGCCAACATCATAAACGAGGCGGCGCTCCTGGCGGCCAGGCAGGACAAGAAGTCGATAGAACAGTGCGACCTCGAGGAGGCCCGGGACAAGGTGCTGTGGGGCAGTGAGCGGCGCAGCAGGGTGCTGGTCGATGAGGACAGGAAGGTCAGCGCCTACCACGAGGCGGGCCACGCCCTCCTCCACGAACTCCTGGAGCACACGGACCCCCTGCACAAGGTAACGATCGTTCCCCGGGGGATGAGCCTGGGTTCCACGATGTTCCTGCCTGATAAGGACAGGTATCTGGAGGGGAGGAAGGAGCTGCTGGACGACATCACTTCCCTCCTGGGCGGGCGTGTTGCAGAGGAGATAATGCTGAAGGACATCACCAGCGGCGCCCGAAACGACCTGAAGAGGGTGACAGAGCTCGCCCGGTCGATGGTCTGCGAGTGGGGGATGAGCGACAAGCTCGGCCCGATGACCTTCGGGTCCCGCGAGGAGCACATCTTCCTGGGAAGGGAGATATCGCGCAAGCTGGACTACAGCGAGGCCACTGCAGTGGATATAGACCGGGAGGTGCGAAAGATAATAGACGATTGCTACGGGCGCGCCAGCAGGATGCTCGGCGAAAAAAAAGGCGTGCTGGTGAAGATCGCCGACGCCCTTCTGGAGAGGGAGGTCCTGACCGGTGAGGAGGTCATCTGCATAATCAAGGGCGGGGAGCTCCCGGCCGTTCCCCGGGATGCCGGGAAAGGGGAGGAGGCCGCTGAACCGGGCACCGGGCAAGCTGCCGAGGGTGCAAAGGATGAAGCTGCTCCCGGCTGGTCGGGGGGACCGTGCGTTTCGGAGGCCTGACTTATTCACCGAGGTCCCTTATGGATCAAGCCCTGGGAAACATCGCGGTGGCTGAACGGGTTATTTTCGGCTTCGGGGACCGTTCGCTGGACCTGACGGAGAAGGTTGCCGTCATGGGAGTCCTCAACGTGACCCCGGATTCCTTCTTCGACGGGGGCCGCACCTGTGGCCTCCGCGCGGCCGTCGAGCATGCCCGGAGGCTTGTCGAGGAGGGCGCCGACATCGTCGATGTGGGCGGGGAGTCGACGAGGCCGGGTGCGGGGTCCGTCCCGGTTGATGAGGAGAAGGCGCGGGTGTTGCCCGTCATCCGGGAGCTTGCCCGCGATATCCCCGTCCCGGTTTCCGTGGACACCAGGAAGGCCGTTGTGGCGTCAGCTGCACTTGCCGCCGGGGCGGCTATAGTAAACGACGTGAGCGCCCTCTCTCACGATCCGGAGATGGCCCGGGTGGTCGCCGGGGAGGGGGCGGGGGTCATCCTCATGCACATGAGGGGCACCCCCGAGACCATGCAGCTCGATCCGGCCTATGCCTCTGTTGTGGATGAGGTACTGGAGTATCTTTCGGAGAGGGTAGACTACGCGCTCTCGTGCGGGATCGATCGGGCGAGGATAGCGATAGACCCGGGAATAGGTTTCGGCAAGACCTGTGAGCACAACCTGGAGATCATAAGGCGGCTCGATTCGTTTAATGAGTTAGGAATCCCAGTGGTGATCGGCCCGTCGAGAAAGTCATTTATCGGAGAGGTACTGGGCCTGCCTGTGGAGAAGAGGCTCATGGGGACCGCCGCGGCGGTCGCGCTGGCCGTGGCCAACGGCGCGCGGATAATCAGGGTGCACGATGTCGGGGCCATGTGCCAGGTCGTGCGGGTGGCGGAAGCGATTGTGGAGGGGTAGATGGAGTCCGGGGTATTCTTCGCGCAGCTGCTGAACATGAAGGCGCTATTCGAGATTATCCTTCTCTCGCTGTTCTTTTACTACATCTCGCTCTTCATAAGGGGCACGCGGGCGGTCCAGGTGCTCAAAGGGATCCTGCTTGTCGTCTTCATCTTTATAGTGGCCAGGCTTCTGCGCCTGAACACGATAGCGTACCTTCTCGGGGAGTTCTGGACGGTCATCATGCTGTTCCTGATAATAGTCTTTCAGCCGGAGCTCAGGCGCGCACTTGCCCGCCTCGGCCGTCGGCCGTTCTTCCGTTCGGCTGGTCCCAGCGATAGGATGGTGGATATCATCACCGACGCGGTGATGATCCTCTCCAAGAAGAAGATCGGCGCCTTGATCGCGATAGAGAAGGAGATAGGCCTGCGGAACTACGTCGATACCGGCATCGGTATAGACGGCCAGCTTTCGATCGAGCTCCTGACCACCATATTCACTCCCTCCACCGCCCTTCATGACGGCGGCGTGATCATCGACGAGGACAGGGTGGAGGCCGCCTCGTGCCTTTTTCCGCTCTCCCAGCGTGTCCAGGTCAAGGATGTCCTCGGCATGCGGCATCGCGCGGCGCTCGGCCTCTCCGAGGAAACCGACGCGCTTGTTATAGTCGTGTCGGAGGAGTCCGGCGGCGTGCGCGTGGCCCAGCGGGGGGGCCTGACCAGGGACCTCGACGCCGACGCTGTCAGGAAATTCCTTAGAAAGATATACGGCAAGCCCCGCAAGAAGGCGGGCGTGTTACACAAGAGGTTGAAATGATACCGTCGTTCATCAAGAACAGGTTCTGGGTGAAGGTGATCTCGATCCTCCTCGCCGTGGTGGTCTGGAGCTATATCTCGAGCAACATAAGCAAGGATATCCGTCTTTCGGTGCCCCTGGAGCTCAAACTCGGCGAGGGGATGATGATTCTTGATGGAGGCCCCCGGCAGATAAAGATCCTGGCAAGGGGCCCTTCTGATGTAATCGAGGATGTGCAGTCGCTCGATTTCACGGTTACCTGCGATCTCTCTAACCAGGCGGAGCCGGGGAAGGTAACAAGGGACATCTCCCTCTCCGGCATCAGGGGGCCGATCGATGTCTGGGTGGTTAATTATGAGCCGAAGGAGGTTAGCTTTACTCTCGATCAGATCGACGAGAAGGTCCTTCCCGTCAGGGTGGTGACGACGGGCACTCCCCAGGAGGGGTACCGGGTCGAGAAGACCCTCCCAAACCCGAGCTTCGTCAAGATAACGGGTGCCGGGAGCCTGCTGAAAGTGGAGGAAGTCGTGGAGACGGTCCCCGAGGATGTCGATGTCACGGGGCTGAACCGCTCGAAGGATTTCCGGAGGGTGAGGCTACACCCCATCGGCGGAATGGTGCCGGAGAGGATGGTGAACGTCTACGTCAAGGTGGGCGGGGATCTCGCCCATAAAAAATATGACGAGGTGCCTATACTGGTGCTCGCCCCCGCGACGGTGGGCATGGATGTCGCCGTGACGCCGCAGAAAGTGGGGGTCGTCCTGTCGGGCGTCAAGGAAAGGCTGGATAAGCTCAGACCCTCTGATATAATCGTCTATGTCGATGTGGCGGGTTTAAAGCCGGCCAGGTACGAACTCCCTCTCAAGGCCAACCTCCCCGAGGGTATTGCTATGACGGATGCCGTGCCGGCGAACTGCGAGGTTGTAATCAAGAGCACGACCGAGATGGTTCCCGAGGTCGAGGCCGAAAGCCCGGCTAATCTGTAGGGGGAGCAGATAATGAAGAAACTCTTAGGGGTGGAGATTATCTCCAGGATAATGGTCGAGGGGGATGACCGGGACAGGGTGAGCGAGATAGCTCGGCGCATCGCGTCGGCCGTGGAGGGGAGCGTAAGCTGAATTGATTTACCTCGGGGTTAACATAGACCACGTCGCCACCGTTCGCGAGGCGAGGAAAACGTTCGAGCCGGACCCGGTATGGGCGGCCGCTCTCTGCCTTCTGGGCGGTGCCGATTCGATAACGGTACACCTGCGGGAGGACCGCCGCCACATCCAGGACCGCGACCTGAGGATTCTGCGGGAGACGGTGCCCGTGAAGCTCAACCTGGAGATGGCGAATACGCGGCCGATAATCGATATGGCGCTCGAAGTCCTCCCCGACCAGGCGACCCTCGTCCCGGAGAAAAGGGAGGAAATAACCACGGAAGGCGGTCTCGACGTGGCCGCCCACCTTCCGAGCCTCCGGGAGACTGCCGGAGAGCTTAAGGAGCATGGTATAACCGTGAGTTTCTTTATCGATCCCGTCGAGACACAGATAGAGGCGTCGGCGCGCTGCGGTGTCGACGCTATCGAGCTCCACACGGGAAGCTACGCCAACGCTACCGGCGTGGAAGCTGCGGAGGAGCTCGATAAGCTTATAAGGGGCGCGGCTTCGGCGCACGGGCTGGGGCTGGAGGTAAACGCCGGCCACGGTATCAATTACTACAATGTCAGGGATATCGTGCGGATACCGCACCTGCACGAGCTCAATATCGGGCACAGCATTATCTCACGTTCCATATTCAACGGCCTTGAGTCCGCAGTCCGCCGGATGAAAGACTTGATCGACTTGTATTCCCATAACCAGGCTTGATTTTTCTCGGCCGCTTGGTAGCCACAGACGTACTAAACACAATCAATTCATCATGAAACTCATTACGACGGAAAAGATGAGGGGGCTCGACGAGGCCGCCGTCAGAGAGTGCGGGATATCCTCCCTGGATCTCATGGAGAAGGCGGGGCGCGTCGTGGCCCGCGTTGTCCGGTCCATAATCAGGGACGGAGGCCTGAAGAGCGGGGTTTTGCTGCTGGCCGGGAGCGGGAACAACGGGGGCGACGCCTTTGTCGCTGCCAGGCACCTGCTCGCGACGGGCGTCCGGGCGCGGGTTATCCTCCTGGCCGACCCGACGAAAGTGAAGGGGGACGCGAGGGAAAATTTAGAGAGATTGAGAAGGGAATCCCCCGGGGCGCTTTCCGTGGCCCGGACCATAGGAGAGCTCATGGAATGCGCGTCCGGCCTCGATGACGTGGACGTCATCGTGGACGGTGTGCTCGGGACAGGGCTCAAGGGGGACGTGAGGGGCCACTACGCAGAGGCGATCTTTTTCATGAACGGTTCGAACAGGAAGATCGTTTCCATAGATATACCTTCGGGCCTCGACGGGGACAGCGGCGAAGTCCACGGCGTCTGCGTGGACGCGATTGCGACAGTCACCATGGGCCTGCCCAAGCTCGGCCTGGTCGTCGGCGAGGGACCGGATCACGCGGGCAGGGTCCACGTGGCCGATATCGGGATCCCGGGTGAGCTGGTGGAGGATGTCAGTAGCGATCGCGAGCTCCTGGTCGCCGACGATCTGTACTCGCTCTTCGTGCACAGGCGGAGGGTGTCCCACAAGGGCAACTTCGGGCACGTCCTCATCATAGCCGGCTCCGTCGGCATGACGGGGGCAGCTGCTCTCGCTGCAATGGGCGCCCTGAGGGCCGGTGCCGGCCTTGTCACAGTCGGAATACCCTCGGGACTCAACGATATACTCGAGGTGAAGCTGACCGAGGCGATGACCGTCCCCCTGCCGCAGACGGACGAGGTGACCCTCTCCCTCGAGGCCGCCGGGCGTATAAAGTCGGTCGAGGCGAAATTCGACTCGGTTGTGTTGGGGCCGGGCCTATCGACGCATCCTGAGACGGTCCGGCTCGTCAAGGAACTGGCCTTGAGCCTGGTCGTCCCCAAGGTGATAGACGCTGACGGTTTGAACGCCTTTGCCGGGGATGAGGCGGCGCTCTCGAAGATACGGGGCCCGGCCGTATTGACGCCGCACCCCGGAGAGATGGGGCGTTTGATCAGGAAGGGCGTAGCCGGGGTGCAGGGTGACAGGGTCGGGGCAGCCGTGGATTTAGCCGGGAGGTTTGGAGACACGGTTGTTCTTAAGGGCGCAGCCACTGTGATTGCCAACCCCGCAGAAGTTTTTATCAACTCTACAGGGAATCCCGGCATGGCCTCCGGGGGGATGGGGGACGTGCTTGCGGGGATGATCGGCACTTACCTCGCCCAGGGGATGAACACCCTCGACGCGGCGAAGTCGGGCGTCTTCATTCACGGCGCTGCCGGAGACCTGGCAGCCCTGCAAATAGGGGAGGCCGGGCTCATAGCCTCCGATCTTCTAGATCGTATACCCCTTGTTGCCCGCAGGCTCCATGCGAGGGATATCTAATAAAGTAGAATAACCAATATTAAATCGCGGTGTCTTCCGGCGCCTGAAAGGGCTTGACTCGCCCCCGTGAAATGATTTTAACTATCCTGGATTGCTCTGTGAAATTGTTGCTCTTGAAGGGCCGGCGTAGCTCAGTGGTAGAGCAGCTGATTTGTAATCAGCCGGTCATCCGTTCGAATCGGATCGCCGGCTCCAGAGAAACGGATAAACGTAGCCGCAGGCTTTAGCCTGCGGGTGATATGGCCAAGTAAAACGCCCGCCTAGGCGGGCTGCCACCGGTTTTTTGGGGGGAGATAGCGAAGCGGCCAAACGCACCAGACTGTAAATCTGGCGGCATCTGCCTTCGGAGGTTCGAATCCTCCTCTCCCCACCAGAAATACAGTGAATAGTGGGGCGCCTGACGGCGCCTTTTTTTTGGGATTGACTAATATCTCTAAGTGTGGTTGAATTTATACCACAATTATGATATAGTGGTATTGGCAATTAAAAGGGTGTGTGTGATGAGCTTTGGAAGAATGGTTAAGGAGTTACGTATTAAGCAGGGCAAGACTCTCAGGCAATTCTGCTTAGAGAATGGCCATGATCCAAGCAATTGGAGCAAGATCGAACGGGAAGTTAATACTCCACCGAAGAATGATGAAGTATTAATGCAATGGGCCCATCAGCTAGGGATCGAAGAAGGTACGGATGAATGGATACTCTTTATTGACGAGGCCTGCATAGCTCGAAAGCAGATTCCCCAGGACCTGCTGAGCGATCATAAGATTGCTGAAAAGCTGCCTGTCTTTTTCAGGACTATTCGAGGAACTGAGCTAACAGACGAATCCTTGGATGACTTTATCGAGAAGGTTCGAGAGTTACATAGGCCCGACAGTGATTAAGGTTCGCTTTCGGGCAAATGAAGAAATTTGGGCGCACGCCGATATATTTCGCTCATGAGTTAGGCCATTATGTCATGCATGACAAAGAAATATTGGCCAATAAATTTATCTCACTAGCCTGAATTATTCACTGGATATTTAAAATGCCGAAATAAAAAGCGAGATTGCCGCGTCGCTTCGCTCCTCGCAATGACACTACCCCTTGTCATTGCGAGCGTTAGCGAAGCAATCTCACAAT
>JAVCDC010000014.1 GCA_030765135.1 Candidatus Tritonobacter lacicola | reverse complement strand
GTTTGTATATCCGCTTGCATTGCCTGTAGCTGATCTCCAGGAGCTCTGAGGCCTTCTTGATTATCATCTCCCCTGCTTTTACCCTCGATAATATCCTGAGCCTGTCACGCTCCTTCTGACTCATCTTTAATATCCCCTTTTTCACTGACACCTCCTTATAGGCGCCAGTATAAGGGGACATTTCTATTTAGTCTCAGGGGGACATTATCATTTAGTTATGACAGACCGGGATAGCTTCGACCCCGGGTTTGCACCGAGCGCTTCGACGGGGTTTATCCCGGGTTAAGCCGAATGGCCCGGTGTTAACTTTCTCGGGATATGCGAGAAGCCTGCGGCTGAAAATAATGAAAACATGGAAATATTAAAATAGTGAAACGTGTAACGTTAAACGTGAAACGGAGAAAAAATACAAGATACAGGATACAGACGAATAACCAATTTCCAATAACCAATGTAAAAAAAAGATCTATCCACGAATCACGGGGTGCGGCCTGCCGGCCGCTTTCGCCATGGCGGGTAGTATTTTCTTCAAGCCGATCTCGACTATCTCCCGTGCTCGCTCCGGGCTGCTTGCTATGGCGTAGTTCCTGAACTCCGGGGCGTTTCCCGAAGGCCTGAGGTGGGAGATCTCGCCGTTGGTGAAGAAGATCCTGACGCCGTCGATATAGTTAAGACCGCTGATCCCGGAAAAACCGTCATCGGCTGTGAAGAGCGCCTCAAGGCGATCCTTTATTTCATGGAGCTCGCTCCCGGCACCGACCTTTTCAACTTCCCCGGTCGAATATGTGACGACCGCTTCTCCGGACGCGGCGAAATCTACCTGCCGCACATTACCCTCCCGTATAGACGAGATAGACTGGATAATAGCTTTGCCCGTCTCTGCCGGGACCTCCTTTTTCCTGTTTGCGTGCGTGTACCGCGCGGGCAGACGGCCCAGGAGGCTGGAGACGGGCACGCCTGCTTTTCGCGCCATCATGATTACTGCGAGAAGCGGCAGGACCGCGTCCCTGGTGGGGAGGGCTTTCAAAACCCTGCCGTTCACGGTTATGTCGCTCCCCGTGAGGAAACCTCCGTTGGCTTCCCAGCCGAAAACGTTCCATCCCGGGCAGCGGGAGCCGGGATGTTCTTCGATCGACGCGTTCATGGCCGCGACGACGTACGGCGACCCTATCCTCGTCTGCGTTATCTCAACCCCCTTTTTTGCCAGGACCTTCGCGATAGCGTCGTTGGCGCTCACGGGCACAGCCGCGGCGCTTATCGCGACGCCCATCTCCTCCAGTGCCAGCACTGTCAGCAGGCCCAGTATGTCGCCCGTGACGCAGCTCACCTCGCCTGTGGCCTTGCCGTCCCTGTAAACGCGGTACACGAGGAGGGGCCTGTCGGAGTCGCCGTCCGTCGATATGCCGATGTCGAGCCCGTTTTCATCCATGACCTTCTTGAAGACGGCCATTGTCTTGTTGGAGACGCTCTCCGTGTCCACGGGGACGAAAACCTGGCTCCTCGGGGAGACTGTCTCCTCCTTTCTCTCCCCCAGCTCGTCCGCGTACTCTATCCGGACATCGTCGTCGGGCGCGATGACCTCCGCGCCCAGGGCTTCGAATATCTTCTTCACGGCGTCCCTGGCCACGGCGGAGTGCTGGTACAGGAAGATTTCTGTGCCGTGCGGGAAGGGCGCAGGGCCGAACACATGCCCGTACCGCTCGATGTATTCCCCGACGGCCGGGCCTTCGTAATCCCCACCACGCAGCAGTGAGCCGGCTTTCCCGGCAGCTTCCGGTTTGAACATGCCCTTTTCATCGAACGGGAGCTCCTCCGGGGTCATCGCGTATATTCTCTCCCTCTCGGCGGCGACATCGGCCAGTATCTCCTGCTCCTCGGATTTCAGGACCTCGCCGGACCTCTTCGTGAATTTTATTCCGTTCCTGTCGGCGGGTATGTGGCTGCCTGTGACCATTATGCTCGGTATGCCCCTCTTCACGGCGTAGAGCGCGAGGGCCGGGCTCGCAGCGAGCCCCTGGTCGTCCACCTCCCCGCCGCTGTCGCGAACTGCCGCGGCAACCGCCCTCTTTATCCGCGGGGTGCTCGGGCGGCGGTCACCGCCCAGGGCGACGGCGCCCCCGGCCCGGAACTCGCCTTTACCGGCCAGGAAGGCGATGAAGCCCAGCGTGTTTATGTAGCATTCCATGTCGGTCATGTTTTCGACCGTGTCCCTCAGCCCGCTGGTACCGAAGCGCAGTTGCTTCAGCTTTCCGTTCATGTTGTTTATTCTCCCTGCTTCTTCAGATGCGGTTTATTGTGTTGCAACACGGGGGCGCCCTCGATTATTCTACCAGTTGAGGCGCGCGTAAAAAACAAAACATGGGCCGCCGGGCGGGAGCCTTAATGAAGGAGGTCGCGTTATGAACGGCACGGTGATTACCGAAAAGGACAGGGAGAGGGCCCGGAAGTGCTTGAAGTGTCCCATATGCAGCCGCGCGCGGAAGAAACAGAAGGGGCTGGCGTACATCTTCGTGAAAACCATGGAGAGGGGTGTCTGCCCGGATTGCAGGGCCTACGAGAAGGTGTACGGGCGCAAGGCCCATGAGCCGATACCGGAGGAGGGAAAAACCGGGGGTTAAGGATTAGTCCCACGCTGTTTTTTCGCGTGCGCCGGGTTCCCTGACCCGGTTATTTTACCTGTGGCCTCTTCGTCGCGCGCGTTTTCGGCATGGAGGAAAAAGGGGGGGCGTTTATGCCCGGTCCGAATACTCCCTTTCAATAGTTTCCCATCGGCGTTAAAATCTCTGACGCCATGCCCGTAGAACGACATTTACTCGGCTGGGACGCGCCGGTAACGGCGAAGGTGCGGGAGTTCCTGATGCCCCCGGACCCGTCCGTGCCGGTAGACCTGGAGAATCAGCTTGTCGTGGTGCCCACGCGCCAGGCGGGAAGGCGCCTGCGGGAGGCCCTGGCGCTCCACTGCGCGGAGCGGGATACAGCCCTTCTCTCGCCGCGTGTCGTGACGCCGACCTTTTTCTTCCAACCCGGCGACGAGCCCGGCTCCGTGGCCTGCCAGACGGAGGTGACTGCCGCCTGGGCCGGCGTGCTTATGGGGGCCGACCTGTCGGAATACAAGGGTCTCTTTCCCGGCCAGGCCCCGGCGCGGGATTTCGCCTGGGCGCTTCGCACGGGCGGGGCCATCCAGAGGCTGCGCAGGACGCTGGTTGACGGCGGCTACCGGATAGGGGACGTGCATAGGGAGTTCGGCGGCGTCCTGGAGGAGCCGGATCGCTGGCGCGACCTGGCAGCGCTGGAGAGGGCCTGCCTTGACAGGCTGGACGGGTGCGGCAGGCGGGACCCCGTCGACCTGATGATCGGGCGGTCCGAAAAGCCGGAGATGCCCGGGGGAATCGAGCGGATAGTCGTCGCCGCAGTGCCCGATCCCACGCCCCTCATGGTGCGCGCGCTCGAGCGCCTCTCTGAACGGGTCCCGGTCGTCATACTCGTGCACGCGCCCGGGTCCATGGAGGACCGCTTCGACGGATGGGGGCGGCCCATCACGGAGAAATGGCGCGAATATTCAATAGATGTCCCCGGTCCGTGGAAGAACATCATCCTTGCCGGTTCTCCCTCGTCGCATGGGGGCAGGGTCCTGGAGCTGATAGCGGCGGAGAGCGGCCGTTTCGGCCCCGCCGACATCGCCGTCGGTGTGCCCGACGGGGGCGTGACCCCTTTTCTTTCTTCCAGGCTGGCGGAGGAAGGCCTGCCCGCGTTCGATCCATCCGGCAAGTCCCTCAACGAACATCCCCTGTACGGCCTTATCGAATCGTTCAGGGGACTGGTCTGCGAGGGAACGTACGTGGCCGCCGCTGCGTTCCTGCGCAACGCCGACGTCCTTTCCTGCCTGGAAAGGGTGCGCGGCCTGCAGTCCCGGGCGGTCCTGAAAGGACTCGACGAATTCCGGAAGGAGTACCTGCCCGCCGACCTGGAGGATATAACGCGCCGCCTGCCCGCAGGGGATGGCGGGGAAGGCCGGGGGAGGTCCGGCAGCCTCGGAGGGGCGGCCGCTTTCGCGCTGGAACAGGTTGAGGCCTTCGGAAAGAAAGATATTGAAAGCGCCGTGAGGTCGTTCCTTCAGACCGTCTACGCGGACCGGGTGGTCAGCCCCGGCGTGCCTGCGGACGAGGAGTTCAGAGAGGTGGCGAAGCTGGTGGACGACGCGCTGCGGGAGCTGGGGATGGTGTTTGACGGCGACCCCGGCATCGCCAAAGAGGACGGTCTGGACCTGCTGCTGGAGAGGTTGAGGCCGCAGTCATATTACCCGGAGCGCGCGGACGCGGTCATCGACCTGGAGGGATGGCTCGAGCTGCCGTGGAACGACGCCCCGTTCCTCATAGTCACCGGCATGAACGACGGGTTCGTCCCGGACGGCCGGCTGAGCGATATCTTCCTGCCGGACTCGCTCCGCGGACAGCTGGGCCTGCGGTGCGACGCGGACAGGCTTGCCAGGGACTCGTACCTGATGAGCGGCCTCATCGAGTCCCGCAGGACGGACGGGCGGGTCTGCTTCATCGCCGGCAAGACGAGCGCGCCGGGCAACCCCCTGAAGCCGTCCCGCCTCCTCTTTCGCTGCGGCGACGGGGAGCTGCCGCCCCGCGCGCTGAGGCTCTTCGGCGATCCCGATGAGGAAAGGCCGAACTGCCCTTCGACTGTGAGCTTCAAGCTCGACGCCCGCCCCCCCGCGGACCTTCCGGCGGGCAGGCTGGACATCGTGAAGATGCAGGTCACGCGCTTCAGGGATTACCTGGCCTGTCCGTTCCGTTTTTACCTGAAGCACGTGCTCGGCATGGAGGAGCTGGACGACGTGGAAGCGGAGATGGACGCGAGGGATTTCGGCGCCATGGTGCACCACGCGCTCAACGCGATGGCGAAAGACGACGCGATGCGCGCGTGCGCGGACGAGCGGCGCCTGCGCGCGTTCCTCTGCGCCGGGGCGGAGCAATGGGTGGAGCGG
Organism: Candidatus Tritonobacter lacicola; assembly: GCA_030765135.1. Taxonomy (GTDB): domain Bacteria; phylum Auribacterota; class Tritonobacteria; order Tritonobacterales; family Tritonobacteraceae; genus Tritonobacter; species Tritonobacter lacicola. Next base: position 10,231 of record JAVCDC010000014.1, on the reverse strand, counting down.
CGTTTCGGGCGGTCACCTCTTCTGCCGGTGCTGATACAGCTCGAGTCGGCGCGGCAGCGGCTCGGGGCGGCGGCGCGGGTCCAGGCCGCGCTGGCCGGTGACGGGTGGGAGATCCTGCATTCGGAGATGATGGTCGAGGCCCGCCTCGGCGGCATGCTTGTAGTGGGCCGGATCGACCGTATAGACAGGCACCGCGGGACAGGCAGGCTGCGGATTCTGGATTACAAGACCTCGGATAATGCCGAGGAGCCGGCGAAGGTGCACCTGGGCGCACCCGCCCCACATGCGGCCGGCTACATGCAGCTCACGGTCAAAGGCAGGGAGAAGCGGTGGATCGATCTCCAGCTTCCGCTGTACCGGATGCTGCTGGCAGGCAGTGAGGAGATCGCCGGCCCCGTGGAGCTGGGCTACTTCGACATGCCGAAAGCCGTCAACGACACCGGCGTCACCACGTGGGACGGTTTCAACGAAGAGCTGCTGGAGTCCGCCGTCGCCTGCGCCCGCGGCGTGGCCGGGGACGTCCGGAACCGCAGGTTCTGGCCTCCGGCCGAAAAGGTCAGGTACGATGATTTCGAGAGCCTCTTTCACGATGATATCGCGAAATGCATCGATGCGGATGCGTTTACGGCATTTCTCAAGGAAAGTATAAAAAAATAGTACAGCGTATAGCGTACAGCGTACTGCGAAAGGAGGATACATGGGAACCATCAAGAGCTTCAGGGAATTGGAGATATGGAAGAAGGGGATTGAGCTTGTTAAAGGGATCTATAAGATGACTGCTGGATTCCCTAAAAGCGAACTGTATGGACTAACTTCCCAAATGAGACGGTGTGCAGTATCTATTCCTTCCAATGTGGCAGAAGGGTTTAGAAGAAGGCATCCGAAGGAATTTAAGCATTTCCTGAATATTGCATTGGGATCATCGGCCGAGCTCGAGACCCAACTGGTTATCGCCAAGGAACTAGGTTATTTGGAGGGCGAAAGAGAGGCTTATTTTATCGAGGTTATAGACCATATAGACCGCATGATAGTTAGTTTATGGAAAAAGCTTTGACTTGGTACGCAGTACGCAGAACGCAGTACGATATACGATGTACTGAACGGGCGGTACTATGTTGCAGTTCACGACGGGCGGAAGTTGAGTGATGAGTGTGGAAATAAGAAATGAGGCAATATCGGCGTCGGCGGGGTCGGGCAAGACCTTCGCGCTTGCGCACCGCTACATAAGGCTCCTCGCGAACGGCGTGAAGCCCGGCAGGATCAGCGCCCTTACCTTCTCACGGAAGGCGGCGGGGGAGATATTTGACTCGATCGTCAGGTACCTGTCGGAAGCCGCGGTGTCACCTGAGAGGGCGCTGGAGACGGGAGCACGAATCGAGAAGCAGGAATTCACTACCGGCGAATTCCTGCGGCTCCTGCGGGGGGTCCTGGCTGATCTGAACCGACTGAACATCGGGACCCTGGACAGCTTCACCGTCAACATAATCAGGATGTTCCCGATGGAGCTCGGCGTCTCCCCCGACTTCCTGGTGATGGACAACGAAGGGGCCGGTGCGGAGGGCGCCCGCAGGGAAGTGCTCTCCGAAATCTTCAGCCGACGCAAGGTTAGAAAAGCGGCGCAGCGGAGGTTCCTCGAGGCGTTTAAAAACGCGACTTTCGGCCAGGCGGAGAAGGCGCTCCAGCGAAGCCTGGACAAGTTCACCGGCGTGTACCACGGCTATTACCAGGTCCTCCCGGAGCGGGACAGGTGGGGGGAGGAGAAGGTGATATGGCCGGGCGGGTCCCCGTGGCTGACGGAGGCCTGTGACGTGGGGGCCTCGGCGGTCGCCCTGGAGCGCCTGCTCGCGGCGGACGGCCTGCCGGAGAAGGTCATGGCCCGCTGGAGGACTTTTCTCGGGGCCGTCCGCGTTTACGGCTTCGGCTCGCCGTGGAGCAGTGATATCAAGTACATGTTCGGGAAGCTCATCGAGGAGGCGGAGGGCCTGCGGGAGGGGCGTGCGGTTATCGGCATAGAGAAGAAAGAGTGCGCCCTCTCCCCGGAAGAATGCCGCGCGGCGCTGGAGTTGCTGACGCACATAGTGCGGACGGAGCTGCGCTCCGCGATGATGAAGACCCGGGGCATATACGCGATCCTTGACCAGTACGAGCAGCTATACGACGGGATGATACGCAGGCAGGGGAAGCTCACCTTCGACGACGTGCAGTACCTGCTGACGGAGTCGAACCGCCACAGCGGCGGGGCCCTGATAAGCCGGGATTCCCGGCAGCAGGCGCGGCTCTACATCGACTACCGCCTCGACTGCAGGCTCGACCACTGGCTGCTCGACGAGTTCCAGGACACCAGCGACCTGCAGTGGGAGGTGCTCCGCAACCTCATTGATGAAATACTCCAGGACGCAAGCGGCAGGCGCAGCTTCTTCTACGTCGGCGACGTCAAGCAGGCCATTTACGGTTGGCGGGGCGGAAACTACCGCCTCTTCGGCAACATATTGAAGCGGTATGGTGGCCGCATCGAGGAGAGCCCCCTCGACACCTCCTTCCGCTCCTGCCGGCCCGTCATTGATACGGTGAACGCGGTCTTCGGAAACCTGCCGGAGGGCCTGCTTCCGCCGGGAGCGCTCGCGGAGTGGAAGAGTGTCTGGCGGGATCACCGGTGCCGGGATGGGGTTGTCCCCGAAAGCGGCTGCGCCGCCCTCCTGGAGCCCCCATGCTGTGACGGGGGGAGGAAGCCCGCTGCGGAGGACCGGTACGGCTGCGTAGCCTCTCTGCTGAAGGAGATCGACCCGCCGGGGCGCGGTCTCTCGGCGGCGGTACTCGTGCGGTCCAACAAGAGCGGCAAGGAGATAGTCGATTTCCTGCGCCGCGAGTGCGGCGGGATGCCGATCGTCCACGAGGGAAAAGCCGTCATCAAGGACAATCCGGTCGTTTCCGTCCTTCTCTCGCTCGTCAGGTTCGCGGCGCATCCCGGGGACACGTTCGCCTGGCGCCACCTGGAGATGAGCCCGCTCGGGGAATATCTTCCGGGGAAAGGGCCTGCCCGCGGCAGTCTCCCGCGGAAGCTGCTGCGGAGGATACAGGAGTCCGGCTTCCATCCTTTCATCCGGGAGTGGGGCGGCCGCCTCGCGGCGGCGGGCGCGCTCGACGACTTCGGCAGGAAGAGGCTGAACGACCTCGCTGAGGCCGCCATCGAGTTCGACGCGGAGGGCTGCCGCGACTGCGGCGACTTCCTGCGCTTTATCGATAACTACGAGATATGCGAGCTTGCCGCCGGGAACGCCGTGCGCGTCATGACCATCCACCAGTCCAAGGGCCTCGGGTTCGATATCGTCGTGCTGCCCGACCTGCACGAGCATAAGAAGATTACCGGCGCGCACCGCATCGAATTCGTGACGGCCCGCGACCCCGAGACCACACTGCCCGCCTGGTCCTTGAAGATGCCGCGCAGGGTCATGGCGGAAAGGGACCCGGTGCTCGCCGCCGAGCTGGAGTCCGCCGACGAGTCCGCCGCTTTCGAAAATCTCTGCGTCCTCTACGTGGCGTTGACGCGGGCCAGGCAGGGGCTCTACATGGTCACCTCTTACCCCGGGAAAAACGCAAACGCGGTACGGTCCGACACCCTTGTGAAATTGCAGCTGGCGGGCGACCCGAAGCCGCTTGACGGGGAGCGCGTCAGGATAGCCGGGGGGGAGTATGTCCTGCTTTACGAGGCCGGCGAACGCGACTGGCACGTGAAGGCGCCGCCCCGGGAGCGGCCGGAGTCGGAGATGGTGCTCCGCGAGCCGCCGGAGGGCTACCTTGCCGGGCCCTCGCGCCGCCGCAGGCTCAGGCGCGTATCGCCGTCGGCGCGGGCGCGTGAGAGGCAGAGCGCCGCCTCCCTCTTCGCGCCCTCGGCGCGGGCCGGGCTCGATTTCGGCTCGGCCGTGCACGAGCTCTTCAAGGAGCTCTCCTGGGTCGAGGAAACCGATATCGACGTATTGACCCGGAGCTGGCTGAAGACCTCGAAGGCCCCGGAGGAGGTCGGTGAAAGGGCCGTCGAACAGTTTCGCCGGGCGCTCGAATCCGCCGAGGTCGGGCGGGCCCTCTCCCGGCCGGGGGGCGATGTTGAGCTGTGGCGCGAGAAACGCTTCGATATCGTCATGGGCGACCGGTGGGTGACGGGGGCTTTCGACCGGGTCACGATTACAAGGGCCGGCGACGGCAAACCGGTAAAGGCGACAATACTGGATTACAAGAGCGACGGGGTCGCGCCGGGTGCAGACCTGTCGGATATTGCCGAGAGGTACCGCCCGCAGCTTGAGCTCTACAGGAGCGCCCTGTCCAGCCTGCTGAACCTCTCCACGGAGAGCATCGAGACCCGGCTCCTTTTCACGCAGCCGGGCAGGATATTCCGGTTGGAACGGGCGGCGCGGGGGGAGTGTTAAAACAGTATATCTTCCCTTTGACCGCGGCGTCCGTGCTTGAGTACAATACAGGCGGGATTGCGGATGACGATAACGGAAAGAGGCTCGCATGAGTAGGGCTGTCATTGTTGATGACAACCACTTCTTCTGCGAAGCTTTCCGGCGTTACGCCGAGAAGGCCTTCCCGGCGCTGAGCGTCGCGACGTTCGAGGATGCCGAGGAGGCCCTCGCCGCCCTGGACCCTTCCATCGACCTCCTTATCCTCGACTGGGAAATGCCTAAGATAGACGGGGCGGAGTTTCTCGAGCGCGCCGTGGAGAAGGGCATGCCGAGGAAGAAGATACTGATCCTGAGCAGCCACACGTCCGAGGAGCTCCACCAGAGGTTCGCTACCGGCAGCTGCCTGGGCGTCCTGCAGAAGTTCGAGTGCTTCCAGGAGAAGATCCTCGACATGATTCTGCACGAAACCGCGTCGGGAGAAGGTCAGACGCTGCCGTGAATTCGGGCTCGCTTTCCGGCCTGCGTGCCGCTACAATATTTTTTCCCTAAGGATGGACGGCAAAGCAACGGGCGGACGATAGTCCGGGCCGTTGCGTCGCCGGTTCATTGCGGTATCCATGATGAAGAACAGAGGCATAGCGTTCAAGCTCATATTCTGTATACTCACGAGCTGCATCCTGATTTTTGTGATCGTCTTCGGTTACAACTACCTCTTTTCACGCAGGATCATAATCAGGAATATCAAGGACAATGCTTTCAACCTCGCCCGCGTCACCGTCCACAAGATCGAAGCTGTATTGAATTCCGTCGAAAAGATCCCCGAGAATATCGCTTATTCCCTCGAAGAGTCTTCCTACAGGAAGAAGGGATTGATGAACCTCCTTCGCTCGGTGGTCGAGAACAATCCCGAGATATACGGGGCGACAATAGCTTTCGAGCCGTACGCGTTCGAGAAGGACTCATTGTACTTCGCGCCGTATTTCTACAAGAGCGAGGGCGAAGTGAAATACAGCAACCTCGGGGACGCCTCCTACGATTATTTCTCCTGGGACTGGTACAGAATTCCCGGGGAGCTCAAGCACCCCGTGTGGAGCGAGCCGTATTACGACGAGGGCGGCGGCAACATCATTATGTCCACCTACGCCGTGCCCTTTTTCCGGGACGTCGACGGGGAGCGGCGGTTCATGGGGATCGTCACCGCCGACGTGTCCCTCTCCTGGCTGCAGGACATCGTCTCCTCGATCAAGATAGGTAAAACGGGCTACGGCTTTTTAATCTCCGGCGAGGGGAGGGTCGTCACACATCCCGACGAGAAGCTTATCATGAACGAGACGCTCTCCAGCCTTGCCGGGGCCCGGGGCGACACGCAGTTGCTCGAGATCGGCAGATGCATGATACGCGGCGATCTCGGGTTTGCCCCCTGCGATAGCCCGGACAGCGGTGAAAGATGCTGGATGCTGTACGCTCCCATACCGTCAACCGGCTGGTCCCTCGGTATCCTTTACCCGAGGCGCGAGCTCATGGCCGATATCACCCGCCTCAACTGGACTGTCATCGTTCTCGGCCTGGTGGGTATCGCGTTCCTCCTGGGTGTTATCGTATTGATTTCAGGCTCGATTACCCGCCCGCTGAGATTGCTTGCCCGGACGACGAACGATATAGCGGAGGGCAACCTGGATTTCAAGATGCCCGCGATCAAGTCCGGGGATGAGGTGGGGCAGCTCGCTGATTCTTTTATATACATGAGAGACTCTTTGAAGAGGCACATAAAGGAATTGACCGAGACAACGGCGGCGAAGGAGAGGATGGAGAGCGAGTTGAAGATCGCGCACGACATCCAGATGGGCATCCTTCCCAAGATATTCCCTCCTTTCCCCAATAAACCCGAGTTTGATATTTACGCCGTCCTGAAGCCGGCCAGGGAGGTCGGGGGCGACTTCTTCGACTTCTTCTTCATCGATGACGTCCACCTCTGTTTCGTTATCGCCGACGTGTCGGGGAAGGGGGTCCCGGCTTCCCTCTTTATGGCCGTCACGAAAACGCTGATCAGCGTTATCGCGCGTGAAATCGGGAGCCCCGATGAGATCCTGGACAAGGTAAACAAGGAGATCGCGCAAGATAATCCCTCTTTCATATTCGTTACTGTTTTCTGCGGCGTATTGAACGTAAAAACGGGAGAGATATGGTATTCTAGCGGCGGCCACAACCCGCCGCTGCTTCTCCGCCGGGGCGAAAAATCCGAGTTCATAAAGGGGGCGGTCAGCCTCCTGGTGGGGATTGAAAGTGATACGATCTACACAAAAGAAAAATTGATATTGCAGCCGGGGGACACTATCTGCATGTATACCGACGGCGTCACGGAGGCATTTAACGCCCGGCTGGAGCTGTTCTCGGAAGGAAGATTGGAGGAGGCGGTGTGCGCCCTCCGGGGAGAGCCCATAGAAGGGCTTGTCAAGGGCCTCCTGAAAAAGGTTAAATCCTTTTCGCTCGGAGTCCCGCAGTCCGACGACATCACCGTTATGGTCCTGCGGTATTTCGGGGACAGCAAGAAGAGATGAAAAAACAAGATGCAAGAAACAAGATACAAGATACAGGATGCAAACGAATAACCAATGTTCAAAAAAAGATTTATCCACGAATTACACAAATTAACACGAATTTGAAAAACAAAGCCACTGAAACACTGAAGGTAACGACTGTTGGAAATTGAAGGTTGAAAGGGATGCTGGAAACTTGAAAACACGCCTTAGGCGGGCAAGCTTGAAACTTGTAGCAGGAAGCTGAATACGTTAAGCGCAATACTCATCACGCACGACGCAATACGAATCACGAACGACGATTCACTAGATAAAAGGAGTAAGATATGGCGCTCACTGTAGAGGTTGCAGAGAACAGGCCCGGGATATACAGCATAACTCCCCTTGGCTCGATTGATACGAACACGCACACGGTTTTGGAGGCGACGGTAGACTCGGTTTTAAGCGCTTCGCCAAAGGTGGTTATACTCGACATGGAAGGAGTGACGTACATTAGCAGTATGGGCCTGCGGGTTATATTTAAACTGAGCAAGGCACTCGGTCAGAGCGGAGGGAAGTTAACCATGGGGAACCTGCAACCCCAGATTAGGAAGGTGTTCGAAATTATAAATGTCCTCCCCTCCATGAATATTTTCGAGAGCGTTGTAGAACTGGATAATTATCTTGATGCCATGCAGCGAAAAGAAATAGGTTTTTAACATGTCCAGGAAACTGATGGTCATTCCGGAGCTATGTTCCGGGTGTAGAATCTGCGAGCTGGTCTGCGCCATCAAACATATGGGTGTCAACAACCCGAAGAAGAGCGCGGTCAGGGTGATAGTCACCTACCCGCACCCGGTGGTGAGAATGCCGGTGGTCTGCAGCCAGTGCAAGTCGGCCCCGTGCGAGGAGGTCTGCCCGGTCAATGCCCTGCACAGGGAGGACGGTGTGGTCAAGCTGGACAGGGAGAAGTGTATTTCCTGCTACAAGTGCGTCGAGGCCTGCCCGTTCGGGGCCATCTACGCCCACGAGGATTGCGACTACCCGATTAAGTGCGACCTGTGCGGCGGGGAGCCCGAGTGCGTCGCTCATTGCCCCAAGGGCGCCCTTCGCCTGATCCCGGAGGACGTCCTGGGAGAGTCAAGGCGCCTGAACAATGTCCTGAGCTATGCGCACATGAAGGAGATCGAATTCTACGAAAAGGGGGAGAAGAAGATAATCCACTACGCCGATGTCGGGAAGGAAGAATTATAATAAATGTTACTAATGGAGGTTACTAAAGGAAGTTACGAAAGAGGGTTACTAAAAGGTTGCGAGGGGAAATTACTCAGGATAGTTACAATAGCCATTAACTAGCACACTTTAGTAACTGATAGTAACCTGAACTTAGTAACCTTTAGTAACGGTCATGAATTCAAGTTTAATAACAGACACATAAATATTGCCCCGGATAGCGAAGCTGGTATTGACCTATGATAAAGAGCGGGTACTTCAAGAAACACCTCAGGGTGGACCTCACGGCGGGTACTGCCGAACGGGTCGACCTGCCGGACGCCTTTCTCGAGCGCTATATAGGCGGCCGGGGTTTCGGCGCGAAGCTCGTGTGGGATAATTTAAGGCATCGCGATTTTAAAATAGATCCCCTCGGGCCGGAAAATCTCATGGTCGTGGCGCCGGGCCCCCTGACGGGCGCCTACCTCCCCTCCTCGGGAAAAAACTCTTTTGTCGCCATTGCTCCCGCGACCGGCCTCTACGGGGATTCCTCCATCGGAGGCTCGTTCGGGGTCGAGCTGCGGCAGGCGGGGATCGACGCGCTCTCCATCACCGGCAGGGCTCCCGTCCTCTCGATATTGTTTATCGACAACGGCCCCGCCGCCATCGTCCCCATGCCGGAGCTTGCGGGAAAGGGCTGCCTCGAAACGGAGGGCATCATCGAGGAGCGGCTGGGTACGCACAGCATAAAAACCGCCGCTATAGGCGTCGCGGGCGAGAACCTGGTCAGGTTCGCATGTATTAATGCGGACTGGAGCCGCAATGCCGGGCGGACGGGCATGGGGGCCGTCATGGGGTCGAAGAACCTCAAGGCGATCGTGGTTCGCGGCCACCACGACCTCCCGGTTCACGACATTGAGGGGCTCGTGGAGGAAGCCCGCCGGGCTACAGCCTACATGCGGGACCACCCGTACTTCAAGATATGGCACCGGGAGGGCCTGATGGCGGTTATGGACTACGCCAACGACGTGGGCATCCTGCCGACCCGCAATTTCAGGGACAGCGTTTTTCCCGGGATCGAGAAGATCAACAGCCAGACGATGCTCGATCACTACAAGATCGGTGACGCCGCCTGCTTCGGCTGCCCGATGTCCTGCGGTAATATCTGCCTGGTTAAGGACGGCAGGTATGCCGGGGTTGTGACGGAGGGCCCGGAGTACGAGTCGTGCGCGATGCTCGGCTCCAATCTGGGGGTTGATAACTTCGCGGCGGTGCTGGCCGCCAACCAGCTCTGCGACGACCTCGGTGTCGACACGATCTCCACCGGGAACCTCATAGGGGCGGTGATAGAGGGATACGAGGAGGGGATTCTGACGCTCTCCGACCTGGACGGACTGGAGATTACCTGGGGGAACGAGGGGGCCGTCCTGGAGATGATCCGGAAAATCGCTCACCGGGAGGGGATAGGCGACGTTCTGGCCGGTGGATCGCGCGCCGTTATCGGGATATGGCCGGAGATGGATAACATTATCCTGCAGGTCAAGGGCCTGGAACAGTCGGCATACGACAGCCGCGCCGCCCTTTCCATGGCTCTGGCCTACGCAACCTCCGACATCGGCGCCCACCACACCCGGGCCTGGACAGTCGCCAGGGAGCTGGAGGAAGGGCAGGCGTGGTCGATCGAGGAGAAGGTCGACACGGTTATCTACCACCAGAAGCTGCGCCCCCTTTTCGACATGCTGGGCGTGTGCCGCCTTCCCTGGATCGAGCTGGGGCTGAACGAGCGCCACTACGAGAACTTCTACAGGTACGTCACGGGCAACGGCCTTTCCCTGGAGCAGCTCCTCGGGTTATCGAACGACATTTATGACCTGACCCGCATTATCAACACGCGCCTGGGTGTCAGCCGGGAGGACGACAGCCTTCCCTACAAAGTCCATTCCCGCCCGGTCCTGACCGGCCCGAATGCAGGCAGGGTGATCGACCGGGAGGAGTTTCAGCGCGCCCTATCACTCTATTACCGGAAGCGCGGCTGGGACGAGAACGGGATCCCCCCCGCCGGGCTGGAAGATAAGTTCGGTGATTGACCGGATGACAGAGGTC
>JAVCDC010000038.1 GCA_030765135.1 Candidatus Tritonobacter lacicola | reverse complement strand
GAAAAAGAAGAAGCCGCCGGGTAAAAGCTCTTAAATTCGAGGGCCGTTTGGTGTATCCTGAATGAAACGTAGACTGTAACCCCTTACCAAGGAGGGTGGAGATGGCTGGAAGCGTGTACAAGATCGTAGAACTCGTCGGGACGAGCGACAAGTCATGGGAGGACGCGGCCCAGGGCGCCCTGATGATGGCAGGCGAGAGCTTGAAGGACCTCAGGATCGCCGAGATCACCAAGCTGGATATGACCATGGTGGATGGCAAGGTAACCTCCTACCGCGCGAGGCTGAACGTCTCATTCAAGATTAAGCAATAGGAGATTGGGATCAGGAAATCGGGATCAAATCTTCACTCTTGATATTATGGCGGACATCGAGTTCCGGAAACACATGGCGAATGACGATTGCAAATTGACTATTGAAGATTGACGTCGGGTAGCGGGAATCCTAAAGCTCTTTCGACTTTTCTCTGAGTAGCTGCTCGATTTTATCGGCGAGTTCGTGGGGAGCGGCGCCTGGATCGAGCTCAAGGTCTGATTCGGCTAGAATATTCGTTAGCGCGTCGATTTTGCCGGCAAGGAATTCCATTTTTTTACGCAGAAGAGCTTCGTTTTCCGTTTCCCAGTAGGACCCCTCGTCGTCGACCTCAAAGACGTGAAAGTATTTCTTTTCCTATATCCTCCAGCTCCTCAGACAAAGGGCCGATCAGGTCCGGACTCTTTAACCGTCCCCTGTAATGGATGCTCAGTCCCATACGAAGCCCCCTGAATACCATTCGTGAGTATTTGGAACTACAATAGCTTAACTTGATTGTATAGGAATTTGTTATGTTTTCAAGGGTAGCAGCACCCTTTCCCGGTAGGGACCCCGCCGGAGGGTCTAAGATCCGGCAGTTATTGACGGAAAGTCCCACCGGGACCGGGGTAGGGTGCGCCCTCCTTTTCACATCGGCATTCGGGATCCTTCCGAAGATCGTGCCGCGGGAGATGCAAGGGTGGACCTATGGACTCTGGACCACGGCATGCGGGCTCGGGATCATAGTGGGCGCCCCGCTGGGAGGCATCATCAGCGGCTTTTTTACCTGGCGGTGGATCTTCCTTATCAATGTCCCCGTGGGTGTCGCGGCAGGCTTACTCGTGTTCAGTGTCGTTCCTCGCGACAGTGAGCCGTCTGCGCCTGCCATGGTTCGCGGGAAGGGCTTCGACATCGGCGGCGCGATCTTGAGTCTCTTCGGACTTTTTGTCCTTATTTTCGCTCTGAACCGGGGGCCCGCTCTCGGGTGGGCGTCGCCCCACGTTCTCGCGGCCCTCGCCGCTTCCGTCGTGTTCCTGGGCGGTTTTATCCTCTGGGAGCGGAGGCATCCGGACCCCCTTCTTCACTTCGGGCTCTTTAGAAACCGTGATTTCCGCTGCGCCGTGCTCGCCGCGCTTGTGGGGTTCATGCTGGTTTCCGGGACCGGATTCCTGCTTCCCTTCTACCTCGAACTTACGCACGGACTCAGTCCGCAGCTCTGCGGCCTGATGATACTCCTCTATGCAGTCCTCTTCGTCTTCGTCTCCCCGATGGCGGGGCGGGCTTCCGACAGGATCGATCCACGCATTCTCGGGGCCTTCGCCATGGCGCTCCTGGTAATCGGCTTCGGAGGCTTCTCCCTTTCCCTGGGTTTCTCAAGTCTGCTTCCCGCGATACTTTTCCTTCTCTGGCTCGGCCCCGCCTTCGGCCTCTTTTTCTCCCCGACCAACCACCTTGCCATGAGGGGCGCCCCGGGCAGGGAGAGAGGGGTCTCCTCCGGCATCTACCAAACCGCTGCCAACCTGGGCATGGTACTGGGCGTGTGTCTCTTCGAGACTGCCTTTTCCCAGACAGCGGGACGGATCGGGGGGGATGCGGGGGTAATCCTTTCCGGAAACACAGCGGTTAAAAACCTCCTGGGAGGGTTCCGGAACGCGTATCTCCTCGGGGCGATCCTCTGTCTAGCGGGGCTCTGTATCTTCTGCCTCTCGTTGATGAAGAGACGCAAGCAGCCGGATCAAAGCAGTGAAAAGTGATCTGATTCGGCTAGAATATTCTTGACCACGGCGGGATGAAAATTGCACAATGCTGGAAAGCTTGCAACTTTGGTCTATGTCATGATGTACGAAAATACGCTGAAGCACCGCCGTTTTTCTCTTGTCGCTATCGCGATCGTTTTTTTCCTCCCCTTCTTTCCCCTGCCCTCTCGGGCCGCCGAGGGTGATCTCATCTGGGCGGTTCGCGCGGGAGGCCCCGGCAATGAAGATAACCAGGGCGCCGCTCCTTTCGACGACGGAACAACCGTAATAACGGGCTATTTCAACGATACGGCGACGTTCGGCGCCGGCGAGGCGAACGAAACGGTCCTCAGCTCGGCGGGTGAGGCGGACATCTTCGTCGCGAAATACGACTCGGACGGCACGCTTATCTGGGCGATCCGCACCGGGGGCATCGCAACGGATATAGCCAAGGGAATTACCCCCCTCTCCGATGGGACAAGCGTGGTGACGGGATACTTCTACGGCACGGCGACGTTCGGCGCCGGCGAGGCGAACGAGACGACTTTCACCTCGGCGGGGGAAGAGGATATCTTCGTGGCAAAATACAATGCCGCCGGAACGCTCGCCTGGGCAAAGCGCGCCGGCGGAACCTTGCTGGACAGGGCAAAGGGCATCGCCTCATACTCCGACGGCTCGACCGTGATAACCGGCGCGTTCTCAGGCTCGGCGACATTCGGCGCCGGCGAGGCGAATGAGACAGTCCTTGCCTCCCCGGGAGACTGGGATGGGTTCATCGCCAGATACAATGCCGACGGCACACTCGCCTGGGCGAAGCGCGCGGGCGGGAGTTCACGGGCCACGGGGAAGGGCATAACCTCTTTTTCCGGCGGAACGGCCGTTATGGTGGGCAGATTCAGCGGGTCGGCGACCTTCGGCCCCGGCGAGGCGAACGAGACGACGCTGACCTCGGCGGGAGATCTTGATATCTGTGTCGCGAAGTACAACGCCGACGGGACGCTCGCATGGGCGAAGCGCGCGGGAGGCACGATCAAGGATGATAACCAGGGGGCCGCATCCTTTGACGACGGGAGCAGCGTGGTCATAGGCTATTTCGGAGAGACGGCGACATTCGGCGCCGGCGAGGCGAACGAGACGACGCTGACCTCGGCCGGCTCGGGCGAAAATTACGACGTTTGTGTCGCGAAATACAACTCGGACGGCACGCTCGCATGGGCGAAGCGCGCCGGGGGCACGGACCGGAATCTAGGGAAGAGAGTTACCTCCCGCTCCGATGGAACGAGCATCGTCACGGGAAGGATGGTGGGCACGGCGACCTTCGGCCCGGGCGAGGCGAACGAGACGACGCTCACCTCGGCGGGTGATTACGAGGCATTCATCGCGAAATACAACGCCGACGGGGCGCTCGCCTGGGCGAAGCGCGCCGGGGGCACCCTGGCGGACAGGGGCAAGGACGTCGCCGCATCGTCCGGCTGGGCGAGCATGGCAACGGGCTATTTCAGCGGCACGGCGACCTTCGGCGCCGGCGAGGCGAACGAGACGACGCTCACCTCGGCGGGGGGCTGGGATATCTACCTCGCGAAATACGTCTGCGGGGATATCTGCGTCAAGGTCAACTTCCAGCCCGCAGTCTCCGTCGTGCCTGAGGGATACCAGAAGGACGATGGCACCGGCTACGGTCCGAAACTGAGTTTCCCCTTGCCCTACGGCTGGCGCTGAAAACGCTCCGATCCGAAACGGAAAGGGGTCAAATCTTTACCCTTGACTTTATGGCGGACTGCGCGCTCATGAAACACATAGTGAATGACCCTTCGACAGGATCCAAAGTCAGAGAACACAAAGAAAAACCGAAAAACAGAAAACACTGAAAAAGGTCCACGAATGACACTAATTAACACGAATTAGAGAAACCGCAAAGAAAACGAAATAAAATCCTCTACGCACAATGACTACATCACCGTCGCTGGCTGCATCTATCCCTTCCTGTATTGTTGTGAAATCCTTCGGGATGCGAATAACTCTTGCCCGGGCAGTCCCGACAAACAAGAAGACACCCAATAGCGAAACAACTGTTATCATTCTTTTTATATTCTCTTCCTTGTTTTTTAAGATTTACGCACTGTTTATTACGTTACTACTTCCACCCTGTGCCTACGTTTTCAGCGTTATTTTCATCTTTGCCTCCTTTGTGTGCAGGGCAGCATAGTGCTGCCCCTGATTTAAAACCAATTTCCAATCATTTGCCTTGCAGTAAAATATAATCTGTTCCCCGTATTATTCCGTGATATCAAAAAGCATGTAACATTGCCGGGAGCAGGGAATCAATGGCCGGAGGTATCTACAGAAGAGTGTTCAGGATACTTCTCCTGGTTCTTTCATGATGTGGGAGGTGCAGGGCAAAACGTTCATCTGATGGGAGTGGCCCATGAATTCGGGAAGACTGGTCTTTAGTCTGTTGTCACCGGTTTTCTTAAGGTAGAATTTCCCTGCGGGGTTTGCCTAGCCAAGCATCGCGGGGGGAAGTGCCTGTCCTGTTAGAAACGAAGCTTTCCGATGGGGCTAAGATTAAAGATTCAATCATATCGCAAAGGTTTGATACCGATTTTTCATATAAGAGGGAACGGCAATGACTGGCGAATCAAACCGCAAATCGAAACCGGCCTCAGGCTCGCCGGCGAAAGATACCGTCGCCTGGTATAGCCTCAGCGCGGAGGAGTGCGCCGGCAAGCTCGAAGTAAACACCGCCAGGGGTTTGAGTGCTGATGAAGCCGCCCGGCGCCTGGAGAAATACGGGCCCAACGAGCTTGCGGCGGCCAGGAAAGAATCGTTTATAAAAGCGTTCCTGCACCAGTACCGCGCGCTCATGCAGATAGTCCTGCTGGGCGCGGCGGCAGTCAGCCTCATTGTCCACAATTACTCGACAGCGGGCCTCCTGTTCCTCGTTACCCTGTTCAACACCGTCCTCGGCATGATCCAGGAGAGCAGGGCCCAGCGAAGCGTGGAAGCGCTCAGGCAGATGCTGATATCAGAGGCACGGGTGCGGCGCGACGGAGAAGTAATCTCGATCCCCGCGGCACAGCTGGTTCCGGGAGACTTAGTTCTCATCCGCGAGGGAGACCGCATCCCCGCCGATGGACGCCTGACTTCCGTAGCCACCCTCGAGGTGGAGGAATCGTCGCTAACCGGGGAAAGTGTGCCCGTGCTGAAGAACCTTGCTCCCATAGCCTCGCCGGACGTGGCCCTGGGCGACCGCATCAACATGGTGTTCATGAACACGGTCGCCACGCGCGGCCGCGCCGAAATGGTAGTGACCGAAACCGGCATGTCCACCCAGGTAGGCGATATCGCCGGTATGCTGAAGGAGGCGAAAGAGGAGAAGACGCCGCTTACCAGGCAGATAAACCAGCTCACGCGAAACATCCTGATAATAGCGGCGGCCACCTTCGGGGCTGTCCTGGCCATCGGCCTGTCCCGCGGTAAGCCTTTCGACGCGCTGTTCCAGATCGGCGTGGCGCTTGCGGTCGGCGCGATCCCCGACGCCCTGCCGGCTGTCGTCACCTCCATCCTCTCCATGGGGACGGTAGCCCTGGCCAGGAAGAACGCCATTATCAAGCGCCTTCCTTCAGTGGAAACCCTCGGCTCTACCTCTGCGATCTGTTCGGACAAGACAGGCACTCTAACCATGAACCAGATGACCGTCCATACGCTGGTGCTCCCCGGCGCCCGCTACCGCGTGACCGGGCACGGCTACAACGCCGATGGGGGTATTCAGCGCATTGGCGGCAAGGGCAAGGTGGACCTCGATCCGGTGTTGCTGCCAATGGTGTTGTGCTCCGACGCCTCCGTAAAAGACGGCAGGTGCGTGGGCGACCCGAATGAGGGCGCTCTTGTCGTCCTGGCGGAAAAGAACGGCATTCACATCGAGGAGACAAGAAGCCACTACCAGCGGATCGCAACACTGCCGTTCGATTCCGAATACATGTTCATGGCGACTTTCCACGAGATCACCGATGAAGATGGCCGGCAGGTCATACGCTGCTACGTCAAGGGCGCGCCGGACAAGCTGGTCGACCGCTCGGGATATGTCCGCCAGTGGGACGGCAAGGTGCTGCCGATGGACAAAGAGTGGCGCAAGCGGGTGATAGACGAGAATGACTCTCTTGCGCGACAGGGGCTGCGCGAGTTGATAGTGGCCCGGCGCGACCTGGATCCAAAGACGTTCAATCCCGATGGGAACCTGCTGGAACAGGTCAAGGACCTGACTCTGCTCGCTATGGTCGGCATGGTCGATCCACCTCGCGCGGAGGTGAAAGAGGCCATTGCCAAGTGCAAGAATGCCGGCATCCGGGTTCGGATGGTAACCGGCGATCACGCCATCACGGCCTCCTCGGTGGCCCGGGAGCTGGGGATTGAAGGGCGGGTCCTTACCGGCGCGGAGTTCGAGAAGATGAGCGACGCCGAGCTGGATGAGCATATCGATGAAATCGGCATCGTGGCGCGCGTCGCGCCCCAGGACAAGGTGCGCATGGTCAAGGCCCTCCAGGCGAATGGCGACATCGTGGCCATGACGGGCGATGGGGTGAATGACGCGCCCGCCTTGAAGGCCGCAAACATCGGCGTGGCGATGGGGGTTGCCGGTACGGACGTGTCCAGGGAAGCGGCGGCGATGGTCCTGGCCGACGATAACTTCAATACCATAGTCAACGCGGTCGAAATTGGGCGCGTCATCTACGATAACCTGATGAAGTTCATTCGCCTTCAGATGTCCAACCTGACGGGTTTCATACTTGGCTTTCTCGGCGCGGGGGCTATTGCCAGCGTGGCCCTGTTCAATCCATGGCAGGTGATATGGATTCACTTCGGTGATCTGGCCCCGATCGGAGCGGCGCTGGGCATGGATACGCCCACGCCGGGGCTGATGCAGCGCAAGCCCCGTCCGGCCCGCCTGCCGATCATCGATCTCAGGGCGGGCATCCAGATCGCGCTTGCGGGGATTCTCATGGCCGGCGCCGCGCTGGCGATCCGCCAGCTGGCGGTGCACAACTACGGCTCGGCCGCCGTGGCGCAGACCATGGCCCTCACCGTGTTCGCCTACGCGCACATCGCGGTGGCGCTCAACCTTCGCTACCCGGATAAAAGCGTCTTCTGCCGGGAAACCTTGTTTAACTTCAAACTCTGGCTCTCCTTCCTGTGGGCCATCCTGGGCATGATCCTCATCACCGAGTCCAGGCTGCTGCGGGATGTTTTCGGCACGTCCTCCCTCACGTGCCGGCAGTGGGCGCTGTGCCTGGTAGCTCCGTTGGTTGTTCTTCTTTTGGGTGAGATCATCAAGCCGTTGTTGCGGCTGATTCCCCGGGAGCATTAATTCTTTTTAAATTTCTCACTGGATTCGTAGTGCGCTGTATGCAGTACGATACACGAGTGATGTGGATTACTGCCGGCGGGAGGCTTCAAAGGTCCACTTCCACCCTTCAAGGAACAGCACTCCCGGGATATCTTCCATCGTGCTGCACAGGGCCGCCGGGAACTGGATGGCGAGCGGCAGGAGAGGCGGCTCTGAGGCGGGGGGAGACAGGGGCAGGTCCACGTCTTTCTGGATGACCCAGCGGAAGGGATCCATGTTGGCGAAGAAGAAGTCCGCGAACTCCTTCCGCTGCGCGTCGTTCAGCTCCGGGATTGCGCCGGCTATCTGGGCGAGGGAAGTATCCACCGGTATCCAGCCGTAATAGGGGAGATAGAACTCGGCCCAGAAGTGCGTCCCGGGTTCCTCCGGCACTATCATCTCCCATCCGCCGGGCGAGCGGGCCGGTATGCCCGCCGCACCGCACAGGGCGGAGAAGTAGATGCTCTGTGCACCGCAATCACCGAACCTGTTCTCGTGCACGTAGGACGACTCGGGGATACCCAGGCAGGGCAACGCCGCGTGGGGGACGTGGCTGTACACCGTTCCAGCGACCACGTAGTCGTAAATCTTCCTGGCGGCGAGGAACGGGTTTGTCTCATCGCCGATGATCTCCCGCGCTTTCTTCATGATCGCCGGCGTTATTCGCGTTGTCCCGCGTGAGCTCGTGTAGCTCTTGTAGAGGCTGGAGTCGCGGTCGTACTCGCCGACTTTTTCCGGGTCGATGATGCAGCGCTGTCTGTAGTGGGTGAAGGCGGACTTCACCTCGATAGCAAGATCGCCTTTCAGCTCTTCCAGTGGGACCTCGATGTACGCCAGTCCCAGGTCGCCGTCGATGGACGGCGGATACTGGACATATTTTTCCGGCTTGATCGATTCAATCCTGACGGAGGGCTGGGGTCCGGTCACGATGGGCACGGGGACCCAGACCCTGAGGAGACCGTCTCCCGGCAGCTTTGTGCGGGCAATCGTTATAGCTCCTGTAACGGTGTAGTCGACGGGGTCGACGTAAGGCTGCCACGGCCCCCGGGGTGCCTTTTTCTCGCCGGATATGGTCTTCTCCAGCGCCTCGTAGAACTCCCTGTACCTCTCCATCATCGCCTCGTCTTTCTGCAGGAGGTCGAGGTGGCGATACTTCATGCTTTTTACAAGGTCGCTGTAGTAATGCGGCGTGCCGTCGATCACCAGGTGCTCGATCTCTCCCTTCTCGAACCAGCCGCGTATCCTGTTCTCCGGGATGCCGGGAAATGCCTCCTTGAGTATTTTCCATGCCTTGTCTTCCGTGTGCGGGTAGGAGAAGGTGATCTTCTCCAGCCTCTGAATACGGCGCCGGCATTCGTCGGCTTTTTCAGCCTCTCCTTCTTTGAGAAACCGGTCCCTGGCTTTCTCGTAGAGGTCTTCCGCCGATGTGTAGAACGCTTTATTATCCAGGCGCTTGGCCTTCCTGAATAACCTCTCCCCTTTTGCTCCGGGCGTCCGGCCGAAGGCGCACAGAACCGGGATGGAGAGAGCGAGAGCAAATGCGTGCGAATATTTCATTCCTGATCACCGCCTTTCCGTTTACCTGCGCGAACTTCGCGATCCCTCCGTTATTATCGCCTTAATCCGAGTGCCGGTCAATTTATTGCTTCGAGCTGATTAACATAGTGTATTTGTACTGTCTTCGGCCCGGCAATATCACCCGATGGTTACGTCCGGATAAGGTATAATGATGTCGTGGGTTTTCTGCAATCGGCAAAGAGCATTAATGCTCGTCATGGAGGGCGTATTCACCTTCATGTTTCAGCCTTCAGTATAGTTGCAACCGCACTCCTCTTCGCTGCTTGCTACGCGCATTCCCAGCCGACGACCACGCCAACTATCACCCCTACACCGGCACTGACTCCCCTTCCTGTGGTCCCCCTGGTGGTGATGAAAAATCAAACGGGAGACTTTAACATCTACGGCTATAATCTGCCCGCTGATAGCGACTTCACCTACTGGGACGCATCTGCACGCAATCCATCCCCCGCTGCCCGGGATTTCTGGATCATCCCGTCCGGCAATAACGACCTTGCAATGGCGGCGGTAGGCCCCGCGGACCTTGGCCCGCAAAATATCGCCGTCCTGAAACTCGATAGAGGGGTTGACCAGAACCTCTACCTCTACAATCAGATTACCCGGGGCGACTGGATCTACTGGGACGCCGCGTCGAGGAACCCATCGCCCCCGGCAAGGGACTTCTGGATGATACCGGCCGGTAACAATACCGTTTCCATCGCCGGCGGAGAGAGTTACATCGTCTCGATGAAGAACGAGGGAGGTGATTGCAATCTCTACCTCTACAATCTCCCTGTTCCGGGGGATTGGACCTACTGGGACGCATTTGCGCGGAACCCCTCTCCCGCGGCGCGTGACCTCTGGATAATTCCGCAGGGAGATGACGTGGCGGCGATGTGCGGCCTCGATACGGAGGGAGAGGGCGACAGCGACAGCCTCGTCGTCGTAAGGAACGACGACGGCAATTTTCCCGTCTCCCTGTGGAACTTGCCGGAAGCAGGCGACTGGACGTACTGGGACGCCATGTCAAGGAACCCCTCAGCGATGGCGTTCGACGCATGGGCGATACCGAAGAGGAACGACCTTTCCCTCGTCACCGGGATACACAGGGGTATGGCCCCGGATGATCTGGGAGTTATGGAAGACTTCGGGGGTGATTTCAATTTCTACATTTGGAACGCGCCGGTCCACGGCGACGTGACGCAGTCGCAGGCCACAGCGAGAAATCCTTCTCCTCTGGCGAGGGATTTCTGGTGCGTCCCCCTTGGAAATGACACGGTCGGGATGACGGCCATCGATGAGAATAATCCCTTGAGAAACGCCTGTGACGACTACGGCAGGAAAGGGTGGACGGATGCGTTTAGTGCGCTCCACGCGAAATTTTCGCGCAATTACGCATTCACGGAGTGGAAGGATATCGATTGGGAGTCTCTATATTCAACGTTCCATCCGCTGATCGAGGCGGCGGAGGCCGCGGGTGACGCAAAGGCGTATTACAGGGCCCTTCGCGGATACACCTACTCGATACCGGACGGACACGTTTGCACGGGAGGGACTACGCCCGAAGCAATCAGCACCTATAGCGAAACCTTTACCGACGAGGCCGGGGGCAGCTACGGCCTGGCGCTGGTCGGCCTGGCAGATGGCCGCGTCGTCGCCCGCCTCGTTACCGGGGGAGGGCCGGCCGATCAGGCGGGCATGGAATTCGGCGCGGAGGTCATCGAGTGGAACGGCCAGGCAATCGGTGATGCCCTGGATAGCGTATCTGTTTTATGGGGGGAAGCATCCAGCGCAACCAACGATGTGCGGCGGCTGCAGCAGTACCGGTTCATCGGGAGAGCTCCCGCTCCCACGCCCCCGGCTGCGCAGGCGGTCGTCACCTTCAAGAACCCTGGAGCTCCCGCTTCAACGACGGCGACCCTGACAGTGGTCAATGATGACTTTGAGACGCTGAAGCTCACCAATTTTTTCGCCACTAAAGAAGATATGGAGATACCGGTACAATATGAAATCCTGCCGAGCGGCTACGGCTACGTAAAAATCACCGTCGAGCCGGAAGAGGACGATTCCGAGTATCCTCGCGACCAGTTTGTGACGGAATATGCCGAAGCTATCCAGGCCTTTGTCGATCAAGCGGTTCCCGGTGTGATTCTCGACCTGCGCCGAAACGGAGGCGGTGATGACCTTCTCGCCGCCTGGGTGAGCGGTTTCTTCTACACTGAAAGCTCTCACTATGAATACCAGGCCTACCTGAACGTAAGGACCGGCAAATTCGAAGTCGACCCCCGGGGGGCTGAGCACCTCGTCATGATCGAACCCCGGTCGCCCTACTACGGAGGCCGGGTAGTCGCGATGGTCGGCCCCGGATGCATCAGCTCGGGCGAAGGGCCCGCAATGGCGATTCAGAAACTTCCGCAGGGACGGGTGATCAGCTTCTATGCCAGTAACGGTTCTTTCGGGATGTCAGGCGCCGGGATCAAGATGCCAATCGGCTTCAGTGTCAATTACCCGTTCGGCCAATCGCTCGATGAGAACATGATCGTTCAACTTGATGCCGATGAGAACGGCAACGGCGGCGTTATACCGGACATACGGGTTCCCCTGGATGACGATTCCGTGCGTGAGACATACCTCGAGGGGAAAGATGTGGAGCTGGAATTCGTTATCGATTACCTTAACAATAATCCGTGAACTTGGTGGTCAGAACTTTCCCCTTGAGAGTTGGGCTGCGTTCTGGAAAAGCAAGCCTCACCCTCTATGAAACCTGCTGTTCATCACTGCCCTATCCTCTGCTCCTTGTAAAAGCCGAATGATAATGTCCTTCCCGGCCACAATGTCCTCCTTCTTCCTGGTTACAGGACGTTATAGATCCCCTCAAACCGGACATTTCTATTCGGCCTTTACACCTTTTTTTAGTGCTTGCCGACGCAGGCGTGGTTTACAATTTCATTCCAATTACGACCTGGAAGACAGTTCGAGCGTACATGAGCGCAGTCTCCATAAAACTTAACAGGTGGCCGAGACACCGGCTTTACCTGGCGCTAATAATTATTCTGAGTTTGGGCCTGAATTTGCTGTGTATATGGTGGGGGCAACACCATCCGGATGACTTTACATCCCTCGCTCTCTACATGCTCAAATACAGGACGCTGAAGCCATATCATTTCTGGTACCCCAGCCTCTTCACATACATCGTCCTTATATTTTCCATTATTCCGGAAAAAGCCATAGAGGTTCTCAAGCTTCTATCTTCCGGCTATGACTTCAAAAATGCCCTGGCATTGGTAACAAGCGGGAATTATTGGCTGCCGTCCCCCCGGGAATATATCGGGCCGAGAATATTAACTGCCATAATAGGCACAAGTGGAATTTATCTTTTATACAGGCTCGGGAAATTCTGCTTCACCACGCGGGCAGGTTTGTTGGCAGCATTTCTATTGTGCACATGCATGGGCTACGTGACCAATTCGCATTTTGCAACAGCCGATGTTCCCGTCACCGTGCTGGCAATTGCAGCCATGTGGTTGTGCCTCAGAGCAGGGAGAGAGCCAACAGCAGGAAACTATGCCGCAGCAGGCCTGGTAATCGGCCTGGCAACAAGCGTAAAGTACTACGGTATCGTGATGATATGCCCTCTTCTCGTCGCTCATATTGATGGGCTGTTAAAGAAACGGATCTATCCCCGTCAGCTGCTTTTCTCCGTGCTGTTCGTTCTAATCGGGTTCGTTGTCGGAACACCTTATGCAATCCTCTCCTTATTTTCATTCGCGAAGGGGGCCCTGCAGCTGAACATCCTGGCCCCGACATATGAAGGCGCCGGCGGCCCTCCGGGCTATATCACTCACTGGAAGAATCTCGTCAATATCCTGGGTGTGCCCCTGTTTGTCATAACGGTGGCAAGCCTCGCGTATTCCATATTCTACGCGCTCAGATACAGAAAGATTGAAATGGCTTACTTCTGGGCCTTCATTCTCCCTTTTTATCTCGCAACGGGCAGAATGTATTACATCCCTGCAAGATATACTCTGCCGATTGTGCCTTTTTTACTGCTGATCACGGGGGCTGCCCTCGACAATTTTCTCAATGCCAGGAACAAAACGACCAGGCAGTTATGCCTCGCCGTCACTGCTCTTGTCGGGATGTACGGTTTCCTGTATTCATTATCCGGAGATCTGCACTTTGTGCTCGACAGCAAAAGGATGTTTGTATCATGGGTGAAAACTAATATTCCCGAAGGATCAACGATCGAGCTTACCCCATATTGCCCGAAGGTCGCGGGTGTCTATTCGTCGTACTATCGCGCAATGGCGGGAGGAAGAGATGTCCTGTACGGTGAGAAAGCAGAAAATAGGCTTTATCGCTTCGCGCTCCGGCAGGGGGTCATATGGAAATGCTTTCTAAAAAACGGCAAGATGCCGCCGGAGAAAGTGATAGACAGGGCAATTGCCTATCATCTTAACAAAGAAGAGCCTACGATCTCGATCCGGCCGGATGAGGAATTCGACTACTCCCTGCACGGGCTGCATAAACGGGCGCCCGATTACCTCGTTATCAATCATTTTTATGCCTGGAGATTTACAGGCAAAAAAGAGAGCTACCCTGTCCATCACGACTTTTTTTCCGCACTGCTCAACGACACCGATAGCAACTATCGAAAAATGGCAACGTTTCGACCACCATATATTTTACTCTTTAATCCCCCGGTTCAATTTGCCGATGATTACATCAGTGTTTATAAAAGGATCGCCGGGCCACCCCCTCCACCGGATTCATAACGGAAAAAGTAGGGGATGGTGTTTACTTGTTAATTTATACCTTTCCCCTTTCTAATAACTTAACAAGTTTATCTTTCAGCGGCAATTCACCTGGAATCCAGATTATGGAGATCCCCTTCTTTTCCATCCTGCGGAACCATGTTTCCTGCTTCTTCGCAAATTTATGTATAGCGGCATTCAGCTTTTGAAACATATCGTTCCCGTTCAGCTTTCCGCATACGTACTGGGTTACATAGCGGTATTCCAGGCCGTAAGAGTCGAGGTGTTCGGAAGATAGCCCGCTGTCCAGGAGGTTTCCAACCTCCTGGATCAAGCCTGATTCAAGGCGCTCTTTAAGACGAGCGGTAATCCTCCTGCGGAGTTCGCTCCGTTTCCACCGAATACCGTAGACTTTTGTGCGTATGCGCGGAAACTCCACGGCGGCGTCGGGGTGGGCGCGCGAATAAGTCTCGATCTCGATGGCGCGTATGAGCCGGTTTCTATCGGTGATGTCTGTAATGTTATGAAGCCTCCTGAGCTTTGACAATCGCTCAATCAAGCGTTCGTCGCTTTCCTTTTCCAGCTCTGCGCGTAGCCGCGGCTCCTCCGGAACGTGAACGAGCCGGTAACGGAAAAGCACCGAGTCGAGGTACATGCCCGACCCGCCACACAGAATAACGAGTTTGTTTCTTGACCGAATTTCTTTGTACTCATTCAGAAAAGCCCTCTGGAAATCGAAGATGCTGAATTCCTGTCCCGGATCTACTATATCAATGAGGTGATACGGTATGCGCTTTCCGTTCACCACGTATGCGCCGAGGTCTTTCCCCGTTCCTATGTTCATACCACGATAGACCTGTCGCGAATCGGCACTTATGATCTCTCCGTCAGTGGCCGCGGCCAATGCTGCCGCCAGGCGGGTCTTGCCGCTGGCCGTTGCCCCGAGAATACAGACCATGTCAATGTCAGCGACGTACTTCATCTATTTATTCGGCACTCGTCTTCCTTTGTAGAGAGGAAACAGCGAATGGCATCCAGGGTCTGGATGCCCACATGGTCAAGGTCAAATTCGGCAGTCTCATCGTGCAGCAACGTCTCGGCAATCATCTTATCTTCGCCTGCATTCTCTTTTCGGCCGAGGGAATTAAAATGAAACCGCCTCAAATAGCGGACGAGGCGCTCTCCATCGCTTCCGCCCATCAGCGCCTGGCGGGCTTTTAAGTACTGCAGGATTCTCAAACCGTCTACCCTCTCGTGACAGGCCCGGATGAAATGCTCCCTGTCGGTGTAATTCCGCCGCAGCGGCCCCCAGATGTCATTGGTCCTGAAAAGCTTGCTGAGAAAGCCGGACATGGGGGTCTCCACATCGCGGTCAAAGAGTACGGGGAAGAGAGCATACGTATCAGCAATATCATCAAAAAGATCGCAATCGAAGATGGGATACCCGCTCATGTCGCCCTCCCGTCCTTTTGCCACCGCTATACCCGTGCCAAAAGGGACACGGTCCGAGGGCCTGGCAGAGGGATATACCTTCAGCATGTTCCATTTCAGCAGGCGACCATACTTACAGAGTTTCTGAAGAAGATAAAAGTCCTCCCCTGCCTGCCTCGGTTTTAACCCGCCCACCGCGCGGTAGGCCTTCACGGGAAGAGCAATGGCCGACCCCAGCGCTGTGAATGCGTATGGGGAACGGGCACGGAAGAGATTGAGAACATAATAGCGTAAATAGATCTCGTACCTGAGAATAGCCCTGTTGACACTTGTATCCTTCGTTAGGTGATGAAAATACGGTACTGCGATGCCGGCCGCATCGGGAAATTCATCGAACGAATCCAGAAGCGAGCGGAAGTAACCGGCTTCATAGGCTGTATCCGCGTCCATACTGACGATAAGAGCGTCTTTATCCGCCTCATCGCAGATGGCATCCATGACCGTTTTTCGAGCCCAGCCTACACCTCCCCGTTTCGGCGGCCAGCCTGTTCCGGGGCTGCTCCGGTCGATGACGCGAACGAGAAAGCCCCGCTCCTCGCGCAGGAGCTTAAGGCACCGCTGGTTCCGTTCGCAAACGGCGCGGCGCTCAGGATCATGCCACCATTCATCAGGCTGATTAACGCATGCCCATAGGTGAAAACTGCGATAGGTTTGCCGCGCAACGTTTTCCAGAAAAGAAGGCAGGTACTCAAGCTCGTCCATAACGGGTATTGCAGCGTGGATACGTATTGGCGACTTTGAGGACATAGCTACCATAAGCATAATGTAAATCCCGCAGGAAATGGGGGCAAACTTTTGAACAAACAGTGCAAGCAAATTCCTTGCTATGGAAGATTGGTCGGACCTAAAATGCTAAATTAGAATATAAGTATTCCGCTGGGTTTAAAAAAAATGCTGTTGATAATATTCTGATTGTGGAATCAGAGTCGAAACCGAAAAATTAGGTGCAGCAAAAAAGGGGACAGGTAAAAGCGAAGGACGATGGAGCAGAGCTGCCCATGAACTTGATTAAAGAGATTTTTACGCATGAAGTGTTCCCCGCCCTCGGATGTACCGAGCCGATTGCCTGCGCCTATGCCGCGGCAACCGCCGCGGAACAGCTGCCGGGACCCGTCGAGCGATTGGAGCTGATCGTCGATCCGGGGACGTTTAAAAACGGGGCGTCGGTTACGGTTCCGCATAGCGGAGGGAGGAAGGGCAATCCCGTAGCTGCGGCGATTGGCGCGGTTATCGCGAAATCCGCTGCACAGATGGAGGTCTTGCAGGAAGTTGTCCCGGAGACCCTGGCAAAAGCATGCGAGCTCATTGAAAAAGGGGCACTGGAGTACCGATGCCGGGAGGATAAAAAAGGCATTCATGTCGAGGTGCGGGCCGAGGGCGGAGGGTCACGCGTTCATTGCATCATATCCGGGGGGCACACCAATGTCACCTGCCTGGAAAAAGACGGGAAGAAAATCATCGGTTCCCATCCTCGCGAGGGTGCGAAGTCAAAGGGGTATCGCGATATACTGAAAGATATGAGGCTGGAAGATTTGCTTCGCAATGCGATCCAGCTGGATGACGGGATGCGGGCATATATCCAGCGCGGTATCGAGATGAACATGGCGATATCCGAAAAAGGCATCGATGTGAAGAGAACGGCCTACCAGCTGCAGCAGATGAAGGAGCAGGGCATACTTGCGGAGGATTTGTTTTACAAGGTAAAGCTTGCGGTAGCCGCCGGAGTTGACGCGCGGATGGCGGGTTTACCGCAACCCGTTATGACATCCGGCGGCTCCGGCAATCAAGGTGTGGTCGCCATACTCGTCCCTTACCTGGCCGGGCTGGATCGCGGGATTGAAATAGCCCGCATTCAGGAGAGTATTGCCGCCAGTCACGCGGTAAACTCTTATATCAAGTGCTTTATCGGTGAATTATCCGTTATCTGCGGCTGTGCGATTGGCGCCGGTATTGCATCGGCGGTTGCCCTTGTTTACCAGCAGGCCGGTATTGACATGCAGAAGATCTCCTTCGCCATAAATAATGTTATCGGTGATTTGTGCGGTTTGATCTGCGATGGCGCGAAGCCCGGATGCTCAATGAAAACAGTCAGCGCGGCGGAGACGGCTATGCGTTCGGCATTTATGGCGCTTGCCGGCTATGGCCTGTCGCCGGACGACGGGCTGCTCGGAACGTTGCCCGAAGATTCGATCCGCAATTTAAGCCGGGTTACGCTTGAAGGCATGTTTCGAGTCGATCCGACAGTGATTGATATCCTGCAGGATAAAGCGGCCCGCCGCGGGCTGGCATGATGAAAAGAAGAATGTTCCCTATCGGGTACTACTTGAAAGCGATTTTTAATCAAAGTAGGAGTATGAACTTTAAGGTGAAGTCTATGGCAGGAGCCGTATCAGGAAAAATCTCGCGTACGGTTCCGCGAGAGAACGTTGAATGGACATTGAAATTATCGGTGCTGAGTCTTTAGGGGCTAACTGACACACCCTCTCCGCCACTTTTATTACATGAACTTGGCAACGGCACAACCTGTAATCAGCAATTTATTAATGTATAAACATACTTTGATGTGTGCAAATTTATTCATAGAAACGTTT
>JAVCDC010000054.1 GCA_030765135.1 Candidatus Tritonobacter lacicola | reverse complement strand
ACGTTTCTATGAATAAATTTGCACACATCAAAGTATGTTTATACATTAATAAATTGCTGATTACAGGTTGTGCCGTTGCCAAGTTCATGTAATAAAAGTGGCGGAGAGGGTGTGTCAGTTAGCCAGTGAAGCGTAACCCATGATCCCGGCGAGGATGTTGTTGAAATTGTGCGCTATGCCGCCCGCAAGCGTCCCGATGGCCGCCATCTTGTGCGCGTGGCGGAGCTGCCTTTCCAGGCGTTTCCGCTCCGCTATGTCTCGTGAGCATCCGACAATACCGGTGAAATCTCCATGTTCGTCGAAAATCGGTGTTTTGTAAACCTCCAGGCAAATCTCTTTCCCGTCGACTCTCGCGGTTTCTAAGAATTGCGAGGGTTTCCCCGCGTCTCTCGTTTGGTGGTCGCTGTTGAAGCATATTTCCCCGAAACCCTGTTCATGTCCCGACTCTCTGTAGCGCCGGGCAATTTCCACGTCTGTCAAGCCCACGCATTCTTCCTGCGAGCATTTCAATATCCTGTCGCAGTAAGGCTTGCTGCTGAAGATGTAGCGGAATTTTTTGTTTTTGTAGTAAACCATGTCGGTCATCTGACCGGTCATGATATTCAGGATACGGCTGTGCTCCTCAAACTTTTTTTTCTCATGGACCAGGGCCTCCTCCGCCAGCTTGTGATCGGTAACGTCTGATATAATGTGAACACCACCTATAAGATCACCGTCCTCGTCCATCATTGGATCCGCGGTAATATTAAGCCATCGATCTCCAATAGGCAAAAGCAGGGTTTCTCTTCGGTGGGACTCGACCATGCGTACGATAGGACACCCTTCTATCGGTTCTGAGGTGCCATGCACAAGCTCCCAACAGGTGTGGTTGATGATTTTGCTTAAAGGCTTTCCCAGGAGATTTGCCATAGCTTTATTGCATCGCAGAAACTTTCCTTGCAGATTTATAATTGAAACCGCGTCGTTAATACAGTCCCAAGTTGTAGACCATTCCCGGGCGGACGCGCGAAGCGACTCCTCCGCCTGCATGCGCCTGGTGATGTTGCGGACAAGCATTGATACTGCGAAGAGACCGACGACAACAAGCATGGCCGTTTCGCCTACAGCCTCACGCCAGTTAATCGTCGTGCGCGGCGCGCCCAGAAAATAGTGAGGGAGATCCAGGATTTCATTCAGCCACACTAAAATGCAGAGCAGAGCGAACGCGCATGCGATTGTCAGCCATATTTTGCTGCCCGTATTCGCGTCCGCCGCCCGTTTTGTTAACGGTCTCTGCGCGTTATGCGGCCGGTCGGTTTCCATTCTCTTCATTTCGGTTTGCTCGCTTGCTCCCCGTATATTTTTAATTACTCCTTCTCAGCCCGTACACGAAGTTTTTCCGTATTTCTAAACCAATGCTATTGGCCTGATGGTTTTGAGTATTAAGTAGAGAATCTACATGAGCAACTCCTCCCCGCTAGAGGATACCATATTCCATTAGAACAATAAACATTTTTAGAGCATGCGCATTTCAATATGGGGTCAGGTCTCCACATTTTACATTTGTAGTTGCGGCGTTTTGCGACGAGGGATAAACAATGAAAGCTTCTACTTTCTATTATTCCGGCAGGTAGTAAGTTACTAATTGTTTTGGCCCATAAGTTAGGTGACGTATCATGTTGCTGCTGTCCTCTTATTATAGACAGAGTCAACCTCGATACGTCATTCAGACTGTGTCACAAACATCAAATTGCTTCGCCGCCGCCACGCTTCGCTTGCGGTTCCAGCTCGCAATGACTATCATGGAAAAGGCTAACAATAAACCGTTCCCATTAGTAATAAGGAGGTCCGATGTGTTTAAAAGGCTAAACAATTATTTCCTTATTCTGGTAATGCTTTTTTGTGTGTGCCTGGTCCTTTCATGTGCGAGGACGGCCGAACAACCCGGCACTGCCTACGTCTATAACCGCGTTGATGAGCTCCTTGCGGGGGATCTCGATGATACTGTGAGCGTGGCCGACGTCAGGCGCCGTTTGAGGGACGATAGTGTCGGTCTCGGGACAACTTCCATGTCGGCGAACGGAGAAGTCGTCATTACGGGTAAGGCCATATTCTGGGTCGACCCGGAGGATGCGTCGGTCCGTGAAATAACCGATCCCGGGGAGACGCTTCCCTTTTGCGCCGTGGCGTATGTCCCTTCTTCCGCGAGTCGGTTCGAGCTTTCCGGGGGCGATCTGAAAGAGATGGTTCTCGCCCGTTGCCGCGAGACGGGCGATGGCCTACTGGCGTTAAAGATTGTCGGTGAGTTCGACGATGTGAAGGTGAGTGTCGCTAAGACCATTCCGAGGTCGGGGTTTGATTTCGAGAACCCGGGCAAATGCCTGGCATATTTCACGGAGGGAGAGGCTGACTGGGTCATGGTTGGTTTCTACGCCGCCTCCGCAGAGAACCAGAGGATACTCTCCGTCGAGGGCCATCCCGTTCATATCCACGGCGTGAACGGCGACAGGAGCTTCGGCGGCCACATCCAGAAGGCGAAGGTGAAAAAGGCAGTTCTCTTCACCCAACCAATAACAACCCTCAACCTTGCGAATAAATAAGGGACCAAATAAGGGGTCGGGTCTTCACATTTCACATTTGCATATGTAGAAAGTCGAAAATAGGGGGGCAAGTCTGGGCCTTGGACATTTCATAAAATGCTTTTACATATTTTAAACTAGCAAAATTATCGGAGGCGAATCGAAATGAATATAGTCAAAATAGTTCCGTGCCTGGACATGAAGGACGGGCGGGTCGTAAAGGGGATCCACTTCGAGAACCTGCGGGATGCGGGCGATCCGGTCGAGTGCGCCAGGCTTTATTGCGAGGAGGGGGCGGACGAAATCGCTTTCCTGGATATATCCGCCACGCTCGAGGGGCGGAAAACGATGATCGATGTTGTTAAAAGGACGGCTGCGGCCGTCACCGTCCCCTTCATCGTCGGTGGGGGCATAGCCGAGATGGACGATGTCCGGCGTATCCTGGATGCGGGCGCCGCCAGGGTCTCGATCAGCAGCGCGGCCTTTAAAAACCCGGCCCTCGTGAGGGAGGCGGCGGAGAAGTACGGCTCCGATTCCGTGATTGTCGCCATCGACGTTGACCTCAACGCGTCGCTCCCTTCCGGCTACGAGGTTTATATCCGGGGAGGGACAGAGGCCACGGGAAAGGATGCAATAGAATGGGCCACTGAGTGCGTGAGCCTCGGCGCGGGCCAGATCCTGCCGACGAGCAAGACCGCGGACGGCACCTGCGTCGGCTATGATCTGAGGCTTTTGCGGATGATTGCCGAGGCAACAGGCCTTCCGATCATCGCATCCGGAGGGGCGGGAGAGCTCGAGCACTTCTATCAAGCTGTCATGGAGGGGAAGGCGTCGAGCCTCCTTGCCGCCTCGGTATTCCATTTCCGCACATTCACGATACGGCAGGTTAAAGAGTACCTAGCCCAAAAGGGAATCCCTGTCGAAATATAGGGGTCAGGTCTCCACATTTTACATTTGCAATGCGCGGTAATAAGATGTGCACTTTTTATGGTATACTCCTCTATTAAGGGTTAAGGGAGATAACCAGTTATGGCCCGTCCATTAAGGATTGAATATCCCAATGCCTTCTACCACGTAATTCAGCGCGGTCTTGAGGGAAAAGCAATCTTTTCCTCTGACAGTGACAGGAGAAAGTTTCTTTACTATTTAGGCATGGCGTATGCCGGGTTTAGGGCAATTATTCACACATTTGTCCTTATGAAAAACCACTATCACCTGATCCTGGAAACTCCGAGGGGAAATTTGAGCCAGATTATGCATTACATAAACACGAGCTACGCCATTTATTTCAATTCAAGAAGAAAAAGGCATGGCCCCCTATATCAAGGTCGCTTTAAGGCAATACTGGTTCAGCAAGACGAATATCTTCATCATCTATCGAGATACATTCACTTGAATCCGGTGAGGGCAGGTATAGTGCAAGACCCACTGGAATATCCCTGGAGTAGTTTGAAGTACTTTGTAACCAAGAGTGTGCCTCCGGAATGGCTTAATACTAAGTTTATCCTTTCAATGTTTGATAAGCATGAGCAGAGGGCCAAACATATGTATTTGCAATTCGTACTAGATGGAATAGGTCATGAAAAAGACATTATAAAAGAAAAGATGAAAGGCGGCTTTGTCCTGGGGGACGATAGCTTTTTTGAAGAAATAAAGGAGAGGTTTGTTTACGGGAAGAAGGATCCCGAAATACCGCTGCTCAGGAGGCTGCAAAAGGAACCATCACTGGAGAATATTAAGCATTTGGTGGAACAGCGGGTCGAAAGCAATAAAAGATTACAGAGAAAGATCGCCATATACCTTTCGCGCAAATATACGCAAAAGACACTGAAAGAAATAGCGGAGTTTTATGGAAAAATAAAATACTCTGCTGTTAGCAAGTCCTTTAGAAGAACGGAGAGGAAGAGGGGTGATAGTGGGGAATTACACGATCTTATATTGAGCTTGGAAAAAGGCTTAATGTAAAATGTCGAGACCTGACCCCTATTTGGGGGTGTATTTGATGATTTGGCCGGAGTCCTGGGCTATGTAGAGATTGCCGTCGGGGTCGACGGCTATTCCCTCCTGGTCCTTTCCCGGCATTGGGCGCGCAAGGAGCAGGGTGCCGTCCCGCTTCATCTCGAAGATAACATTCTCCGCATCGCTGATGGCTACGATAGTATTGAAGCGCGAGTCGTAATAGATGTCCGAGATGTCGATTATGCCGGGTGAGAAGTAATCCACTATTATCGCGTCGGAGCTGCCTTCCACGGCGGTGCTCAGCGGCAAGCGAACCTTCATGATGATCGACGGGTCGTCCTCGTTTTCGAGATCGAAGGACTGGTTGGAAATATAGAACGTGTTACCGTCGGCGCCGGGAACGAAGGCGATTCCCTCTATTCCCTGGCCGCCTGCTGCTATGAGTATTCTGCCCTTGAAGATGCGGTCGATGGGGAATTCCCGCGTGACGTCCAGGGTCTCGGGGTCGATCTCCAGTATCATATCCTTTCCCTCGACCGCGACGTAGAGGAGACCCGTGCCGGTGTGAACGGTGATGCCCTCGAGATCCTCCTTTCCGCCGTCACTGAGGTTCCTTGTTTTGATGAGCTTGCCGTCCGTCGTCATCTCGCAGACGTCGCCCTCGTCGCCCACGGCAAAGAGGGTTTTTCTTGCCGGGTGGTAGACTATTCCTGAGGGCTCCTCAAGCCGCGCCTTGTTAATATCTCCCTTGTACATATACGGGAATGCCAGTTTGGAGAGAGGGTAATGCCTGGCTGCACACGCAAGGTGAAAAATTGACGCGCAAGCGGCAGCACATATCAGCTTTCCGGCTTTCATCACTTTATCCGGCGGGAGCCGCCGCACCCTCGACCATCTCCAGGGCGCCGACGGGGCAGTTCCCGACGCACACCCCGCACTGCGTGCAGATGAACGCCCCGATGTCCCGGTGGAACTTTATGCCGCCGTAGGGGCATACGCCGATGCATATTCCGCAAGACGTGCATTTCTTCGGGTCGATCCTCACGGAGCCTTTCTGCTCGAAGATGGCCCCCTCCGGGCAGGCCTTCAGGCATGGGCGCTCCCCGCACTGGACGCAGACGGTCATCAGCGTCTCCGTGTCGGATATCCTCTCGATCTCGAGGCGCGCCTTCTTGGGGTTGTTCACTTTGAAGAAGGTGAATGCGCAGATCATCTGGCATGTCTGGCAGCCTGAGCATATATCGCTTTTATGAATCAAATGTTTCATATTTTCTCCCTGTAACCATTACAAAACAAATATACGGACAAGTTTATCCACGAATTACACTAATTATCACGAATAATATATTCTCATCTGACCGAATTCGTGGTAATTCGTGAAATTAGTGGACATTCTCCCTTTTTACTTGGGATAGAGTTCCTTCTTAACATCCTCGAGGCCGAGCTCGTCGAGCGTTTCGGGGAGGATGAGGCCGTTCTCGTCGTACCCCCAGAGCCTGTAGTAGTCGTCGAGCATGACGTCGAGGTGGACGACCTGTCCTTTTGCCGGTCCCTCGTCCTCGGGCTCGTAAAGGAACCGGTCGGGCAGCGTGTCGTCCTTCCTGCTCAATCCCTCCCTCTGGTTGAAGGCCCTCCTGAGGACGCTGATCCTCTTGCCGATCCTCACAAGGTTCTCTTCGTCATTGAAATAGTCGATGCCGGTTATGCTGTAGAGAATGTCGGGGATGTCGGGGTAGTAGTAGCAGAGGGGATACATCGTGCCGTACTTGCAGAGGATAAGGGAGTCGACGACGGCGTAGAAATGCTCCACGTCGAAGACCATCTGGCCCTTGAACTCCTCGCTGTGCCGGTCGAGGGCGGCCTTGAGCTTGTCCTCGCCATAGCGGCGGAGGCCGATCTCCGGGTAGCCGATCTCGTCTATGACGGAGAGGCCGCGGAGGTGGTCGGCGCCCCTGACGGCCGTCGCGTGAGTCAGGCCGCCCGAGCGGTGGGCACGTCCGTCCTGGCCGGATATCTCCTGCCCCTTAACGTGCATCGCGAACTTATCGGCACCTCCCCCGATCTTCTCGGA
This sequence comes from Candidatus Tritonobacter lacicola, assembly GCA_030765135.1. Lineage (GTDB taxonomy): Bacteria > Auribacterota > Tritonobacteria > Tritonobacterales > Tritonobacteraceae > Tritonobacter > Tritonobacter lacicola. The sequence continues at coordinate 12,396 of JAVCDC010000054.1, read as the reverse complement.
GGCGCGCTTCACGCCCTCCGCCAGGAGGTCGCCGAGGCCCCTGCGGTAGGCGATGTCCCCGACGAACCTGACGACGGTTTCGCTGTCGGCCCATTTTACATCCTCGTCGATTAGGCCGTGCTCCGAGCATTCCATGGCGAAGCCGATGGCGCTCCCGCAGGAGATGGTGTCCATGCCGAGGTCGTTGCAGAGGTGGTTCGCGTATATTATCGAGTCGAGGTCGGAGTTCAGGCATCCCGTACCGAGCGAGACGATGGTCTCGTACTCGGGGCCCTCGCCGATGTTGTTGTACTTCTTCGATAGGGTCACCAGCTTGCACTGTATCTTGCAGTTGAAGCATGAGTTCTTCGCGACACGGAACTCGTCCCTGAGCCTGACCGACCCCACGAGATCCACCTTGTCGAAAACGCCCTTTTTGTGGTTCCTGGTGGGGAGCCTGCCGATCGCGTTCTCTAACTCGACGAGTCCGGCGGAGCCGAACTCCCTCAGGGAGAGGCATCCCTCGGCGTCCGGGCCCTCCTGGTACCGGTACCTGGATTCCTTGAAGAGGTCGAGGAGCTTCTTCGGATCGGCCGCGGTGATGTCCTTGGTTCCCATTACGGCGATCGCTTTCAGGTTCTTGCTCCCCATGACGGTGCCGAGGCCGGAGCGCCCGAAGGCCCTGTGCTTGTCCGCCATCACGGAGGCGAAGCGCACGAGGTTCTCGCCGGCCGGGCCGATGCAGGCCACCCGTTTTATGCCGTGTTTCGCCCTGATGTGTTCCGTTGTCTCGTTGACCGTCTTTCCCTTGATCTCCGCCGCGTCGAAGAGCTTTACATCGTCGTCGACGATGAGAAGGTAGACGAGTTTGTCGGCCTTGCCCTCGAAGATGATGAAGTCATAGCCCGCGTATTTCAACTCCGGGCCGAGGTGGCCACCGCAATGCGCCTCCGCCCAGACGCCCGTGAGGGGCGATTTCGCGGCCATCATGAAGCGGCCGCTCTGGGGGAAGAGCGTCCCGGTAGTAGGCCCTGTCGCCATGACGAGCTTGTTATCCGGAGACAGGGGGTCGGTGCCGGCCTTCAGCTCGTCCCAGAGGATCCTCGCGCAGAAGCCCGTTCCACCTATCCATTTGATCAGGTGTTCCGGTAGCGGCTCTTTCTTTATCGACCGGTCGGTTAAGTTTATCCTCAGGTACTGTCCAGCGTATCCGTGCATCATAATTCCTTCCTTTATAGAACTTAGCTCACTTAGTTCGCTAACTTCTATTTGGCTCCGACTTGATCCGAGCTTGGTCCTGTTTAAAATCCTTCCCTAGTAGGCAAACAACAAAAACCTATTTCGCAGCCTCCCGCGATTGCGGGGAAGATGGAGACGGTCTTATCGTCGTCGACGACCCTGTCAAGGTCGACCTGCGAGACCCCGTTAATAAGTATTACGACGGGGTGGCGTTTTCTCATCTTGCCGTCCTTCTCCTCCAGGAGGAGGTTTTTCACTTCGGAGCCGTAATCCTCGCCGAGAAGGCCGAGTATCTCCCATATGGTTTTTCCTGCCGGCACGGCGACCTCGTCTCCCTGTGCCCTGTCCCTGAGGACGCCGAAGAGTTTGACTTTTATCATCTGTAAACCTCTTTTAAAGGGGCTGTATTGTAAAAAAGGTTTCTCCCCCCTTCAAGGTATATATCAGAAGATGTGCCGGGAATCAGAAACCAGGAGCCTGTCCGAGTAATCGTCGTTTTGCTCATCATCATTGTCATTGCAGGGACTCCCGCGAAAGCGGGAGGACGAAGCAATCTAATTGCCTTGCATAAGAGAGGCTTCTGTTGAGTGCCAGAGATTGCTTCGCCCCTTCGGGGCTCGCAATGACATATTATGGGTTTATCGGACACACTCCGAGTAGCCAGAAACTGACGCCAGGTTTTTTTTATTTTTTTACCAGTAACCGCCTTTACCCTCCCCCCATCCGCAGGAAGACCTTCAGTGCGGTCTCTGAGGTGAGCTTGCTGTCCAGGTGGAGCGCCCTGCCGTCTTGGACGACTGCGAGGGATCTCATCTCCTCCGGCGTGTAGCCGAGGGCCCTGCCGAGTATGGTCCGCAGCGATGTCCCCCTGCGGAAGCTGCCCTCGACGACGCGCCCGCCGGGGGGGAGCCTGAGCGGTCCGAGCAGTTCGATGCGTATCTTCATCTGCGGGGCTCGCGTTTTCTCTCCGGAAGGCTCAGTCTCCAGCGACGATGGGTATGAAGTTGATCCGGTCTCCGTCCATGAGTGCTGAAGCTTCTCTCACTTGTCCAGCTCGTCATGCAGCCAATTTAAATAACTCTCATTTCCTCCGATTACGGGCAAAGCTATGATTTCCGGTACTTCATAACTATGGATTTCTTTCACCACCTTGATCAGATCATCCAATAAGGAAGAAATAGTTTTTGCTATTAAGAGATACTCCTTGGATTCTTCTATCTTTCCCTCCCACCAGAAAAATGAATCACCTTTTGGGAAGATGCTCACACAGGCTGCTTTTTTCTGAATAAGCAGTTCAGAGGCTATCTTTTTTGCCTCTTCCTCTTTTTCGCAGGTCATTAAAACCATTAAATCCTGTATTTTTCCCCCACCATTCATTGCTTTTTTCGTTCCTTTATTCTTATTATTATGTAATATGCGACCATTCTAATCAACCATAACGAGTATAAAATCGTTTCGGGCTCCAATGCCTCTAAAGGAGGAAAATTATAAGTTGTTACGCGATTGGAATGAGAAGTCAGTTTAAACTGAAATTGCGGGAACAAAGGGTGGTATTTAGGAACGGTCTCCATGAGTCCAAAAAGTCGGAGGTATTATAATGCCTACAGGGAAAACAGAGATAGAGGATACAATGATCAGCCGCGCTATTGTGGATACCTACCACAAAAAGCTTCTTTCCGATATGGAATTGGATGTTGCCATCGCGGGTGGGGGACCTGCTGGATTAATGGCGGCATTTGAGCTAGCCCGATTTGGCAGGAAGGTTGCCTTATTTGAACAAAAACTATCGATAGGTGGAGGAATGTGGGGTGGCGGAATAGGCTATAACGTTATTGTGCTGCAGGAGTCGGGCAGAGCAATTCTTGAAGAGCTTGGAATAAGAACTGAAGAATATGCTCCCGGCTATTATACAGCAAGCTCCATAGAAACAGTGGCGTCACTGGCCTTGTCGGCTGTTAAAGCAGGTGCATCCATCTATAATCTGTTGTCAGTTGAGGATGTGATGGTCTCCGATGGAAGGATCTCAGGGGTAGTTGTGAACTGGAGTGCCTTTAAGATTGCCAGACTCCATGTAGACCCGATTGCCATAAAGGCACAATATGTTATTGAAGCTACAGGACACCCATTGGAGGTGCTTAATAAAGTCGTTGAGAAATGTGAGGTTAAACTTGCAACTCCATCGGGAGCAATAGAGGGGGAGCGTTCTATGAATGCCGATCTGGGGGAAAGCGCCATCATGCGAAATACGGTGGAAATAGCCCCGGGTCTATTTGTGGTAGGAATGGCCGGTAATGCCGCAATGGGCGCCCACAGAATGGGCCCTATATTTGGGGGGATGCTTCTATCGGGGCAAAAAGCCGCCAGGGCAATAGATAAACTACTTTCGTAAAAGTGATCAAAATTTTATTATTACCCTTACCCGCCTGCCACTATGGGTATGAAGCTGATCCGGTCACCGTCCATGAGGGCGACATCAAACTCCCTGACCAGTTTTGAGTTGCGTGTGATCTTGATGTTGCGGTGGTCGGAGACATCCAGGCCGTACTCTTTTTTCACCCATGCCAGAAACTCGTTGAGCGTCCTTCCGGTAAAATCGAGCTCGGACGTGCGGGCGGGAAAGTACCTCTGAAACTTGCTTATCGCAGTCACCTTAATCTTCAATGCACAGCTCCTGCAGTTTTTCCGCTTTGGGGCGTCCGTCTTCCCCCCATCCCCTGACCTCGTAATAACGGGGGAGCATCTTGTCCAGTTCCACTATCTGGCCCTTTGCCGGCCCTTCGGGCATCGGTTCTTCTAGAAACCGTTTGGGGAGTGAATCATCATCGGGAGTGAGGCCGCAGGCGACATTCAAAAGGCGCTCGATGTTCAGGATGCGCTCACCGGCCTTCATGATGCTCTTCCCGTCCCAGTCTATCCCGGTGGCGTACTTGACCAGCTCCGCCATGTCCTGCGGGAGGATGGCGTATGTGGCGAACATGCAGTACTTGCACATCTCCGCGGAATCGACCACTGCGGCGAAATCCTCGTGCCAGAGGACCATGTCGGCCTTGCCCTGCCAGGCGTACGGGTCGACGGTGTGGGGGTCGCCGAACCACTTGACCCCCTCTTCCGGCGTGTAGCTCAGAAGCTCGAAGTTCGGCAGGGCCCTCAGGTGATCTCCCCCGCGGGAAGCCACTGCCAGCCCCAGGCCGAACCCTTTTCCCGTGCGCGGGTCGTAGGCGGGAAGCTCCATGCCCTTGGTCTGTAGGGCGAAGTCGTGACAGCCCTGCCCGATCTTATCGGCAAGGTATTTCATGCCGCGGGCAGCGTCGTCGCCTATCCCCTCCCGGAAGGCTATCTTCTTCACCAGGTCGATCATCTGGTCGGCGTCTCCCCACTCGTACTTCTCCGGGATAAGGCCCTTCTCGCTGCATTCGAAGAGGAAGGCGATGATGCCTCCGACCGAGATCGTGTCCATGCCGTAATCGTTGCAGAGGTAGTTGGCATAGATTACCGGTTCCATGTCCGGGATATCTACTTTGGAGCCCAGGGCGACAACGCTTTCGTACTCCGGCCCCTTGCCGCGGCACTTATATTTTCCATCCTTCACCACGGCGTAGTTGGAGCAGTGGATGATGCAGGAGAAGCAGCTCTCGGATCTCCCGACGAAATTTTCCCGGTAGTGGTGGCTACTGTAATTGTCGGCGTACTTGAATACGCCCGTCTGGCCGTTCCGGGTGGATAGGCCGCCGCTTTCCGCGGCGATATCGGTTATCACCGCGGTCCCGTAGTAGGCGAAATCAGGGTATGTCTTGTCCTCGGTGATCTTGTGATAACACTCCTCCACTTTCTTGAGGAAAGCCTCCGGATCGGCCAGCCTGATGTCTTTCGTGCCGTTGATTGTGATGGCCTTGAGGTTCTTGGAACCCATCACCGCGCCCACGGCGCACCGGGCTAAGTAGTGGAACTTGTCGTTGGCTATGGCGGCGCAGAAGACCATCTTCTCCCCCGCCGGCCCTATGCACGCCACCTTGGTGTCGCGCCCGTGCCTTTCCACGAGCGAGTCCGTGGTCGCCATTATGCCTTTACCCTTGAGGTCGGGAACGGGAATGATCTCTACCTCGTCGTCCCGAATATTGATATAGACCAGTTCCTTCGCCCTGCCTTCAACGATGATCACGTCGTAGCCCGCATATTTGATCTCCGCACCGAGGGCCCCGCCGCTGTTGGCGTCGCCGAAGAGGCCTGTCAGGGGGGACTTGGTCGTTACGGTGTAGCGTCCCGAGGAGGGCGACATCGTCCCGTTGAGGGGGCCGGTGGAGAAGATGAGGACGTTCCTTGGCCCCAGGGGATCTACCTCGCCGGGGTTCTTGAGAGTGTCGTAGAGGATCCTGGAGCCGAACCCCCTGCCGCCGATGTAGTTCTCGGCCAGCTTCCGCGGCAGTGGCTCCTTCTTGATGCTTCCATCGGTCAGATTGACCCTCAGGATCCGGCCCATGTAGCCTTTCCATTTAGACTCAGCTTCGTGCACCATCTTTTGACTCCTTAAAATTTTTACTTCGTAAAAATTGTATCTATTAAATCTCAGTGTTCTCTGCTGCTGCTGCTGCTGTTACCGCCCTGAGTGTGAGGGCTCCCGACGGGCAATGTGTAACGCATTCCGGCTCGCCACCGCAAAGATCGCACTTTAACAGCTCGTTGTCGAATATCCTGAGGGCCCCCGGGAAAGGGCATGCCTCGATGCACGCCCCGCAGAGGTTGCATTTTTCCCTGTCCAGAACGACACGGTCCTCTACGATCTCCAGCGCCCCCGTGGGGCAGGCCTCAACGCATTTGGGCTTCTTACAGTGGCGGCAGGTTTCGATCTCGTCCCATTCCTCCAGCCGGTAAACCCTGATCCGTGCCCTCTGCGGGTTGATCACGCCGTAATGCTTCAATGAGCAGACGAGCTCGCATATACGGCACCCGACGCACTCCTTCGCGTTAATTTTCCGTAAGTCCGACGGCATAGTTCACCTCTTTAAAATTTTTTTTAAAAATTTCACCGTTAATAAGATTATTGAAATTCCAACTTTCAGGCAACCATTAATAAACAGCGGAGCGCACCGGTGGTGGCACAGCCTGTGTTCCCGAGGAGTATTGAGTAATGCGTGCCGCCTACCCGTGCGGGCGAGTAAGCGAAAAGAATTTATTTAATTATAACAAGCTGCTAAGCAACCTGTTGCGTAAGGTGTCCCCTGTTTAACTAAGGTGTCCCCTGTTTAACCGCGGCGGCGGGCGTGGATGGCTTCCAGGACCTTGTCGGGCGTGAAGGGAGTGCGGTGTAAGCGTACGTCGACGGCGTCGTAGATGGCGTTGGATATGGCGGGGAGTGGGCCGCTGATGCAGACCTCTCCCACGCTCTTCGCGCCGAAGGGGCCGGTGGGCTCGTAGGAGGGGACGAAGATGGTGGTGATTTTCGGTATATCCTTTGTGCAGAAGATCTTGTAGTAGCCGTAGCCAGGGTTGAGCATCGCCCCTTTGGAATTGTATATGTATTGTTCCACCAGGGCGTAGCTTATGCCGTTTATCAGTGCCCCGATTGCCTGGCCCCGTGCCAGAACGGGATTGATCGGTGTTCCGCAGTCCACGGCCTGGACGTATTCGAGTACGCGGACTTTACCCGTGGCGCGGTCAACTTCCACCTCGACGAAGTGTGCGGCGAAGGGAGGGGGCGACTCGTGGGAGATGCTTGAAGCCGATGCGGAGATCTGGAACTGGTCCTTCTCGTAAAGAGAGCTCGTCCCGACCTCTTTAAGCGTCACCGACTTGCCCCCCGGCCCGATGACGCACCCGCCGGAAAGGTGGACCTTTCCCGGTGTCGTATTCAGGAGTGCGGCGCCCACGTGGAGGATCTGTTCTCTGACCTTCTCGGCGGTCTGTTTCACAGCCGCCCCGGAGAGATAGGTGGTGGAGGAGGCGTACGCCCCCACGTCGAAGGGCGTGAGGTCGGTGTCGGAGGAGTAGACTATGATGTCGTCGGTCTTCACGGTGAGGACCTCTGCGGCCATCTGGGCCAGGACTGTATCCGAGCCCTGGCCTATGTCGGTGGCGCCCATCAGGAGGTTGAAGGAGCCGTCGTCGTTCATCTTGATGAATGCCGAACCCATGTCGATGTAGGGTATTGAAGAGCCCTGCATCATGACGGACATTCCGATCCCCCGGCGGAAGCGTCCCCCGCCCGGCCTTCCGCGTTTCTTCTTCCATCCGATGGCCTCCATCCCGGCCTTGATGCACGCCGCCAGCTCGCAGGAACTGACGCGGGGCTGCCCCAGGACGGGGCCCTCGCCAAGCTCCTTCAGGATCGGTACCTCCGCGCCGCCGCCGATAATGTTCTTCAGGTAGAAGTCCACCGGGTCCATGCCCAGGCGCTCGGCCAGGTCGTCCATGGTGATGGCGGTGGCCAGGATCCCCTGCGTTCCGCCGTAGCCCCGGTAGGCGCCCGAGACGCTCAGGTTGGTGTACACCACATCGCTGCTGAACCGCATGTTGGGGCAGCGGAACATCGTCAGCGTGCGCGTCCCCACGTTGGAGGCGACGGTGAGTCCGTGCGTCCCGTAGGCGCCGGTGTTGGAGAGGGCGTAGAGGTCGATCGCCGTCAGCTCCCCGTCCTTTCTTGCGGCTACCTGGACCTTGGTGATCATGTTGTGCCGCACCCGGGCGCTGGTGAAGACCTCTTTGCGGGTGAGGCGCATCTTGACGGGCCTTCCCGTCTTGAGGGTGAGAATTCCGACATAGGGCTCCAGCAGGACCTCCTGCTTTCCCCCGAAACCGCCGCCCAGCCGCGGCTTGATCACGCGGATCCGCTTGACCGGTATCTGCAGTGCGCGGCTCACGATGCGCCGGGCGTGGTAGGGGACCTGCGTGGAGGAGATGATGTTCAGACGGTCATTCTCGTCGAGCCAGCTCAGTGCGCAATGCGGCTCGAGGGCCGAGTGGCTGGCTGTCTGGTTCTCGAACTCGTCCTCCACAGCCACCTCGGCCTCCATGACACCCTTCTCCACGTTGCCCACGACGGCCTCGACGCGCGCCGCGCGGTTCCTCTCCGGCTCGTAGGGGACCGGTATCGCTATGTAGCACTCCTTCTCGTCGTGGATGACCGGGGCCGAGGACCGCATCGCCTTACGGGGGTCGAGGACCGCGGGGAGCTCCTCGTACTCCACCTCGATGAGCTTCAACGCCTCCCCTGCGATCTCATCCGTCTCGGCCGCGACCAGGGCCACCTTGTCCCCGACGAAGCGGACCTTGTCGTCGAGGATGAAATCGTCGTAGGGTGAGGGCTCCGGGTACCCCTGTCCGGCGGTCGTGAAGGGTACGCGCGGGACGTCCTTGTATGTCAGGACGGCGGCCACGCCGGGGAGGGCCCGCGCCTTCGCCGTCCTGATGGACCTGATGCGGGCGTGGGCGTGGGGGCTCCGCAGGAGCTTCGCGTGGAGCATCCCCGGCATCTCGTAGTCGTCGGTGAACTTCGCCCGGCCCGTGGCCAGCCCCATCGCGTCGACCTTCCGGACGCTCCTGCCGACTTCGCTGAATTTCTGCTTGTTATTCATATTTTTCTAGACAGGATTAACAGGATTTACTGGATTAGGAAGAATGCGTTGTCCCTATCATAAAAGTAATTTTTAATCGTATAGGAATTTGTTAAGTTCTCAAAGGTAGCCTCCCGTCTGAGGCGGGCGCCCCGAAAGCATTCGGGACGGCTACCATCTAGCTGCGAAGCTAATTTGAAAACATCCTGTCAATCCTGTTATCCAGTCCGATTCATTTAATCTTTTTTTCTCTTTTTCTTTTTTTCTCCTTCATGCGCTTTGCGGCTAGCTGGACCGCTTCGACGATCTGCACGTAGCCCGTGCAGCGGCAGAGGTTACCGTCGAGCGCTTCCCTGATCTCCTCCTCGGACGGGTTGGATTTCTTGTCAAGGAGGGCCTTGGCGGAGAGGATCATCCCCGGCGTGCAGAAGCCGCACTGGACGGCCCCCGCCTCGACGAAGGCCTCCTGGAGGGGATGCGGTTTTTGCGGTGTCCCCAGGTGCTCGACGGTGATCACCTCCCTGCCCCCGGCAGTTACGGCGGGGACGAGGCACGAGTTCACCGGGCGTCCGTCCATGATGACCGTGCAGGCGCCGCAGAAGCCCTCGCCGCAGCCGTACTTCACGCTCTTGTAGCCGAGACGCCGCAGGAGGTCCAGGAGCGTCTCGGAGGTACCGGCCTCCGCCCTTGTCTTCTTCCCGTTTATCGTTAGAACAATTTCCATTCCGCCACCTTCTGATCCAGCAGTATCTCCTCCAGTATCGCGCGCACCATGACCCGGCAGAGCTCGCGCTTGTAGTCGTTGGAGCACCTCATGTCGCGGGAGACCTTTATCTCCTCCGCCGCGAGCTCCGAGGCCTCGTTGACCAGGACCTGGGAGGCCTGCTTCCCGCGCAGGGCGGCCTCCGCCATCGGCGTCCTCTGCGGCAGGACCGTCGCCCCGCCGACGGCTACCGTGATCTCCCGGCACAGTCGTTTTCTCCTGGAGAGGAGTATCGCCACCTTCAGGATGGCGAAGTCGTTCTCCGTCAGGGCGAACTTGCGGTAGGCGGCCCTGCTCCCGGGGGGAGGCGCGGGGAAGAGGACCTCCGTGACCAGGTCTCCTCCCTTCAGGAGCTGCCGGGGCGGCCTGGCGTAGAACTTCTCGGCGTCAATGGTCCTGCTCTTCTTTCCCTGGATTCTTATTTTTGCACCCATGGCGAGGGCCACGGCGGGGAGGTCCGACCAGATGAAGGGCTGGACCAGGCTGCCCCCGACGGTTATCAGGTTCCTGTTCAGCGTGGAGCCGACCCGGCGCGCAGCCTCGCGGAGAATGCCGTCGGCGTAGGAGCCTACGGCCCCGGCCTCGACGAGTTCGGAGACGAGTGTGGTGGCCCCCACCAGCAGACCGCCGTTTTTCTTCTTGATGTAGCGCAGGGGCAGGCGGTTGAGGCAGACCAGCTCCTCGACGCCGGCGGTGGATGCGAAGATGAAGGAGACGCCGCCCGATAGGGGCACGGCGTTCCTTTTCTCGTCGGAAAGGATGGCGACCGCCTCGGCAGTCGATTCCGGGTACGATACCTTTTTTATGTTTGGTAATTTCATCGCTGGATATTTTTATAAGCTGGTCGCCAGTTCACCGTATCATCGAGCGCCCGGCGCTGCCAGAATAGTTTATAAAAAAGCGCTCACCCTCCCGTGCGGGGAAAGGGTGAGCGCACTCGTCGTTCGCTCTTCCTGTCTTCCTTTCCAAGCACGGGAGGCGCGGCCGTTTCCAGTAACACCCTATCGGCCCCTGGCGCCTAGGCTTAATGCCCTTAGCGCGCGGGGCTCGGAAGATCAGCGCAACAATCTATTCTAAAGGGTCCTGCTTGGCAAGCGTTTTTTAATATTTAGGGTTCTTCTCCAATTCAGTTGAAGGTGAACACTGAAATACTTGTTGTAAACAATCCTTCGAATTCACCCCTCACCCTGCCCTCTCCCCTAAAAGGGGAGAGGGAATAATTTGTAACGCATCGGTAGTAGTTGAATCAAACGTCACACAATATGATGGATGTCATATTGTTTTCATCTACATGCTGCATAATAAGATGCGTTATGCAGCACAATTTCATTACCAACTAAAATGAAGAATACCCGAATTCAGGAAAAACGAGCCGGCACGGCGGTCTCCGCCCGCCCGTCCCGGGGCGGAGGGAACATCAGGGAATGGCAAGGAATATCAGGGGGTTTTTTCCCTGTCCGCGACGGTCTGGATTGCCTGGACGATCTGCTTGTAGCCCGTGCAGCGGCACAGGTTGCCGGCTATGGCTACCCTGATGTCTTTCTCTGTCGGGCGCTGGTTTTCGTCCAGGAGGGCCTTGGCGCTCAAGATCATGCCGGGCGTGCAGAAGCCGCACTGTACGGCCCCGTGGTCTATGAACGACTGCTGGAGTGGGTGGAGGGCGCCGTCGCGGGCAAGCCCCTCGATGGTGATAATCTCGCTCCCGTCGCACCGGCCCGCCAGAACGAGACATGAGTTCACCGCTTTGCCGTCCAGTATGACCGTGCAGGCGCCGCACTCGCCTATGCCGCACCCCTCCTTCGTCCCGGTAAGCCTCAGCTCATCCCTTAAAAGATCAAGGAGGCGCAAGTTGGGTGCGATCCGGAGTGTGTGCTTCTTGCCGTTGACCGTGATGGTGAGTTTGATCTTTTTCATGATGAGGGTGCCTCAGGGAAGTGCAGGGAAGTGCAAGGAATATCAGGGAATATCAGGGAAGGGTAAGGAAAATCAGGGAAGAGCAGGGAAGGGCAAGGAAGAGCAGGGAAGTTTTCTATTTTATACATTGCTTTCATCCTGTTATTGCAATTCTTGATTAATACTTTACCCATGTTCCATCTTTTACCTTTTTCCTGAGAGATGAAATCAATCTGGCTAGAAGATAATCCGTTGTCCCGCATAACTTATCTATCTTCTTAAATTCTTCTTCAGTTATTAACTTATCTTCAAAGCAATCCTCCACGTCACCGGAAAGCTCTCCTAACGAGCCCTTACTTATGTCCAGAAAACGAATGTATTCTTTAATGCTGTACCTCTGGTAACCTTCCTGGATATTTTGCTTGACGGACCTTGCCGAATCCCGCATCTGGGAAGTTCTCCTCATTTCAGATCTCGGAAATCTTACTGTAATATCATAAACCAATTTCCTTAGCTTCTTCGCGTTTTGCCAGACAATCAGCTTTTTATAACCAGGAGCTTTGGTTTGTTTCACGGTATCACTACCCTGGTGCGCTTCTTATTTTCCGTGATATTCCCTGATTTTCCCTGTTATCCCTGTTTAAGGGCCTGCCTTAATGCGCGCGCCGTAAGGGCCTCGATTACGGGCTTTTTGTACGGCGTCGACCAGCGTATGCCGCTTCTCTTTATCATCTCCTCGGATACCTTTTCACCTGCGAGCTTGAAAAGCTCCTCCGAGGGCTCCTTGCCGGCGAGGACCTCCTCGGCGATCGCTATGCGGTCGGGCATGGGCGTCGCGCTCCCCGGGGCTATGCGCGCCTCCGTGATTGTCTTTCCATCCAGCATGACGACGACGGCGACGTTCATCCTCGATATGGCGAGGGCGTTCCTCCTGGCCAGCTTCACGAAAGCCGACTTCGCCCCCTCAGGAAGTTT
>JAVCDC010000130.1 GCA_030765135.1 Candidatus Tritonobacter lacicola | reverse complement strand
TGAACTGCAAGGTGATATAGTAAAATATGCCACTCATTAAGTCAAGAAAATTGTGAGGGAAATTGAAAACAATTTGGTGTTTAACCAATTGATATAAAAGCAGTTACTATTTTACAGGAGCCTTAAACATCCCGGGAATTACACGAACAATTAATAAAACTTTTCGAAGAAAAGTTTTATTCGTGAGCTTTTTTATATGAAAGGGCCAAAAATCAACGTTTACACGGGGATATTCTGCATATCCTGCAGCGCCCTTCTTCTCGAGATCGCCCTGACGAGGATCCTCTCCGTCTCCCACTGGTACCACTACGCCTTCATGGTCATAAGCCTCGCCCTCCTCGGCTTCGGCGCCAGCGGCACACTCCTCTCGCTCATCCGCACCCGGATCGTCTCCCGGCCGGTCTCCTGGATGGTCCTCTTCTGCTGCCTCTTCTCCGTCTCTTCGATAACCTGCTACCGTCTCTTTGAAATTATCGGCTTCGAGGAGATCCTCTTCTCGTGGCACCCGTCCCAGCTGGGCCTCCTGGGACTGAGCTACCTCGTCCTCTCCATCCCCTTCCTGTTCGCCGGCTGCGCGATAGGCACGGCCGTCTCCTCGTACACCTCGAAGATCGGGCCGGTGTACTTCTCCAACCTGGCCGGCTCCGCCCTGGGCTGCGCCCTGGTTATCCCCGCCTTCGCCGCGATAGGGGGGACGAACGTGATCCTCGCGGCATCGGCCATCGGCCTTCTGGCCGCGGCGATCCTCTCGTTTCCGCGGCTCAAGAAAGAGGGAATCCTCATAATCATCGGACTGTTATTCCTGCTCCTGCGGATCGGACAGCAGCCGGCCCTTCTCCCCCTCGGCGTATCCGAGTTCAAGGCATGCAGCATGCTTCTCAACCTACCGGACGCCTCGGTCGAGGATTCGCGATGGAACGCCATATCGAGAGTGGACGTCATTAAAAGCCGGTACATCAGGATAGCGCCAGGCGGAATGAGCCTCATGTACGACGGGCGGCTCCCGGAGCAGCTCGCGCTGACCATCGACGGCGACAGCCCCTCCCCCATAAACAAGTGCACGGGGGGAATGGCCGGCCTCTCCTTCCTCGACTACTCTCCCGCTTCACTCCCCTACAGGCTCGCCGGGGAGAGACCGGGGGTCCTCATAATAGGGCCGGGCGGGGGGTCGGAGGTCTGGTGCGCCCTCAGGAACGGCGCCGGCCGCGTCACCGCGGTAGAGGTCAACCCCATCGTCGTTGACATGGTGAAGGAAAAATACGGCGCCTATGCCGGGGGAGTATTCAGCAAGCCGGGGGTGGAAATCGTCGTTGACGAGGGCCGGAGCTACGCACGCGGGACAGACGACACGTTCGACATCGTCTCGATAACCCTGCTCGACTCTCTGGCCGCCGCATCCGCGGGCGTCTACAGCCTCTCCGAGAACTACCTCTACACAACCGAGGCCCTATGCGACTTTTACAGGCTGCTCTCCGACAGGGGGGTCATATCGATTACAAGATGGCTCAAGATACCGCCCACCGACTCGATAAAGCTCTTCTCGACGGCCATCAGCGCACTCGGGGAACTGGGAGTCCCCGACCCCGGGGCGCACCTCGCCTTCACGCGGTCGTGGTCCACGGGGACAGTTCTAATATCGAAACAGAAGCTCTCCGGCGACGCGGTAAAAGCGATAGAAGAATTCTGCGCCGGGAACTCCTTCGATATCGTCCACGTCCCCGGGATGAAAAAGGAGACGGCCAACAGGCACAACGTCCTCGAGAGGCCCTACTACTCCGAGCTCGCGGCGGCCCTGTTGACCGACTTCGATGGAACGATAGCCGGCTACCCATTCGACATCTCCCCGCCGACTGACGACAGGCCGTTCTTCTACAACGCGTTTAAACTGGAGAGCCTTCCGTACCTCCTCCCGACCATGGGGACCAGGTGGCTCCCCTTCGTCGAGTGGGGCTACCTCGTCCTGGTGGCGTCCCTCGCACAGTCCCTCATCTTCAGCGCCATCATCATTATCCTCCCCCTTCTGCTGATCGGGCGGTCGCCGGCACGCTCGCCGAAAGTACTCGTCATATCATACTTCGCGCTCATCGGAATCGCCTTCATGGCGATAGAGATAAGTATGATACAGAGGTTCATCCTCTTCCTCGGCCACCCGGCGTACTCCATGGCGGTCATCCTGGCGGGGATACTCATATCATGCGGCGCCGGAAGCTACGCGGCGGGGAAGGTCCCGGAAGCCGGTATCGGGCGCCGGCTGAGGTGGGCGATCTTCGCCGTAAGTGGGCTCGCGGTGACCTATTCCCTCGGCCTTCCGCCGCTCTTCGCGGCGCTCAAGGGGATCCCCCTCGCACAAAGGGTGGTCATAACGCTGCTGCTTATATTTCCGCTCGGCTTCCCGATGGGATTCCCGTTCCCCCTCGGCATCAGGTCGTTTGCAAGGCGACACCCCCGCCTCGTTCCCATCGCGTGGGGAGCTAACGGCTGCGCCTCGGTTGTGGGGGCGATTCTCGCTGTCGTCCTTGCAATATCCATGGGATTCGCCCTGACAACGATCTTCGCGGCGGCGTTATACCTGGCTGCTGCGGCATGCGGCAGGGTGATGTGCAGGGGAAGCGGCTGACGGGCGAAGGCACGAGCCCGGGGCAGAGAAATCCCTCAGGACTGACGAAAGACCGCTGTCAACGGGGCTGAACCCCGGACGGCTAATCTTTCTTGATATTTTTCAGGGCCTGCTCGATCCGGTTGAGGCGGATAATGATCCCCCAGAAGATGAGCAGGATAAAGATGATCTGTAACGCGTTGCAGGCGACAGCTATAGCCCAAGGCATGGCCATACCTCCTTCCCCAGTGTTGAATTGTAAAAATACAATACCGGATTGAACTCAGAATGTCAAGGTGATTACAGCATTTTTTTCTCGCCGATTTCAAGCCGGGAAAAGTGGAAACGCGCCGCGCGACAGCACCACCCCAGAAGGCAAAATTATAATTCGATCGGACTATGCCAACCGCAATATTTTTGTTAACCTGTTTTCGTGATGAGCAAGATAAAGCTTGTTATCTTCGACCTTGACGAGACGTTGTGGAGGATGGAGGATGGCTACTGCTCCATATTGAGGCCTCCCCTGCGGGAGACAGCGCCCGACACGCTCGCCGATTCAATAGGCAGGACGATTAAACTGGTGGGCGGCGTCCGCGAGCTCCTGGCATCCCTCTCCGAAGCTGGAATAATCCTCTCGGTGGCAAGCAAAAACGATGCCGAGCCGACAACAGAGGTCATGCATCGCTTCAAGATTTACGACTACTTTAAATATCCACAGATGGAGTGGAACTCGAAGGGGAAACTCGTCACGAGGATAATCGACCTCCTGTTGGAGAACGACGGCATATCCATCAAGCCCGAGGAGGCTCTCCTGGTGGACGACTGGGAGTCGAACGTGAACGATGTGCGCGACCTCGGCGTCCGCACGCTCCATCTCTCCACGGACATATCCCGCATAGAAGAGGTCAAAGGCCTCGTCCTGGAAGACGACCTGTGAAAGAGATACGGGAGATAATAAGGGAGCGCAGGAGCATACGGTCCTACGAGGAGAAGCCTGTCCCCGAGCAGGCGATTGCGCGTATACTGGAGGCGGCCAGATGGGCGCCCTCAGCCCTGAACCACCAGCCCCTGAGATACATCGTCGTGTCCGACGGGAACCTCATCCGGGACCTCTCCATGCGGACGATAGCGCGCGCCGGGAAGGTGATAAGGTGGCTGCCGGTCCTCCGCCTTTTCAAGAGGACATTACGCGACGCTAAGCTGGTTGACGTGATGCGGGAGAGAGCCGCATCCACCTCCGGCGACCCCATCTTCTACCGCGCCCCCCTCCTCGTACTCGCCGTGGCGGACAGGAAAGGATACCACGCCGAAACCGACCTCGGCTACGCCGCGGAGAACATGCTGCTGGAGGCAACGGCAATGGGCCTGGGGAGCTGCGTGATCGGCTTCGCGTCCCTCCTCAACATGGACAGGCAGGCCGGGAAGATACTCGGGATCCCCCGGGGAAGCAGGATACTCGCCGGCATTGTCTTCGGCTACCCGAAATCGCACCCCGCCCCCCCGCAGAGGCGGGAAGACTGCCTCATAAATCGGATAGGCCAATAACCACTGTTCAATATTTAATTAAAACCAGAAGCCGCGTGTAACCTTCGCGGCAACATAGAAAAATGAAGGTCATAATAAGGAAGGCGACTTACGAAGGGGTAAAACCTGTCATCGAGAAGATCCTCGACGCCTTTCCCATTGAGTGGGAGGGCAAGAAGGTACTCGTCAAGCCCAACATACTCGGCCCCTGGAAAGCCGAAAAGGGTGTCACCACCCACCCATCGGTAGTCGGGGCGATCGTCGGCTATCTCAAGGATAGAGGCGCCGTGGTGTGGGTGGGCGACAACCCCGGGATTCTCGGATACGCCGACAACGAGAAGAGCGCCCGTGTATCCGGAATAATCGGGGCAGCGCGGGGCTGCTACATCAACCTGGGGAAGGACCCGGTCAAGGCCGGTATCGAATCAAAATACCTGAACGGGATTACTATATCCAGGCAGATCCCGGAATGCGACATACTGATATCCGTCCCCAAGTTCAAGACCCACGCCCTGACCATGATCACCGGGGCAGTGAAAAACTCCTACGGTTTCATCATCGGAGCCGAGAAAGTGCTGCTGCACGCGAAGGCGGCGGCCCTCCTCAAGTTCAGCGAGGCGGTTGTGGACATCTACCAGCTCAGGCCGCCCGACATCTCCGTCATGGACGCCATCGTGTGCATGGACGGGAAGGGCCCCTCGGGAGGGGGGCTCATAGAGGCGGGAAAGATACTGGCCTCCGACAACGCCGTCGCCCTCGACGCAGTCATGGCCAGCATGATGGGGGTTAAACCGAGGGACATCCCGATGCTCAGGATCGCCGGCGAGAGGGGGCTGGGAGAAATCGATGTATCGAAGATAGAGATAGACGGGCCCCTCGAGGTAATAGACGGATTCAGGATGCCGCAGACGTTCGCAGGGGGAATCATAGGTTCGCTGATAAACCGGTTCGTCTTCCCCCTCCTCCGGGCGAAACCGGCCTTCGACTCCCGGCGGTGCACGAAATGCAGGGCGTGCCTGGAGGTCTGCCCCGTGAAAGCCATCTCCTGGGACGACGGGCCCGTCCTCGACAGGCGGAAGTGCATCTCGTGCTTCTGCTGCATGGAGAGCTGCCTCTTCGACGCCATCGGCCTCGGGGGCTTCCTCTACAAGCTCAGGGACGCCCTCACGGGAAAAATAACGGGGGAGACAGGTTAATACCGCCCTTCAATGAAAAAGTATTATTTATCGTGTAAAAAGAAATACATGAAAACCCTGAAAAAACCCGCCATAGCCCGGAGAATTACTGCCTACACGATCTCGGCGCCGAGGACGGACTCCATTTGATCCAGGGCGAAGTCGTGCGCCCTCTTGTCGAAGGTGGCAACCCCTTTGCGGGGGACGACGACGCGATAATCCCTGTTTCTCAGCTCTTCGACAGTGTATAAGACACAGATATTAGTGCAGACGCCCACAACCTCGACGACATCAGGCTTAATCCCATCGAGGGCGTTTTCGAGGGTCGTGCCGAAGAAGGCGCTGTAGCGCTTCTTGAGCACTATCTTGTGTCTTTTTGCCGCGGGCCGCAGCTCGTCTATAATCTCCGCCTCATCGCTCCCCCGCACGCAGTGGGGCGGGAACATCCTGAACTCCTCGTCGTCCGGATCATGGCTGTCGGCAACAAATATAATGGGCTCGCGGTTCCGTTCGTACTCCCTCACCCGCCGGAGCACGAAGGGGGCGACATCTCTTATCATCTTCCCCACATAGAGCGGCCTGCCCTCCTCGCAAAATCCTTTCAGCATGTCCAGCACGATCAGGCACCCCTTCATCTCAAAAGCCCCCCGGGTAACAATTCCACATACACCGTGTAACAACACACCCCTTTTAGGTTAAAAGAGCCCGCCGCAGCCTGCCGAGGGCATTTCTCTTTCCTCGAAGCTCCCGATCCTGAAGAGCCTCACCGGGTAGAGCTCCCGGGGCAGCCTGCCCTTGCGCATAAACCACGGAAGATCGGCGGGCCCGGTTACCTCGTCCAGGTCGTAGTTCCTCCTTAGGTGCTTGAAGAGCCCCCTGTCGGATGGATGATCGACATAATAAGGGACGGACCCGCTCCCGGCCACTGCGCAGATAACCCCGTCCACCTCTTCGGGCCGGAGCCTGCCCGCCCGGCTGAAGACCATCCTCTCTGGGAATATCGTCTTTCCCCAGTAGGATGTAATGATAACCGCGTTATCGGGCGTCGAATCGACGATAAAGCGCGCGGCCCTGGAAAAATACGCCCGCCCTCCGACCGTATCGGCGACGCCGAAAGGGCCGAAGACAGCAACGAGAAGGTTAAAAGCAGCGACAAGGAGAATAATTCCGCCGCGCCCGCCCCCGATGGCGCCGAGGGACTTAACCGCCAGCAGCGGCAGGAAAATCAGGAACGGAAGGGAGTACCGCAGGAAAGACGACTGAAGGGTCATGTGGCGCTCCTCGAAGCCGTACACCCTGTAATTGCCGAAGAGAAGCAGCAAAAGCAGGAAGAGCACCAGGTACGACAGGTAGAAAGCCCTTCCACGCCCCCGTTTCAAGTCCGTGAACACGGCTAGAACAGCCAGTATGAACGGGGGAAAAGCGATGGAGAACGACACGGGAATAAAGATCAGGTGGCTGAAAATCTCCCAAGGGCGGAACCTGTACCATGCGAGAAGCTTGCCGATCGCGCTCGATTGCCGCGCCGCCTCCGTGGCCCGCTGAGCGAACTTCTCGCTGGAATAGCCTACGGCGAAGAAATTCCCGTACAGCTCCCTGCAATAGATGAGGAAGGCCCCCGCAATAACGCAGGCCAGAACGGCGGCAGCGATAAGCGGCAGGGCGCGTACCCTCCCCCTCCCGGCAAAAACGTAAACCAACATGGGAAGTATGAGGATGAGGTTCGTGTATCTCACCCAGATAAGGAGGCCGCAAAAAGTGCCAAAGAGGAGATAGTGCAGGCAGCGGCCCTCCTCCGTCGCCCGCACCAGGGAACAGCAGGCGCCAAGGAAAATTGCCACGCTCAGGATATCCGCAACGAAGAAGTTGTTGAAGTGTATAAACGCCGGCATCGTCCCCAGGAGAAGGGCAGCGCCGAAAGCCCGCCCATCGTCTTTCATGACGAAATAGCAAAGTCGGTAACACAGGTAAACTGCGAGGACTCCCAGGAGGGGATTGAGAGCGACGGCTCCCAACTCAGAAAACGTCGACTTGACCAGCGCGGCGAGAACGATGAAGCCCGGAGGGCCCCACGGGACGGCCTCTCCCCGGTAATTATACGTGAAGTCCCTGGGCACAAACCCCTTTAACCCGAAAAGAAGGTCGCCGCGGGGCTGAAAGGACAACCTCCCCTCGCCCGCGAGGAGCGAGGAGAAGTAGTCGAAATCGAGCTCGTCCGGTGAGAGGGGACAGCGGCTGATAACGTGCGGAACCAGATAGAAAACAAAGAGCCCCCCGAGGAGGAGGACCATCCTCGCTCTTCCGCTCAACATAAAGGGACACCTTTCGCAACTACCTATGTTGCAAGCTATAATAAATAAATAAAACTATCGGCCGATCAGTTTGACCATTTAAGCTTCCGACCTCTTCCGCGCCTCTTAAATCGACCCCCAACCCGTAAAAGTGTTCTCTGAAAGTTTTCTAGGCATGTTAACACCCCCTTTCATAACAGGCGGAATTTATTTACTAAATACTGTGATACAGTAAGTTACATAAGGTGTCCCTTGTTTTGTCTACCTGCCGAGCATTTCCACTTTCAGCTTTGCATCTACAGGTTCGTCGGAGAGCCATATGCCGAACAATGCCTTTTTGAAATCCAGGCCCGGTATTGTCACCTTGAGAGCCCCGTTTTTTGAGGCGCTCACGCCCTTTCCCGGCTCGTAGACGAGCTCGTACACGTCGTTTTTCTTTATCGCCTCATCGAAAACGGAGATGAACTTGGCCACCCTTTCCTCGATGGCGGTGAACTTCACCTCGGTGGTGTGCGTGAACGACTCGCGTGTCGCGTCGGCCATCTTCTTGTCCGTGATCATGTCTGAAGTGATTTGCAGCCTGATCGCCATGGGCTCGTCCGTCTCTATGATGCTTCGGGAATCACTGCTCTTTTTCATAAGGTAGAGGCTCCCTATATAGACCCTGACCATCCTGTCATAGCGGCGATAGCCGGCCCCGTTCAGGAGCAGCTTCACTTTGCCGGAGGGGATGGATCCGGGAACGTTAACGCCATCGATCTCATCGGCTGCGCCCGGATGGTTCAGCAACAAAACTGATACGGCGACGACCAGTGCTCCCTTAAACATCATGCCACCTCCTTACTTTTTTCGGGGGCCGCTCCCTGCCTAACTCCCGGCCTCGCGCCGTAGCGAAGGCAGGCCCTGAGGAAGCCCAGCTGCTGCAGGAAAAAAGCAGCGACAAGAAGACAAAGTATTACGGGCAAACCGGGGTCTTTCAGCCTCTTCAGTATCATGTTCTTCGTCGACCAGAAGCGCAGCCCGATGAGCGGCATCACCCTCCCCAGCTTTCTCTTTATGAAGTAATTGCCGATCCCCCTCTCGTACTGCCGGCGGACGAAGGTTGCCATAGACGTCATCGGGGAGTGCTCCAGCTCCATATCCGGGCAGAACCTTATCCTGCCCCCGAGCGCCCTCAAATTACGGGCAAATACGGTATCCTCCCCCGCTGCCGTCGGGAAGTCCTCGTCGAAGACACCGAAGCGTTCGAAGGACTCCCTTCGAAGCGCGCAGTTGCAGGTCGAGAGGCTGACGGTGTAACCGTCCTCATCGACGGGCCAGACGCACTCGAAGCCGAGTCCTCCCCCCGCAGGGAACCCCAGAGAGGAGATGCAATCCCCCAGGAAAGTGCTCGGCGGGACTACGGTCTTCCCCATCAGTGCGTCGGCATCGTTGCGGTAAAAATTCTCTATTATCTTCTCTATCCAGTCGGCAGCGGGCACGCAGTCCGAATCGGTGAAGGCAACTATATCGCCCGAGGCGCTCATCAACCCCATGTTCCTGGCACGGGCGGGGCCGCCCTTCATCTCCGCCTTCAGCACCTTATCGGCGTGCCGGGCCGCCTCCTCCGCCGTCGCGTCTTCGGATTTATCATCCACGACGATTATCTCGAAGGGCCTCACGGTCTGCCGCCTGAGGGAGAGCAGGGTCTCACCGAGCGCACCGGAGGAGTTCCGGGCGGGGATGACGACCGAGACGCGCTCGCAGGCGGCGCCCGCAGCGGGAAATAAGCTCACGGTGTCCCCATCTTTCATCCGGCTCAAGTCTCCCCTGCCGGACGGCCTTTCCCGATCGAGATAAGATGGATATCCGCAATCCCCCACATCCTCCAGGGCCCTCCCCGGGGTCCCTCTATGACCCTCGGCCCGCAGGTGTAAAAGCGCTCCTGCAGACGCTCCATCACCTCCCGGACCTCTTCAGCCTTCACGGCGCACACGATGACCTCACAGTGAGGGGCGACACACGACGGGTCGTCGATAACGTCACCCGGTTTACATACAGTAACCCTGCCGGACAAGCCGTACGCCTCAAGCTGAAACCCGGCCCAGAACGAGACGCCTTCCGGGAGAATATAATAGTACCTCATATCCCCCCTGTTTTCCCGGACATATTTGGTCGCGAGGCACAGGGGATGGAGCCCGTTCTTCTCCGGCATCTCGACGTAGAGCCTGTGCAGGTTCAGCCAGATAATGCAGCCTCCCGCGGCCGCCGCGAGCGCCAAGAGCGCGGACCTGCCGTGCTTCGGCAGCCGGCCCGTCAGCGCCGCCGCCATGACGGCGCCGACACCGGCAAACGCGCAAACAAGGGGGACAAGGACAAGCTGCCTGGTAACCGACAGCCTGGGATAGGGGGTGGTCGCACCCACGATAACCGCGGAAACGCAGTATCCCAGCAGGAGGAATAGGGAGGCCCGCCGGGCCGATCCCGGCGCCCTCCCGGCGAAAAGGCGAAAGAGGGAATAGACGAGGCCGGCGACGAACAACGCTGTCGTAACCGGATCGAAGAGCGACCCCGCCACAAAGTAGCCGTGGCCCCAGCCTTCGAAAGTAACGGGGCAGGCGAGAGAGAGGAGCATATGGCCCGCCACCTTCTTCGCCTGGTTGTCGACCCTCCAGTCATCGTGGCCGAACCATCTCCCGCTCACGTCGCCCCACAACTTCTCCGGGCCGTTCATGAGCAGGGGGACGACGGCTACGGCGAACACGAGTATAAAGAGCAGGAAATAGCGCCGGGCCGGCCTCCAGATTAAAAACATGAGAACGACCAGGACCAGGGTGAGCCTCGCGGTGTAGTAGGTATAGAAGCTCGACGCGGTGGCGAGGCCGCACAGAGCAAAGAGACAGCGGCTCCCGCGCCTGTGCGCCAGGGCGAAGAGGCAGAGGGATAAAACCATCGGGAAGATAACATGGTTGTCATTATGCCCGTTGTGGGCCCAGGCCATGAAATAATGGGAGAAGCAGAGGCAGAATGTTCCCGCCGCCGCCGCCCCCGGGGAGAACGCCAGCCGGAGAAACACGTAGAATGGCAGCAGGGAAGCCGCCGCCGCCAGGACCGAGCTGAAGCGGAACCCGAAATTATTCACGCCGGCAAGCTTCATCACGGCGGCCTGGTAGTAGGAGTCCATCTTCGGCCCGTCGCCGTAGACGCCGTCCTCGGAGAACATGTCGGCCAGGCTCACCCCCTTTCCGCGGGCGATATCCCCGGCCATAGCGTAGAAACCCCACTCGTCCCCGACATAGGAGTACCTGTACGAGTCCAGGTCGAAGCTATAGAGGGCCAGCGCCCCGAGGGTCAGGGAGATGACCAGAATCCATTCCCATCTCTTCACAACAGTGGAAGCCTCGCCCGGATCATTCTCCCCGCGAAGGCCGGGGCGGCGCTAAAAATCGAAGACCGTGTCCAGCTCCTCGTCCGGGATGTCGAAAACCTGATTGTGGGGCGGGAGTTTCTCGCTGTGAAAGAATTCCGGCAGCCTGTCGTCCTTCGCGGTCAAGCCCGCCATGCTGTTGAAGAGCCGCTCCCTCCGCAGTATCTCCATGCCCATCTCCATTAAATTGTCGGCGGTCATGTCCCACCCGTGCCTGGCGTTTATCATCCCGATGAGGGACTTCACCGTGTCGGGGTTATCCAGGGCGGCGAACGCGACGAAGATGCACACGTTGACGCTGTCCAGGGCCGCCGTCGCTATCTGGAGCTTCCTCGAAAGCTCGACCTGCCCCTCGGTCGAGAGCGGATGGATCGAGCCCCCGCACTCCAGGATATTGGTCGCGATGGTGTATCCCGCCGTGTGGTCCGCACCCATGGGCGAGGTCGCGTAAGTAACCCCCATGCCCTTTATCGCCCGGGGATCATACGCCGGAAGGGCCTGCCCCTTGACCACGGGGACGCGATCGCAATTCAGGTGCTCGCCCGTCGCCTTCGCCCCGTGCCCCAGGACGCTCCCTATCCCGGTCTCCTCTACTACCCCCTCGATCAGGCGGATAGCGCCCTCCCCGTCGCCGAAAGGGAGAACGCCGGCGTACATCGCCACGCCCAGGGCCACGCCCATCTCGATGGAGTCGAGCCCCAGCTCGTCGTAGAGGCGGTCGAGGCGGGCTATTATGTCGAGATCGTCTATGCCGCAATTGGCGCCGTTGGCCCATATCGACTCGTACTCCAGGCCGGACGCCAGGTGTTCGCCCTTCCCGTCCACGTAGACGTTGGAGCAGCGGATAACGCAGCCGGGCTGGCAGACGTGGGTCGGCTTGCCGCCCCGCCTGACGATAACATCGTGCATCGTCTCGCCGCTGATTTTTTCTACGCCGTCGAAGACGCCCGCGGTAAAATTTTTCGTCGGATAAGCGGCCGCCTTGTTGATGATGTTTGCCAGGACGTTCGTCCCGTAAACGGGAAGCGCCTCGCCGCTCACCGGGTGCTCCGTCAGCGTCCTGGCGAAGAGGCGCGCGTGCTCCTTGAACGACACCGGGTCCTTGATCTCCGGCGGCCCGGACCCGGAGGCATCCAGCACGATGGCCTTCAGCCCCTTGGAGCCCATAACGGCGCCGGTCCCGCCCCGGCCGCAGTGGCGCGTCGGGCGCCCCTCAACGTCCGTGACGATGATGCTGGCCGCCCGCATCGACCTCTCCCCGGCGGGCCCGACCAGCACAAGGCTGACCCCGGTTCCGTAGGACTCGCGCAGCTTCCCGACCGCGGCATAGCTCCTCATCATGCGAAGGTCGTCCCGCCTCTCAAGCCGGGCCCCCTTCGAATCCACAATCAACACGTAGGTGCCCTCAGCCGGCTTCCCCTCCACGATGATCCCCCTTACGCCAAGGCGCCCCATGGCGCGTCCGGCCATGCCGCCCGCGTTGCTCTCCTTGATACCGCCGGTGAGGGGGCTCTTAGTCCCCACCGATATCCTCCCGGACGTTGAGGCCCGTGTCCCGGCGAGGAGGCCGCAGGCGTAAACGATCTTGTTGTCCGCCGAAAGGGGATCGCAGGTGGCGGGGACTTCGTCCGAGACGATCGACGATGTAAAGCCGCGGCCGCCGAAGCCCAGGAGGTTCAACGGAATCCTCTCCGGCTTCACGGAAAGACAGCCCATGTCGACCCTGTAAATTTTCTCCATGACAACCTCCGTGTATCTTTCAGCCCTTCAACCCGTCCAGGTTTCACGCCGCCGAACCGGGCGAGGCCCCCGGAAGACCTGCACGTATTTTAGCCCATCTCGCGGGCAGGGTCAACACGGCCGGCCGGAAAGCGGGACGTGCCGGGGTCCTCCCGCCCGGGGGCGGGGACCGGATAAAACGGGGCAAAAGCGGTACGAAGCGGAAATTAGTGGAAATTTCTTATGAATTCGTGGATAAATAGGTGTTATTTTTCACCCGAACACGAGTTGCGATCAATAATAGGAAGAACCACGAACAAAGCCAGGAGGGTAATGTGAAGATACTTGTTACAGGCGGAGCGGGATTCATCGGGAGCTTCATTGTGGACAGGCTCGTCCGCGAGGGGCACCAGGTAAGGATATTCGACAACCTCGACCCCCAGGTGCATCCCGGCAGCAATCCCCCGGACTACCTCAACACGGAAGCCGAGTTCATAAAGGGAGACGTCAGGGACTACGACGCGTTCAAGGCCGCACTCGGCGATATCGAGGTCGTCTTCCACGAGGCCGCGGCCGTCGGCGTCGGGCAATCCCAGTACGAGATCAAGTACTACACGGACGTCAACATCGGGGGAACGTCAAACCTCCTCGATATCATCGTCAACACGAAGAACCGCGTCGCGAAGATCGTCCTCCCCGCCTCGATGAGCAGCTACGGCGAGGGGCCTTACGAGTGCGCCGCCCACGGCCGCATGCTCGTCGAGCTCCGGCCGGAGGAGCAGTTGAAGAAGGGGGAGTGGGAGCTGAAGTGCCCCGAGTGCGGTCAGGACCTGAAGCCGGTACCCACGACCGAGGAGCATCCGCTCGGAAACAGCTCGATCTACGCCATAACCAAGCGCGTCCAGGAGGACATGGTCATCAACATCGGCACCACGTACCATATCCCCGTCGTCTGCCTCAGGTACTTCAACGTGTACGGGCCCAGGCAATCGCTATCCAACCCCTACACCGGCGTCGCGGCGATATTCATGAGCCGCATCAAGAACGACCACAGGCCCCTGGTGTTCGAGGACGGTGTTCAGAGCCGGGACTTCATAAGCGTTCACGATATCGTCCAGGCCAACATGCTCGCTATGGAGAAGGACGCCGCGAACTACCGATCGTACAACGTCGGGTCGGGAAGGTCGATATCGATCGTCGAGATAGCGAGTATCCTGAACAACCTGTACGGCAAGGAGCTCGAGCCCGAGGTGGCAAACAAGTTCAGGAAGGGCGACATCCGCCACTGTTTCTCCGATATCTCGAAGATACGGAAGGAGCTCGGCTTCTCCCCGTCCAAGTCGTTCGAGGAGGGCATGAAGGAGCTTATAGAGTGGAGCAGGACGGCCGAGTCGACCGACATGGTAGATAAGGCGACGGAAGAGCTGAGGGAGAAAGGGCTGATAGAATAACATCTTGCCATCGTTCCTGGGCAAATTACAAAAAATGACCAAACCAGAAACCAGAACGATGAATCAATGACAAAAGTTATTAATAACCAAACACCAAGAAACAAGATACAAACAATCATCAATAACCAATATTCAATCACCAAACAAACTATGATTTGACCTTGGAGATAAAGCTTTAGAGTTTGGTTCTTTGAATTTTGAATTTGGATATTGTTTGGTTATTGTATCTTGCATCTTGGTTATTGCTGCTTATGGATTCGACATTCGGCCATTGGATATTGATTCGTCATTCGGATTTCGGAATTCGGATTTTAAAACTTCACTCTCTCTAGTTCCTTTCAAGGATACCTCCTTGCCCAATCAATAGGCGAAGATGAAAAAGGTAACAATATTTCTTCTCTTTCTCCTCGTCCTGGCCTTCTCCATCAGCAAGATTTACAGCTACGACATCTGGTACCACCTCGCCGCGGGGCGCTACATCCTGGAATCGGGAAGCATTCCCCGCCTGAACATCTTCTCCTACACCCAGGCGGGCCACGAGTGGGTCGACATACAGTGGCTCTTCCAGGTCATCGCCTACGGGGTCTACTCGGTGGCAGGGGCGGACGGCCTTATCCTTTTAAAATCGCTCTGCCTCCTCCTGGCGTTCGCCATCCTCTTCCGGACAGGCTACCGGGGCGAGCGGGCCATCGCAACCGCCGTCTTCTTTTACCTCGCTGTTCTCTGCTCCCAGGAAAGGTTCTTCGCCAGGCCGGAGATCTTCAGCATCCCCCTTTTCGCGCTCTATCTCAAGATCCTGCTGGACGACGAAAGGAGACGGTCGAAACTGATATACCTCCTGCCGGTCCTCCAGCTCCTGTGGGTGAACGTCCAGGGGCTCTTCGTCCTGGGTATAATCCTTGTCTTCTTCCACTTCGTGAGCAGGGCAATCCGCGGCGACGTCCGCCGGCCTGCCCTGCTCCTGCTCCTCTGTATCGCCGCCTGCTTCGTCAACCCGTACGCCTGCAGGGGGGCGCTATTCCCGCTTCTCCTCTTCAAGCGGGTGGGCCATTTAAGCAACGTCTTTGCCAGCACGATCGCCGAGTTCATAAGCCCCCTCCCGACCCACAACCCCCTCCGGCTCCTTGAAATATTCCTTTCACTAAAATCGTACACCCTCTCGGCCTTTATCTGCCTCGCCGGCCTCTCCCTCTTCACCTTCGTCCTGAACCTGCGGAGAACGAACCTGTTCCTCCTCCTCTCGTACATCGCCTTCCTCTACCTGGCCGCGTCGGCAAAAAGGAACCTCCCCATCTTCGCCTTCGCGGCCGCCGCAGCCGCGGTACACAACATCAACTCGTTTCTAGACGGCTCGCCCCGCGGCAAAAGGTTATCGACGGCTCTCTCCGGATCGCCCCTGTTGAAAACCGGGTACGGCATCCTTTCAATCATGGCCGCCGCGACGATATTCCTGGTCGTCACCGACAACTACGCCATACACGAGAAGAGCACCCGGAGCTTCGGCTTCGGCGTCAACAGCCCCACGTACCCCGTCGGCGCGGTGGACTTCGTAACGGAAAACGGGATCGGAGGCAACGTCTTCAACACACTGGGCGCCGGAGGCTACTTTATCTGGAAATGTTACCCCGAGAGGCGCGAGTTCATAGACGGGCGCCTCGAGGCCATATCCAACGAGTTCTACTCCTTCTACATATCCCTCCTCAGGGACCCCGGCCGCTGGCCTGAATGCGTCGCCGGATACGGCGTGACCTACGCGATCCTGGACCACTGGGTAACGCCCGATGCAGCCCTCTTCTCGCGGATATACCGCGACAAGGACTGGGCCCTCGTCCACCTGGACGGGAGCTCTACCGTCTTCCTGCTGAGAAACGAGGAGAACGAGCCCGTCATCCGGAAACACGAGATCGACCTGGCGAAGCTCGATTCCGTCCCGCCACCCGCAGAGATTGAAGCCACCCGCCTTTCCGGCCTCACCGGCCGATGGTTAATAAAAAGGAAGTTCCCCTTCCTGGATTTCACCCTGGGCAACCTTTATTCGGCGGCCGGAATGAACGACAGGGCTGTCGAGTATTACGAGGCGGCCGCTGGGAAAGCACCGGACGAGGCGGCGTTCTACAACAACATCGGGATCTGCCATGTAGAGGAAGGGCGGACGACAGAGGCCATCGCCGCCTTCGAGAGGGCCATCGCCGTTGAGCCCTCCCACCTCCAGGCCGTGAAGAACCTCGCGGGCGCCCTATCCTCGACGGGCGATGACAGGGGCGCGCTACGCTGCTGGACAACTGCGCACGGGCTGGACCCGTCGGACGCCGCGGTCGAGAGCTCCATGCGCGAGACCCGGAAGAGGCTACTTGCGATGAGTGACAGCGCGACGGGCCCGCTGCTCCTCCTCCGTACCGGCCGGCAGCTCGAGGAGCGGGGCAACCTCGACGGGGCCATAGAAAAATACAGGGAGGCGACGGCCATCCTCCCCGGCGAGCCCATGGCGCGGTATCAGCTCGGCATCGCCTACAGCAGGAAGGGCGACCTGGAGAACGCGCGCAGGCAGTTCATGGAAGCCGTCCGCCTCAACCCGGACGACGGCAGGGCGCACCACAACCTGGCGGCGCTCTGCCAGAAGATGGGGATGAACGACGAGGCCGTCGAGCACTACCTCTCGGCACTGGCCATCGACCCGGAGTCGGTCCCTTCCAACTTCAACCTCGCTCTCCTCTACCACGAGACGGGAAAGAAAAGAAAAGCCAAAAAGCAACTGAAAAAAGTCCTGAAGATCGACCCCGGCTTCGAGGACGCGAAGAAGCTCCTCGAGAAGCTGAAGTAAACAAGGAATATCAGGGAAAACAGGGAAATAAACATTATGATATTCCTTGATGTTCCTTGCACTTCCCTGTTTTCCCTCTGTTTTCCCCACCCTTCATTGACAAGTGCGTCTAATAGCGCTATATTATAATAAGCTCGACTGATGAACCCCTTCTCAACCTTTGATCCGCAGAAAAAGGCATGCGGGAATCCTTACTATGAACGCCCGATATTGTAGTGCGGCACTTCTGGCCCTATGCCTGGGGCTGCCTCTCAGTGCCCGGGCATACCAGATAAGGTACAGCAGGACCGGATCTGTCATCCGCTGGGTCAGGGCCGAATTCCCTATCCACTACTACATCGACTCGAATCCCTCAATGCCGGCTGGCGCGGTGGAGGGAGTGATACGGGCCTTCCAGAGCTGGGAGAACGTGGGGCCGGCAAGGCTAAGCTTCGCCTACAGGGGGCTGATAAAGAGCCCGGCCGTCGCCAACGACGGCAAGAACTGCATCATCTGGGTCGAGGATGGGTGGAGACACGGGGCCCAGACCATCGCACACGCGACAACCTGGTACTTCCTCGAGGACGGGCGCATCGTTGACTGCGACATAGAGGTGAACGCCCGGGATTACGACTGGAGCACCGCTCCCTCGGCCGAAACGCTGGACATCCAGAACGTCATGGCCCATGAAATCGGCCACTTACTCGGCCTGGACGATATCTTCAACAGCCTTGATAGAACGATGTTCGGCTTCATACTCAGGGGCGAAACGACGAAAAGGAGCCTGGACATCGACGAAGTCAGGGGCTCGAGCTTCCTCTATCCCTTTTCCGCTTCATTCGAGGCGATAGAGGCATCGTCCATCGACCGGGAGGGAGAGAGCCTCTTACCCTTTCTCCCCCGGCGGGATACACCCGAAGGAGCGAATATCATCCTCATCTCATCCTGCGACTGGGACAGGGACGGCATAGGCCGGGAGCTCGCCGCTGTTTCCTACGAGGAGGAGAGCGGCTTCACATTCCACGTCTACAGGCTCCCCGATCCCGAAGAAAAAGAAGAAGATATATCCATCGCGGCGAAAGACGAGTGGATGATAGCCGCCGGCAGCAACGCCAGGTGCATGGCCGCCGTGGACGCCGACGGCGACGGCTCCAGGGACGAGATTGTCATTCTCAAGGACACGGCTGAAGGAGAACCGGTGATAAACGTCTATAAATTTTCAAGCGCCATGGAAGCGCCATCCCTTCTCTGTCGCATCCCCCTCGGAACATCGGACTCCACGACCCACATGGCGGGCATGAACGGCGACGAGATCTGCTTGCTCAGGAAGGTAGAAGGAAGGAGATACAACCTCTCGCTACACAAGCTGGACATCTCACGGGAGAAGCTCTCCTTGAAAGAGAACTACGGGGAACTCCCGGTCGCACCGGATGAAGAAGTTCTCTCCATCTTTTCCCTGGAGGAAGATGCCGGGAAGGCCGCAGTGCTGGGGGTCCTGGCAGCCGACGCCAAGGGAAGGGCGCGAATCGACTTCATGGAGCCCACGCCCGACGGTGAACTGTCCTGCTCCCTCTCCATCCAGCTCCCCGGCTCCTCCCCGGTCCTGGCAACATCCATCGACTCCAACGGGGACGGCCTGCTCAACGAGATCGTCCTTATAACGGAATAACAAAAAAACAAGGGAGACAGGTGTAACATTCCTGTTACACCTGTCTCCCTTGTTTTTTTTCTGATAAAATATCGCTCCCGAAGCCGAACAATAAACCGCCCCGTTCGTATATACATATGAACAGGGGCTTCGAGAGATTTATCCATGCCGGATAGTGACGAAACCTTGATGTCGCTGGTCAGGAGGAACGACCGGGAAGCGTTCGCCAGGCTCTTCAACCGGTACAAGACGCGCATCATGACATTCATATATAATTATGTGGGCAACTACGAGAGGGCGGAGGACCTCTTCCAGGAGACCTTTATCCGGCTGTGGAGGAGCAGGCGCCGCTACGACGGGGAGAGGCCCCTGCGGCCTTGGCTATACACAATCGCGGCTAACCTCTGCCGGGACAACGCCAGGAAGATGCGCTATAGAAGGACAGTATCGATAGACGCCGCCCGTGAGGGATGGGCGCCCTCGGAGAAACTTCCGTCTCCCCTTCCCTCTCCAGCAAAGATCGCGGAGGAAAAGGAGAGCAGCCTAAGCCTGAGGGCGGCCCTCGACTCCCTCCCGAAAGAGAGCAGGATCGCGATCACCCTGCACCAGTTCCACGGGCTCAAGTACAGGGAGATCGCCGAGACACTCGGCGTCCCCATAGGCACGGTGAAATCGAGGATCCATTCCGCCGTGAAACAACTGAGAAAAATATTATCCATTAATTAAAAAAAGAAGATGTCCACGAATTATTTTTGTGAGGTGATGGGTTATGAAATGCGATGAGATAAAAGACCTCATATACGACTGCCTCTCAGGCGAGCTCGGGCCGGAGGAAGAGAGTGGACTCCGCCTCCATCTCCGGGAATGCCCCGCCTGCAGGAAACGCTACCGGGAGATAGAGGCCATCGTAAACGGCATCCGGCGGATGGAAGCCATGGAGCCCTCCGCGGATGCCTGCCGGAAAACGCTGGAAAGGATAGAGGGAGGAGGCCGCTTCCTGCCCGTGTTTCCCATCCCGCGCGCCGCTTACGCGTTCGCGGCGACCATCCTCATCGTGGTCGTTTCGTCCGCAGCGTACTTCCTCCGGCATGAAGATAAGATAGTGATGGAGGGGAAGTCGAGCACGATCGCGCACAGGCAGGTGGCCGGCGCCGACATGGATAAGCTTCGGAAAGAATACCTCGACGAAGCCGACCTCGTCCTCGCCATGGCCCTGGATATAAGCCGGGGCACGGCCCCCTACACCATTGAAGACGTCAAGAAGCGGATCATGGAGAAAGACCTTCTCTACCACGGCAGCGTTATAATATCTTCGGGGGGCGGGGACAGGCGGATTATCGAGGAGACCAACGCCGTCCTGAACGGCATCATGAAGATCAAGGCAGGAGGCGAAGGGAAGGAAATGCAATCGGTCGCGCGTTCCATCAAAAGCTCACGGCTTATCGAGAGGATAGGCGAGGAGCGCGATCGATGAGAGGATACCTCCCCCTCGTCAACATCTTACTGGCAATCGCGCTCGTAGCAGTCGTAGCGCGCGGCATCTACCCCGCCGTCACGACGCGGACTGCAACCGAAACAGCGCTTGAGAGCATGGATGCGGAAATGGAGACCCCCAGGGCGCCGGAAGGCCGGTCGCAGGGCGACTACAAAATCATCGACTCACGCAACATATTCTTCTCCGGGAAAATCAGCCCCCCTCCGCCCCCGGCCGCCCTCCCGACGGCCGTGCCCACGGCCCCGCCGACGCCTCTCAAGCTGGAGCTGCAGGGAACGATGGTCCACAGCGGCAGCAAGAGCGGGGGCATGGCGGCAATAAAGGACCTGCGCACGGGAAAAGACGACGTCTATCACGTCGGCGACTCGATAGGCGACACCGGGGCCGTCATAGTCCTGGTGGAGCGCAACAAGGTGACGCTCGAGCGGGGCGGGAAAAAGGAGGTCCTGCTGTCTTACAAGGACGCGATCTCGGGAACCTCAACGATCGCCAGTAAAAAGCCGGAGCCCAGGAAAAAGCCCTATGAAGATATCATCAAGGTCATCTCCCCGTACAAGAGAGAAGTGAGTAAATCAGGCCTCCACGCCGCAGTCGGCAACATCTTCCAGGCCATGGACAGCTCGGGGATAGAGGTCCGCAGGAACTACCTGAACCGCAAGGAGAGAAAGAACCAGCGGGGATACAAGGTGTGGAACATCCCGCAGGACAGCATAGTCGCCGCCATGGGCATACGGGATCATGATATCATCATGCGGGTGAACAGGAAGCTCATCGACAGCCCGAAAAAAGCGCTCACCCTCTTCCAGGAGGTGCAGAACGCCAAGACGGTAAAAATCGAGATAGAAAGGAACAGGCGAAGGATCAACCTTTCATACAAGATAAAACCCTGAATACGGAGAAAGCCATATGCGTTTCATAACGTTAGCGACAGCCGCGGCCGCCATCGCATTGCTGGCGGCGCCGACGGCGGGACACGGCCAGGGAGCTAAAGGGCCGCCCGACCCCATGGAGGAGGAGCTCATCAACATCGACTTCAGCAACGTCGACATCCGCCTCGTGATCAAGCTCGTCAGCGACCTCACCGGCAGGAACTACCTCATACACGACGCCATCAGGGGGCCGGTGACCATAATATCGCCGACGAGGATACCCGTGAGCGAGCTCGAGAAAGTCCTCGACTCGATTCTCCAGGTGAGGGGCTTCGCGGCCGTACCGAGCGGCAACATCACCAAGATCCTTCCGAAGACCGACGCCGGCCAGAGCACCATCGACACCCGGCTCGGCGACGAGCTCGATACCATCCCGGCCTACGACGAGCTCATCACCCAGTTGATCCCCCTCGAGTACGCCGACGCGGAGGAGATAAGGAGGATAGTCGATCCGCTCAAGTCCAAGGGTTCCAGCCTGCAGATATACGCCCCGACGAACACCATAATACTCACCGAGGTGGCAGCGAACATCAAGAGGCTCGTCTCCATAATCGAGGAGCTCGACATCCCCGGCGGCGAGGCGACCATAACCGTCGTCCCCCTCGAGTGGGCCTCGGCCTCGATCATGGCGTCCGAGATAATGCAGGTCGTCCTGGAGGGAAAGATACCAACCGGTAAACGCCGCCCCCCTACTAAGGGAACAAGGCGCGCCGAGGCCGTAAAGATAATATCCGACGAGAGGACGAACTCCCTCATCATCGTCGCCACGCCGAAGCAGACGGAGGGCATCCTGAACCTGATAGAGAAGCTCGACACATCCACCCCCGCAGGCAAGACCAGGATCAACGTCTACCGGCTGAAATACGCGAAGGCCGAGGACCTCGCGACCGTCCTCACGAACCTGACGTCGAAGAAGAAGCTGGGCCCCACGGAGAGCCCGGTCATCATCACCTCCTACAAGAACACGAACGCGCTCGTCGTGGACGCCTCCCCCCAGGACTACATACTCATCGAGAAGATCATAAACGACCTTGACATCGCCCGCGACCAGGTCCTGGTCGAGCTCATCCTCGCGGAGGTGAACCTGGCGAAGTCGCTCGACATGGGGATCAACGCGAACACGATAACATCCATCCTGACCGCGGAGGAGTTCACCGACACGAGCCTCTTCTGGGGCGGCCAGGCCTTCGACAACGCCCTCAACAACATGTTCGTGGAAGGCGACACGGGAAATTTCCGGACCAGGGCCATGCCCTTCGCGCCGGCGGGAAGGGGCGGGAAGTACGGCTTCATGTTCAGGGACGATGACAGGGACTGGATGAACTTCGCCGTCCTGCTGGACCTCCTCCAGGCCGACCGGGATTTCAACATCCTCTCCGCCCCCCAGGTCCTGACGTCGGACAACGAGGAGGTCGAGTTCAAGGTCGTGCGCAACATCCCGTTTCCCACTTCCAACATCATCTCCACCGAGACACAGGCCATCGGCGGGGAGCTCCAGAACTTCGACTATCGCGACGTGGGCGTCGAGATGAAGATAACACCCCAGATAAGCCCGGACAGGACGGTCACCCTCGAGATCCATCAGAAGATAGACAACGTGACGGGCTCCGTCGAGGTCACGGGGGTAGGCCTCGCCGCCCCGGAGACACTGAAGCGCGAGACAAAGACAACCATAAGCGTCCGGGACAAGGACGTCGTCATCATGAGCGGCATAATAAGCGACAGGAAGACCGAGGTCGTAACCAAGGTGCCCATCCTCGGCGATATGCCATACTTCGGCGCGATGTTCCGCAGCAAGCGTAGTAACTGGGACAAGATCAACCTGCTCATATTCATACGGCCCCACATCATAACCAGCCCCGACGAGCTGCTCGCGGTGACCAACCTGCTGAGGGAGAGAAGCGAGGACTTCATCCAGGAGGGCTACGGCCAGCCGCCGCGGTCGCTTGACCTTTTCCTGGAGAAGCTCGAGCGCGAGCCGACCGAAAAGCCTCCCAAGGTCATGGAGCTCTTCTACGACGCGGATAAGGGGTGAGATGAACGGGTCACAGAACAATCAGCTGTGCAGCATTCTTCTCGAACGGACCTCCCTCACGGAGGCGCAGATCAAGAAATGTCTCTCCATCCAGAAGATGGAGGGGGCGAAGATCGGGCAGGTCCTCATGGAGCAGGGCTTCGTGACGGAAGAGGAGCTGCTCCTCGCGTTGAGCGAGCAGCTCGACGTCCCCTACGTCAAGAGGATAACGGAGGCGATGGTCGACCGGGACCTTCTCGAAAAAGTGCCGAAGAACTTCGTCCAGACATACCGCATCATGCCACTGTCGAAGTCCGGCAACGCCGTCAAGGTCGCCACTACCGACCCACTCGCGATCCAGCCCCTCGACGACATCGGCCTGATACTCGAGTGCGGCGTCCAGCCCGTGCTCGCCCGCTCCGAAGAAATAGTGAACGCAATCAACTCGTTCTACGGGCACGCGGCGGGCGCGGCGGAGCAGCTGATAGAGGACATAAGCGGGGAGGACATACCGACCCAGGTCATAGACATCATCGACGACGCGGAGGACGTGCTGGACATAGCCAACAAGGCCCCCGTTATCAAGTTCATCAACCTCATGATCTTCCAGGCTGTGCGCGACAGGGCCACGGACATCCACATCGAGCCGTACGAGAAGGAGCTGGTGGTTCGGTACAGGATCGACGGCATTCTTTACAAGACCCTCTCCCCGCCCAAAAGCATGCAGGGGGCGATCGCTTCCAGGATAAAGATCATGTCCCACCTCAACATAGCCGAGAAGCGCCTCCCGCAGGACGGCAGGATCAGGATAAAGATGGCGGACAAGGACATCGACATCAGGGTCTCGATAGTGCCCACATCGTTCGGCGAGCGCATCGTCCTGAGGCTCCTCTACAAGTCGGAGCAGTACTACAGCCTCGATCAGCTCGGCCTCAGCCACGACAAGCTGGAGACGCTCGTCAAGCTCATTCACATCCCGCACGGGATCATCCTCCTGACGGGCCCCACGGGAAGCGGGAAGACGACGACCCTCTACGGCTCCCTGACGAAGATAAACACACCGGACAAGAACATCATCACCGTCGAGGACCCGGTCGAATACCAGATCTCGGGGATAGGCCAGATCCAGGTCAACCGCAAGATCAACCTCACGTTCGCCAACGGCCTCCGGTCCATCCTGCGGCAGGACCCGGACGTGATGATGGTGGGAGAGATCAGGGACCTGGAGACGGCGGAGATAGCCATCCAGGCCTCCCTCACCGGCCACCTCGTGTTCAGCACCCTTCACACCAACGACTCGGCGGGGGCGGTGACCCGCCTTGTGGACATGGGGATCGAGCCGTATCTCGTGGCGTCGTCGGTAATAGCCATGATAGCACAGAGGCTCGTCAGGGTCATCTGCCAGCACTGCAGGGAGAGCTACGAGCCCACGCCGGAGACGCTGGCCCAGCTCGGCCTGAAGAAGAGCGATCTCAAGGACGGCGTCCTGTGGAGGGGGAAGGGATGCGATTCCTGCCTGAAGACCGGCTACCTGGGCAGGACGGGCATTTACGAGATACTGAAAGTGGACAACGAGATACGGAAGATGATCCTGGAGAAGGCCGACTCTAACGAGATAAAAAAACGGGCGGTGAAAAAAGGCATGCTGACGCTGCGGGCTGACGGCTTGAGGATAGTGGTCGAGGGCATAACGACATTAGAAGAGATCATGCGCGTGACGCAGGAGGAACTGGAGGAAATCTGAAATATTTTTTTCTATCCCAAAAAGAGGATAGAAAAAAATATAAAATAAAGCCATGGCCGTTTTCGAATACAAAGCACTGACGGAGGCTGGGAAAACCGTCACGGGGATCATTGACGCCGACTCCGACCGGGAAGCGCGGTCGAAGCTCCGCAAGAAGAGCGTTTACGCCACCGACCTCAAGGTCTCGGAGGAGGGCATATCGCTCAAGAGCGATTTGACCCTTTCAAAGCTCCTGCAGAGGTTCTCGCTCAAGGACCTCGCGGTGACGACGCGGCAGCTCTCCACGCTCATCAAGGCGGGCATCCCCGTCATCCAGGCACTGACCGCGATCATAGACCAGCTCGAGGCGAGCCCCCTCA
Source organism: Candidatus Tritonobacter lacicola (assembly GCA_030765135.1). Lineage (GTDB taxonomy): Bacteria > Auribacterota > Tritonobacteria > Tritonobacterales > Tritonobacteraceae > Tritonobacter > Tritonobacter lacicola. The sequence goes on along the minus strand of JAVCDC010000130.1, from coordinate 7,145 downwards.
GGAAGATCATCATACAGGTGAAGGAGACGGTGAACTCGGGCGGCACGCTCGCCGACGCCCTCGCGGAGCACCCCAAGGCCTTCTCCGAGCTCTACGTCAACATGGTAAGGGCGGGCGAGTCCGCGGGCGCCCTCGAGCTCATCCTCGGGCGGCTCGCCGACTACAACGAGAAGAGCCTCGCCCTGAGGAACAAGGTGCGTGCCGCGCTCGTCTACCCGATAGCCATGTCCGTGATAGGGACCCTGGTGGTCGTCTTTCTCATGGTGAAGATCGTCCCGAACATGGTAAATATATTTATCGACATCGAGCAGAGCCTCCCCGCCCCGACACGCGCGCTCATAGCAATCAGCAACTTCCTGCAAAGCTACTGGTGGGTGCTGCTGCTCGTGTTCATGCTGCTCTACTTCCTGAAAAAGCGGATCGGCGCCACCGCGAAGGGGAAATATTTTTTCGACAAGGTTAAGCTCAATCTCCCACTCCTCGGGCAGACGGCCAGGAAGATGGCCGTGTCCCGCTTCACGCGCACCCTATCCATCCTCACGGCAAGCGGCATTCCCATCCTGAGGGCCCTGGACATCGTGCGAAACGTCGTCAACAACGCCGTCCTGGCCGACGCCATCGAGAAGTCGAGAGAGGCCGTCAGGCACGGGGACTCCATAGCGGAACCGCTGCGGCGAAGCAAGGTCTTCCCCCCCATCGTAATACACATGATCGCCATAGGCGAGGCAAGCGGCAAGCTCGAGGAGATGCTCACCAGTGTCGCCGAATCTTACGACAGCGAGGTCGATGCGACCGTCTCGGGCCTGACGGCGCTCATCGAGCCGATCATGATCATAGTCATGGGGGCCATCGTCATGTTCATCGTCCTCTCGATCATGCTCCCCATCTTCCAGATGAACATGTCGATAGGCTAAAAGAATGACGAAACAGCAAATCAGACAAAATAATGAACCGCAAAGGCGCAAAGAACGCAGAGTAAGAATAAGGCGAATATAATGGATGAGAATAGCTTATCCAAGGAAATCATAGGCGCAGCGATTGAAGTTCATAAGATACTTGGACCAGGGCTGCTGGAAACCGCATATCAGATGTGCTTGGAGCGTGAGTTCGCTATAAGAGGCGTAGCTTTTGAAAAAGAAAAATCTTTATCAGTAGCTTATAAGGGAATCGAGTTGGATTGTGGTTTTAGAGTCGATTTTATAGTGCAAGGGTTAGTGGTTGTAGAGCTGAAGGCAGTCGAGCGGTTACTGCCGATACATGAGGCGCAGGTTCTAACGTATCTCAAGTTGCTAAATTTAAAGCTGGGATTACTGCTGAATTTCAACGTACCACTGTTAAAAGAGGGGATAAAGAGAATTGCTCTTTGTCTATAACTTTGCGATCTTTGCGCCTTTGCGGTTCAAAAAAAAGGATGCTAGAAAAATTGTGATCAAGGATGAAGATGCTGCAAAGACAGTACAATTAACAAGGAGGGCATGATGAATAAGAATGATTCCGGGTTTACGTTGATCGAGCTCATGGTGGTGATCGTCATTATCGGCATACTGGCCGGTTTCATCGTTCCGAAGCTGATGCACAGGACGGGACAGGCGGCGCAGACGAGGTCGAAAGCCGATATCGCGAGCATCAAGACCGCCCTACAGCTTTTCAAGCTCGACACCGGGCGCTACCCCACGAGCGGCGAAGGGCTCCAGGCGCTGAGGAGCGCCCCAGGCGGGGTCAGGGGCTACCAGAAGGGCGGATACCTGGAAAAGGACCCTAAGGACCCCTGGGGCAGAACATACATCTACACGTACCCGGGAACTCACGGCAATGAATTCGATATCGTTTCGTACGGCGCCGACGAAGCCCCCGGAGGCGATGGTGAAAATGCCGATGTCGAGAGCTGGGACATCAACTGACCCCGCCCGGAATAGGGGCTTCACCCTGATAGAGCTGACGATGGTGCTCGCCATCCTCGTCATCGTCTTCGGACTGGTCGCCCCCAGGTTCAGCGGCATCCTCGGGTCGGCGGAGCTCGGCTCCTCGGCACGGATCCTCGCCGGCACGGCCCGGGCGATCCACAACGAGGCGGCCCGCCGCGGCCATGAGATCGTCCTCCACCTTAACCTCGACAGGAACGAGTACTGGGCCACCATCAAGACAGACGAGGGGATTGACAAAGAGGTGGGAGGGATGTTCCTCAAGAGGAGGCAGCTGCCCGAGGGCATAAAGTTCAAGGACATCGTCCTGCACGGTAAATACGTCACCAACCAGGGAGAGGTCTCGCTCGTCTACTCTCCGATGGGAAGGGTGGGACGAACGATCATCCACATGGAAGACAGGTCCGGCAAGAGTTTCACGGTGCGGATAAAGCCGTACAACGGCCAGGTCGAGGTCTACAACTACTACTTCGACGAGCCGCTGTATTCCTAAAGAAGGGTTACTAATAAGTGTTACTAAAAAGTTACTAATAAAAAGATGCTTTTATAATTACCTGAAATCCAACCTGATAGAATTTACAACCAGGAATAATTTCAACCCGAATGGGTTTCCATATGGAGCAGGCATACAATAAATTAAGGTTCTATCAAAACATCTGTGAAATACGGAGATTAGTTTACAGGATTACCGAAAGATTTAGCAAAAGCCACATAAGATTAGTCGGCCAGATGCGTGATGCCGCCCGCAGCGCCAAGCAAAATATCAGGAAAAAGTTTCAATGAAAGAGAGAGACCATGGTTTCACGCTCATGGAGGTGATGATCGCCCTCGCTGTCATCGCGATCGCGCTTGTCGCCCTCCTCTCCACGCAGGCCACGAGCATCAAGGCCATAACAAGGTCGACGCTCATGACGAAATCGTACCTCCTCGCCGAAAAGAAGCTCGCCGAGCTCGAGCTGGCCGGCTACGAAGGGGCCATGGACGGCGAGGGGGAATTCGAGGAGAACCCCGAGCTCAGATGGACCCAGCAGGTTTCTGAAACCGACGTGGAAGGGCTTAAAGAGGTCCGGATACGCATCCTGTCGGGAACGGAAGAAAGGGAGCGAAGCGAGGCGGACTTCGCGATGTTCATTGCTGAACTGGAAGAGCCGGAGGAAGAGGGTGCGGAAGAGTAACGGCTTCACGCTGGTAGAGATCATCGTGGCGGTCACCATAACGGTCGCCATCCTCGCCATAGTGTACACGACGTATTCCACCGCCCTGAACTCCATGGAGAACATCCGTAAGCGGATCAACGTGTACGGCACCGCGCGGCCGGTCCTCGATCAGATGACCCGGGACATCAGCTGCGCCTACTTCAACGCTGACGACGAGAGAACCGCCTTTGTCGGGACGCCTGATACACTTGACTTCATCACCCTCGCCCACAGTCGTTCGTCCAGGGACGACAAGGAGAGCGACATAAGCGAGGTCGGCTACTTCATAAACACCGAGACCGATACCCCCCTCCTCATGCGGAGGGAGAGCACCTACCTCGACGGCGAGCCCCTCAGCGGGGGCGACGTGTCGGTCATAGCGGACAACGTGACGGCCGTGTCGTTCCAATACTACGGCGAGGATGGGTGGACGGACTCGTGGGAGGCGCTGGGAGAAGAGGACGGCGGGGAAGGGAGCGGGGGCGAAGCAGATGAAGAGGAGGCGTTCTTGCCCAGGGCGGTATCGATAACGCTGAACATCACGGACGGAGGGGAAGAGACGTGGGTCTTCTCAACCGACACGACAATCCCCCTCGGCGGCGAGAAAGAGAAAGAAGAAGAAGAAGAAGAAAAGAAATGACGAATTTTCAATGTTCAATCTTCAATGTTCAATTATCGAGGCGTGAAACTTGAAACTCGAAAGAGGGAATAAAGAGATCAGGGCTCGCCACGAAGACACCAAGGCACAAAGAGAAGACGAATTTTCAATGTTCAATACTCAATGCTCAATGTTCAAGTAAAAACAATGCAAGAAAAAAGAGAATATGATCTAAGTGAGAGGCTCTTACGATTTGCTTCAATGATAATTGCAACTACTAACAAGCTGCCGAATACACTCCCCGGACGAAGAGTCGGAGATCAACTATTTAAAGCTGGAACATCGGCAGGAGCCAATTACGAAGAGGCAGTAGGTGCTGAAAGCAAGAGGGACTTCGTCCACAAGCTTGGGATTGCTTTTAAAGAGCTCCGCGAGTCCCGATACTGGCTCAAGTTAATATGTAAAACAAGAATGCTCTCAGGAGCCGAAATACAAGAAACTCTAAATGAATGCGATCAATTAATCCGCATTATCGCTAAATCTATACATACCGCAAAATCAATTCGTGGTGCTTACGGGAATCTTGCGGACGAAGTACGGAAGCTCGAAATAGGCATGATTCAGACAGCTCTTGAGAAGACCCGCGGAAATAGGTCGGAGGCGGCCAGATCCCTCGGCCTGAGCCGGGAGGGGCTACGCAAGAAAATAGAGCGCTATTCTATAAATAAATGAACATTGCACATTGAACATTGATCATTTGGGCGGTTGGTTTTTTGCCCAAGTTAAAAGATGAAAAACAGAGTATATGCAAATGCACTATTGAAGTCGGAATCAGGAACCGCCCTCCTTGCGGCTCTCTTCATAGTGGCGATACTCACTTATCTCGTCATCGAGTTCAACTACACCAGCAGGGTCGACCTGGATATAGCGGCAAGGTACCGGGACATGGCCGAGGCGAAGGTGATAGCAAAGGCAGGTGTCAACGAGGCGATCGCCCTACTAAGAGAGGACTTCAAGAAGGACGAGGAAGAAGCAGAAGCCGATGACGAGGGAGATGAGGAGTCATCAGACAAGAATAGCGAAAAGGAGATAGCGAGGGTCGATCACCTCGGCGAGGCCTGGGCAGAAGTAAAGGTCAAGGAAGAGCGCGCGAGGGGATCGCTCTCCCTTGTAGTTTACGATGAAGGAAGCAGGATCAATATCAACAACCTCTTCGTGGAATCAGGGGAGAGCAAGCTGGATAAGATGATAAAAGGATCCCAAAAAAAGGAGGAGAAGGAAGAAGAAGAAGAAGAAGAGGAAGATGAGGATGAAGACGAAGAAGATGAGGAAGAGAAAGAAAAGCGGCTGATCGATAAGAAGATAAAGAAACGCCTGGAGCGGCTCATCGAAGTCCTCGACATGGAAGATGTGGACGAGGAGGAAATAATCGAGGCCATTATCGACTGGATGGATGGTGACGATGACGGGGACGCCGAGGAATCATATTACGCGGACCTGGAAGAGCCCTACGCGCCGGCCGACGGGCCGCTCAACACCATCGATGAACTCTTCCTCATCAAGGGAATAACCCCCGACATCTTCTTCGGCGAGGGCAGAGAAGAGGCGGAAGATGTCTTCGACGAAGAAAAGGTTGATGATGAGGCCGGCCCGGGCCTTAGAAACTGCTTGACCGTGTACGGGAAGGCCAAGCTCAATATCAACACAGCCGGGCCGGAAGTAATGAGATCCTACGTCGAGGAGGACCAGGAAGACCTCATCGATGAAATCATAGACTACAGGGAGAACGATTACTTCGAGGACAGGGCGGATTTCGAGGAGGCGATGGGAAGCGGCATACCGGCAAAGTTCATGGACGCGACGACATTCTCAAGCTCCATATTCAGAATAGTCGCCGAGGGCGAGGTAAACGGGACCAGGGCGCGGATAAACACGGTTGTAGAGAGGGACAAGGATGGAAACGTCGAATTTCTCTACTGGAGGTGGGAGAACATATAAACTCAATGTTCAATAACCAATGAAAAAGATGCAAGATTCAAAATACAAGATACGAGATGCAGGATGCAAACGAATAACCAATGTTCAATGATCAATGTTCAATAAAAAGAAAAAAGCTAACGACAGTAAAAGGTTGAAGGTTCAAAGCTGAAAGAATTGATAGCCACAAAGGCACACAAAGAGAAGACGAATGTTCAATTTTAAAAATAATTATCCGGGTAATCAGGTTATACTTGTCCTGAGCCTGATCGAAGGATCAGGTGTTAAAATATCGTGATTCGGGATCGGTAAAGGCGTCATGGTGAAAATAGACATTAAGAGCAAGATGGGCGGAATCGCGGAAAAGGCGCGGGAGCGCTTAAGGGAGAAGTCGAAGCTAAAGGCCGATCTCCACAACATCCTCGATACGGTCAGCACGTCGGTAACGGCCATCGGCATAGACGTGGGCACATCCTCTGTAAAGGCCGCCGTCGTGCGGGGCGCGGGAAAGAAGGCAAAGGTGCTCAACTTCCTGTCGAAGGAGATACCCCGGCGCCAGGCCGGGCGGGCGAGCACCGAGGCGATATCCCAGGCTATATTCGAGCTGGCCTCCGGTCTAGGTAAGCAGAAGGACGCGCTGGTGGCCGGCATCTTCTCCACCCAGTCCGCCATGATAAGGAACATAGAGGTCCCCTTCAAAAAGGAGGCCAGGATAAGCCAGGTAATCAAGTTCGAAACCGAGGTGCACATACCCCTGCCCATAGAGAACGTCATCGTCAATCACTGGTCCCTCCCGCTGGAATCGGCAAGTGGAACTTCCATTATGGTCGCCGCCGTTAAAAAGGCCGATCTCTCTTCCTTTATAGAGATAATGAAAAACGCCGGCGTGGAGCCGGAGGTCGTCGAGCTCGAGGCATTCTCCATATTCAACTGCTACCTCCTGACGAAGGAGTCACATGAACCCTCCCCCACACTCATCCTGGACATAGGGGCCGGGAAATCGACGGCCATATTGGCCAGGGAGCGGCACCTCTTCATGGTGCGAAGCATCGGCGTCGGGGGCGACGCCTTCACCCTCTCCATCGCAGACGCGTTAGGGGTCCCCTTCGCCGAGGCGGAGAGGCTGAAGCTGGCCTTCTCCGCCGGCAAGGAAGAGGTCGCCGTGCGGGAGAAAGCCATACTCTCGGCAATCCAGGGCCCCCTCGCCCGCCTGCAAAGGGAAATCGACGTGACCATAGGATCGGCGCACACGCTCCTTAAGGGAGAGGGGATCGAGAGGGTGCTCATATGCGGCGGCGGTTCGAGGCTCCCCGGGGTGACCCAATACCTCAGCTCCAAGCTGGGCTGCAGCGTTGAGCTCCTGGAGGAGATTACTTTGAAGGGCCCGGGCGTCCCGGTAGACGCGGTCAGGTACGTCTCCGCCCTGGGCGCAGCGGCGGGACAGGTCATGCG
>JAVCDC010000106.1 GCA_030765135.1 Candidatus Tritonobacter lacicola | reverse complement strand
TTGTTTATTGTAAGATTGCTTCGCTAACGCTCGCAATGACAAGGGGTAGTGTCATTGCGAGGAGCGAAGCGACGCGGCAATCTCGCTTTTTATTTCGGCATTTTAAATATCCAGTGAATAATTCAGGTTAGCTAAGTCAGAGCCACATAAATTTGCGAGCGTAGCGAGCTAATTTATCTTAAAAGCCCTTGGCGAGGCCGTGGACGTCGTCGAGGGGGGCGGTCATGAGGATGCCCGTACCGGGCTCGTCGAGACTTCCGATAATGCTCTCTATCCCGTTCACGATATCGCCCAGAAGAGATTCATCGATTACGGTGAATATGGTCTTGTTGAATGGGCGGTTGTCCTGCATCATGCTCGTGAACCCGGCGAAGATGGGTATGTCGTGGGTGAGGAGGCGTCCCATCCCGACGCTGTCTATGACGGTCGCTCCCCTGACCCCGAGCTCTACGAAGAGCTCGAGCACCTCGTCAAGGTGTTCCTCCTTGTTGAGGACGAAGATGAGGAGCTTCATATTTAAGCGAGCTCCTTCGTTTTTATCGCCTCGTATATCTTCTCGGGGCTCCCTGCATTGATAATGGTGTTCCTGAATTCCTCGTTCTTGAGGAGTCGGGATATCTTGCTGAGAGCGCGTATATGGGGTCCGGGGTTGTCCTTCGTTGCCTCCATAGCGAATATGATGTAGGCCGGTTTCTTGTCTATGGAGTCGAAGTCGACCCCCTCCGGGCAGATGCCGAGCGCTCCGGCGAGCTCCGTCACGCCGTCGGATTTTCCGTGTGGTATGGCGACTCCCTCTCCCACGCCGGTGCTCATCGTCTTCTCCCTCTCCAGTATCGATTTGAGCACGCTGTCCTTATCCGTTACCCTGCCTGTCTTGCAGAGAAGCTCGACCATCTCCTCGATGACCTCCTGCTTGTTCTTGCCTTTCAGCGGTGTTGATATTGCTTCGACGGGGATCAGTTCATGAAGAAACATTTTTTTCTCCTGGACGTTGGACGTGTGCTTCACCGGCCTTGAATATAGCATACCTGGTGAGAGGCGGACCAACGATTTCATTGAAGACGATGGAGGCCAGGACGATGTTGACGGCCACTGTCGAGAAGATGGTGGCCGCCTGCTCCTGCGCGAGAAGAACGAGGCCGATGGCCACTCCTGCCTGGGGCAGGAGGCCGAGTCCGAGGTACTTTCTGGTGACGGGGCTGGCGCCGGTCGCGACCGCGCCGAGCCAGGCCCCCCCGACCTTACCCAGCGCCCGCGCCAGGATGTAGGCGGTGCCGAGTATGCCGATGGCGCCCAGGATTCTGATATTGAGCTCGGTCCCCGCCAGGGCGAAGAAGGCGGCGTATATAGGTGGCTGAACGGGTTCGAGGATGCCGAAAATCCTTACGTTCTTGGCCGATGAGTTGATGAGCACGAAACCCGCAAGCATGTTCGCTATGAGCGGCGAGAGGTGCAGGCTTATGGCGACGCCGCTGCAGAAGAAGATGGCGCCCAGTACTATCACGATTATTTCGTTCCGATTCCTGCGGTTTCTCACGATGAGGTGGACAAAGAAGCCCACGGTGATTCCGAGCACTATGGCGCCGCCGATCTCTATGAAGGGCCTGACCGCAACTGCGAGGGGGGAGAGGGCTGTCCCTCCGGGAAGGTTGTTCGAGCACACTGCCAGTATGATGCCGAAGAGGACGATTGAGCCGGCGTCGTCCAGGGCGACGACGGCCATGAGCGATTTGGTGAGCGGCCCCCTTGCCCTGTACTCGGAGAGGACGGCGACAGTCGCCGCGGGGGCGGTCGCTGAGGCGATGGCCCCGAGGAGGAGGGCGGTCGGGAGCGGCATCTTCATCAGGAACAGGGCGATGCTCACCGCGGCGAAGGTGAAGAGGAGCTGGAGGATTGTTATGCAGGCGATCTCCTTCCCCAGCCGCCGCAGGAGGCGGAAGCTGAACTTACCCCCGATGGTGAGGGCTATGAGACCCAGGGCAATGTGAGGTATGGGGGCGAGCTGGAGGGCCACGTCGCTGTGGACGAGCGCCAGCATATAGGGCCCCATGGCCATGCCCGCCAGGATATAGCCTGTTATTGCGGGGAACTTGAGCCTGTTCGCGAGCTTGCCGCCGAAGAAGCTTGCCAGGAGGAGGACGCCTATGCCGAAGAACAGGTTCTGGTGGAAGTATCCCCTGACCTGGGTGAGTATGTCAATTATCGCTGCCAAGGCCTAACTGCCTATTATTGAAGCATGAAGAAAAAATCGTAAAACGTGAAAATAAGAACGTGAAACGTGTGACGTGTGACGTGTAACGTGTGACGTGTAACGTGAAATAAAATACGTGTAATGTGAAACGTGTAATTGGTTATTGAACATTTGTTTGTATCTTGTATCCTGCATCTTGTTTTTTTCTCCGTTCAACGTTTAACGTTACACGCCTTTACGGTTTTATATTGCCATGTTTTCAGTGCCTTCAGTGGTTAACTTTTTCTTTTTTGTCTATTGTCTATGGTCTTCAGTCTCTTCATTGAACATTGAGCATTGGACATTCATCTTTTCCATCGTCTGTTTCATCCGGGATTTCAATGGAATCTATGAAGAGCTCTCTTCCCGCGATCACCTTCACATCCGATTTCCCGCAGGCGGGGCAACGAAAAAGGTAATCTCGTAGTATGGACTTCTTCCCGCAGGCGTTGCACTCGATTGCTGCATCAACCTTCTCGAGGTTGAATCGCGCCCCCTCCAGCTCCGTTCCCTTGGTGAGGGTTTCGAGGGAGAATAGGAGGCTCTCACTGGATACCTGTTGAAGAACGCCTATTTTGATATTAATTGCTTCTACTGTGGTGATGCTGTTCTCATCTCTGAATTTCAGAACATTTCGCAATATGTTCTCAGCTATTGCCAGCTCGTGCACGGTTCACCATTCTTTAACGATTGCCCTGCTAAGTCAAGGCGCTTTGCAAAGGATATCCCCATGTTTTGTCACCCCACTTGCACCCCGCACTTGCACCACCACTTGCACCCCGGGGGTGCAAGTGGGTTTTGTGAATATGGAGAAGCTTATGCTATATACGAATATGCTTTTTTAGAACTGCCATCACAACCACATCTAATAGCCTGCCTTTCTGCACTTTCAGGGCGGTCTTTGTTGTTGAACAGGGCCGGATGTAAACTGTAACATCTTAACGGTTCCAACACTCCGGCACACGCCCATCAATGTCCGGGAAGTAATAGTGATGTGGCGGCGGATTTTTCGTGAGATGGCCCTGCGAGAAAATGAACGGGATGATCAATAAGGCTCTGCTGATTCTTCCGGTGGGTATTCTCCTCTTGTTGCCCGCCAACCTGTGTGCAATCGAGGTTAAGGGTAAAATAGTCGACGGGGCCGACCTGCAACCCGTTAAGAGTGCCCGGGTTAAAATTGCCGTGGAATCCTATGAAGCCGAGTTGGGTGGTTGGCTGCCTCTCCTGGAGAACTCCACCGTAACGGACAGGATCGGGAAGTATAGATTCTCTAATATCCCCGGAGGGCAGCGGCTGGCGCTGACTGTGACGATCCAGGCTCCGGGCTACGTGTGGTGCCGGTACAGGCAGCCCCTGACGGGAGGCAGGGCGGAACGGTTTGATTTCGGCCTTGCAAGGGCGAGGGGGAAGATAGCGATATTAGGTGTGGTGAGGGACGTTGAGAGCGATGGACCGTTAAGCGGCGCGAAGTTTATCGTTAAATTGAAAGAGAAGAGGAAGGGCGGCGGCGGGGTGGTAACAAAGCAGGTTATAAAAGCCGTGACGGATGACGCCGGAAGATGTTCTCTCGCCATCCCCGCGCGGTTTTCTTCTTTCTGCTATCCCGGAGACAGGTGTTTCAGCGTGGATGTTATCAAGCCGGGATATGAGACGGCAACCATTCGAGGGATGAGCCGCGCGCTCTACGGAGAGGGTAGGGCGGCGGCGGGGGTGAACTTTTCAAAGTATGAATGCGATGTGTATCTCTTGTTTGGAGCCGGGAAAGAATCGCCGGAGCAGGCATCGCCGCCTTTATCCGCGCTCCCGAAGACCCCGCCGGCGGCAGAAGCGCCTGTGGAAACCTCGTCCGGCGATGCTGGGCGGCCTCCCCGGGTGGAGGATGTTGCCACTGTAAGGGAAAAGGAGTCGATGATATCTTTCGAAGACCTGGAGAAGGTTAATATCAACACGGCCACCGTCGAGGAGCTCATGACGCTGCCCAGGGTCGGCTCCCGGACGGCGCTGAGCATTATACAGTTCCGTGAGACGCACGGGTATTTCAGGAAGCCGGAGGAGATTGTCCGCGTCAGGGGTATAGGTCCCATGGCGTACGATTTCTACCTGAAGGAGAGGATAACGGTTGGCGGCGAGGTCGCCGCGCTTCCTGAAAAGACTCTACCGGCGGCAAGGCCTGCCATCGAGCGGAAGGCACCGGTGGTAAGGGCGCCGCCGACGGCGCCTGCGCGTGTGACGCCGGTAGAAAGGGAACGGTCTGCCGGGCGAAAGGCATTGCCTGAAAAAGCCCCCGTGCCTGCGTTAAAGAAGCTGGGGGAGTATAAAAAGAGGTTTTCGGCTTTCCTCAGGGGAGGGAGAAAGATCCATTACGCCGTGCTGTTTGTTTTTGCCGGGATCATCGCACTTTTCTTAATAGCTTATTTTACCCAGGCCCGCAAAGCACGCAGGTAGATGCGAAACTCGAGGAGATTACCGGTTTTTTTATGCTTCGTCGCCGCGGGCGTTGCGGCCGTCCTGATTTACTCCTGCATTCCGCCGTCGTCCTTTCGCGCGGTTAAGGAACCCCGTTCCGGAGCGGCACTGGCCGAGCATGTGGCAATCGTCTATTCGAAATACTACCAGATTGATCTGGCCGGGATGGAGAAACTTCACCCATTTGACATAAATAAGTATGCAAAAATTTATCTTCAGATGAATAT
>JAVCDC010000047.1 GCA_030765135.1 Candidatus Tritonobacter lacicola | reverse complement strand
GTTTCTCACTTTCGCGCGAAAGTGAGAAACCCATCTGGGCGGTATATGAGTATGCTGTTTTCGGAATTATTCCCTGGAATTACCACGGCTCAGGGTCCCCCACAACTGGGAGTACCCCACCCCGGAGGTGGGGCAGGTCATCTGTTGATGATGCACACGTACATCGACCTTGCATGGAGATCCACTCCGCAGTAAAATTTGTGCTGGATGGTATAAAATTTCATGGGCCTCCTCTTTTCTTTTAATTGTTTCTCCCAAAACGATGATACCTTACAGGTATAGGGAGGAGGAGGCCTTAAACAGTATCAAATCGTTCCAGAGGACGCGCTGGGACGCGCGCCTCTGAACTCCACGTTACCTTTAGCTTTACGTAAAAATTCAGTTATAGAACTGGCGAAATTATCCGGTATGATGTATTGTAATACTGGAGGTGAATCATGAGCACAGCAAAAGTAGCAATCTCAATCGAAAAGAATCTTTTGAGCCAATTAGACAGGTTAGTTTCATCCAAAGTTTTCCCAAACCGGAGTAAGGCCATCCAGGAAGCGGTGAGGGAGAAACTCTCAAGAATAAATCAAAGTCGTCTCGCGAGAGAATGCTCAAAACTGAACCCAAACTTTGAGCAAGCCATGGCGGAAGAAGGCCTTTCTGCGGAGGTCAAACAATGGCCAGAATATTAAGGGGAGATGTAATCTGGGCCGATCTAAACCCAGTCAGGGGACATGAGCAGGCAGGGATGCGTCCGGTACTCATTCTCAGTCATGACGTTTTCAATGAACGTTCGGGAACAGTAATTGCCATGGCACTCACAAGTCAGCCCCAGCGCGCAGGGTTTCCTCTGACATTTAAACTCTCAAGCTCCAAGCTCCCTAAAAAGTCATGGGTCAAGATAAGTCAGATCCGTACCCTATCGATTCAACGCCTCAGAAAGAAGATCGGGAAATCATCCCCCGAGGAACTTACTCTCATAATCGAAGGTCTAAATGAGATTATCGGGGGCTAACCAGTCGCTCAAGCAAACCGGAAGGGCTGGTGCAGCTATCGAACGTTTTATTTTCGCCGGACTTTTCCGGGGGTAGCATAGTTTCTCAGTAGGCCCCTTCCGCTTCCTGACAGATTGGGCTTAACCAAGAAGCAAGACGGTCTTACGCACAATATCATTACGTACAATGAAACACTAAAGCGTTTTGAATACACAATCACGGGAACGGATTCTGGTGTCATAAGAATGCCGCTCGTACGGATCACGCCCCCGGCGCTGGGAGAAGAGGTGCCTTCTTTGCCTACTATGGAAATTGGCTTCATGCACTTTGATTAGTCCCCTGGAAGATATAGAATCTGTCGATCAATATGCTACACATGGCTGTTACCCGCCGCCTTTCGGCACCGGCTACCAGCAGGTGAGCTCAAATGTTGTGCGGCCTAAAATTATACTTGTGCAATGTACCCCAATCGTGCTACATTTACTTTGCACAATGGAGGTGAGCCATGAGCAAAACCGAAACTGTCCGAGCACGAATTGAACCGGATCTGAAGGAGCACGCGGAAAAGATATTTCGCCGCCTCGGCTTAAATTCAACTCAAGCCATAACCCTGTTCTACAAGCAGGTGGAATTGCGCGACGGTCTTCCTTTCAATGTCGTAATCCCTAACAAAACCACCTGGCGAACGTTTGAGGATACGGACGCTGGTCGGAACCTTGTGGTCTGTGAGAATGCAGACGACATGTTCGAGAAGTTGGGGATTTGATGCTCACTCCGGTCTATACAAAGCAGTTCGAGAAGGACATCAAGCGTGTTAAGAAACGGGGGAAGAATCTTGAGAAATTCAAAATTGTCGCTCACACACTTCTTGAAAGAAAACCCATTGACCTTATTCACCGTGATCACAAACTTATCGGAAGATATCGAGGTCGGCGAGAGTGTCACATCGAAGCCGACTGGTTGCTGATTTACAAGAAGGCATCAGATCGGATCATATTCGAACGCACGGGCACTCATTCGGATCTATTCAAGAAATAAATTGGCCGCACAACCAGCTGCTCAAGCTGGCCGGAAGGGCTGATGCAGCCATTATACGTTATATTTTTCGCCGGTGTTTTTCAGGATAGTTGGGATTTTCCGTCGGCCCCTTCCGGCAGCTTAGCTTTGCGTTTGCCACGCCTGCGGCGGGGCGAACGGCGAGTTGAGCTCCGGGTAGTCAAGGAATCGAATCCGTTCCTTTGACCAATGAGGCCTGGAGGCCGCCCGCTGCCGCCGATTGAGTCAAGGGCCTCTCTTTTTACCCGAGATATTCGACGAGATCGGCAAGCTTTCAACCCTCGACGGCTGATTTCTGTGCTATGCTATAAGAAAGATCGTACCTGTGAAACGTGACAGAGATAATATTGTAAAAGTGGCGGATTTGCAGGACTTGCCGGAACTGGTTGCCTATCTGTCCTGTCCTGACATCGATCATTCATTCAAGAAGCCACTCTCGGAGAGAGAGATAGCAATTGCGGAGAGGGTAAAACATTACTACGAGCATGGATTTTGGGTGTTCGCCCGAATAGCGGGCACAATTTACGCCTGTATTGCCGCAGTGCCCTCTACGGAAGAACAGAAAGTGTTTCTCTCGACAATGGCGGTTAGAAACTGCAAACGCGGGAAAAAGCTGGGCAATGATGTATACGAAAAGGCCATAAAATTAGCCACGGAGCGCTATCAAGCCAAGTACGTAATCGTTGATTCCTGGGAGGGCAATAAAGAAGTTACCCTATTGCTAACAAATAGAGGGTACGTTCCAATAGCCAGCTATTATGACAAATCCAAGCGGCCTCCCGGCATCAAAACGGTAGAATACCAACTTGAATTGCCCTGAAAAACTTCGGCGAGGAGCAATTATGACAAATATTACCGTGAATGAATTCATACCGGTCCTTCAAATATCAATCAGCCCGGTGATTCTCATTTCGGGTGTTGGCCTTCTTCTACTCAGCATGACGAACCGATTAGGCCGGGTCATCGACCGTTCAAGATTCCTGTGGCGAGAACTTCGCGAAGTGCCGGATGAAAACCGGGAAGCTATTCACGCCCAGCTCCAAATATTGTCAAGAAGGGCGGAATTAATCCGGCGAGCCATCATTCTTGCCTCGATCAGCGTGCTCCTGGCCGCGATTCTCATCATAGTACTGTTTATTGCAGTACTCCTGAATCTTGAGGCCGCTTTGATTATCATCGTGCTCTTTATTGGCTGTATGCTGACGTTGATCATCTCTCTCATCACGTTTATCAAGGACGTGAATCAGACACTTATAGCTTTCAAAGTCGAGATAAAAGAGTAATGAATCGGCAGCGCCGGGATTTTATCTATGGGGTTAATTCATTGGAAAGGAGGTTGGGATGGTTACGGCAGCGGATATCATGACAAGAGAGGTTGTTACAATCCAGGCAGAAGCGCCTTTGCGAGAGGCACTGTCAAAGCTGGTCAAGAACAAGATCAGCGGTATGCCTGTGGTTAACCAGGAGAATGAGATAGTGGGAATTATCACCGAGAAGGATATGCTGAATTTCATTCTCAGCGGCAGCCTGCCACAGACCGTAGTAAAAGAGGCCATGGTTAAGGAGGTGGTATGTTTCCCTCCCGATACACCCTATGAAAAGCTCTGCCTCAGCTTAATTGAACACAACTTCCGGCGTATTCCGATTGTGGCGGGAAAAAAAGTGGTGGGACTCGTAGCCAGGAGGGATCTGCTCCGCGGAGTGTCCCGATTTTACAGCGAGAAGTGAAGGACACATAAAATAAGGCCATGAAGAACTGGGACCTTATATATCAAGCCAGGGGGATATTTCAAAAGGAGCCGTCGAGGCGGGTGCTCCGTGCAATCGACTCCTTCAAGCAATATGGTTTAACCCGGGTATTAGACCTGGGCTGCGGCACGGGCAGGCATACCACCCATCTCGTGGACGCCGGTTTCGAGGTATGCGGGTGCGACAGCTCCGAAGAAGCTCTTGCCATTGCGGGGAACCTGATAGAGGAGGCCGCATTCAAACGTTGCGATATGACATCCCTGCCCTACCAGGATGAGTATTTTGACGGGATAATCTGCAATCACGTAATTCAACACGGAACTATGGCTGAAGTCGGGCAAGCCGTCTCCGAGATACGTCGAGTCATGAAGCAAGGAGGCCGCCTCCTCCTTGTAGTAGTGTCCACGGAGCACCCCAAATACTTCACCGGCAGGGAAATCGAGCCAAACACCAGGATAAATACCGATGCCGTGGATGGAGAGATCCCTCACCATTTCTTCACCGAGGAAGAGCTGCTGTCTCTGTTCGCGGATTTCGAGATATCAAAACTGGACCATTCTAAAGGCCCAAGCGAACTCGACCCCGGAAAGGAGTCGGCTGCCTGGGAATTGCATGCAGGGAAACCTGAATGACCGGGAAGAGATAACCAGCGGATGAGCCGCCTCCGGAGCTGTGAGGATAATCCCAACCCCAATAAGGCATCATGAACGACCGGATAATTCATGCCAAGTTAAGGAAACTTGCGAATAAGAAATACGCGGAGACGGCACAGAGATTCTTCAAGACCGGGCCGGGAGAATATGGAGAAGGGGATGAATTTCTCGGCATCCGGGTGCCTGTATTAAGGAAACTCTCGAAAGAATATCAAACGATTACAGTTGAAGAAGCGGAATCTTTACTCAGGTCCACGATCCATGAAGAACGGCTGCTTGCACTTTTCATCCTCATTCGTATTTATTCCAGGGGCGAAGAAGGTGAAAGGAAAAGGATCTACGGGATCTACTTAAACAACACGGAATTTATCAATAACTGGGACCTGGTCGACTCATCGGCGGAACATATCGTCGGTAGTTTCTTGCTGAACAAAGGGAAAAATCCGCTATATCAACTTGCCGGGTCGAAAGATCTATGGGAACGGCGCATCTCAATAATGTCGACGTTTTGTTTCATCAAGCACGGGAAATACTCTGAAACGCTGAAGATCTCAAAATTATTATTACATGACAAGGAAGACCTGATTCACAAGGCAGTCGGATGGATGCTGCGGGAGGTAGGCAAACGAGACCTGCCGCTGGAAGAGAAATTCCTGAAAGAACATTACAAGGGAATGCCCCGGACAATGCTGCGATACGCCATAGAAAAGTTTCCGGAATCGAAGCGGCAGCGCTACCTTAAAGATAAAATATGATTGTTGTTATTTGAACGTGAGAGCGCCGAGCTTGCAGACCAGGGCACATTCGGGCTCCCCGCCGCAGAGATCGCACTTTATCACCCTTCCGGAGACCGGGTCCCGGAAGATAGCGGAAAACGGGCACGCCTCGACGCACGCCAGGCAGCCCGTGCACTTACCGTAATCTATCACCCACGCGCCGGTCACCTCATTCCTTTCTATGGCCCCCTCCGGGCAGGCGGCGGCGCATGAGGGGGAATCGCACTGGCGGCAGTAAAAGTGGCGGTTTTCACCTGTGAACGGCTCGATCTCGACCCTGCGCCTGGACGAGAGTGGATGATAGTGCCCCTCGTGCTTCCCCGAGCAGTGGGTCACGCAGGAGAGACACCCGGTGCAGAGGGATGGATCAAGAACCAGTCTTCTCATAAATTAGTATCGTTCAAAAGGTTCGGCATTTTGCCATTATATACGAATTCCTCCCCCTTGATGAGGGAGGTTAGGTGGGGGTGAAAAAGCAATTACTCGTATCTCTTACAGGTTAAACAGGAACGAATAAGGACATTAAAGCCCCCTCCCCTTAATCCCCTCCCCCGTTGGGGAGGGGAAATATGGTTAT
>JAVCDC010000136.1 GCA_030765135.1 Candidatus Tritonobacter lacicola | reverse complement strand
TTCTGAGCGTGTCTCTTTTCGAGAAATCACCTCTGTTAGAGGCACTTACGGATTTCGATCACACATTCAAGGACAGCAACTTTCATAACCAACTGATGTTGTTTGACTAACGTTGGGACACTACTGATTATGACTAATAAAAAAAATACAGTGCTCTACACAGGAGTTACAAATGATCTACGGCGTAGGGTGTATGAACATAAGGAAAAAATAATTCAAGGCTTCACCGGGAAATACAATATTACGAAGCTTGTTTATTACGAGATATTCGATGATATTAAAGATGCAATCCTTAGGGAAAAGCAAATCAAGGGTGGGCCAAGGAGGAAAAAAATCGGGATGATTGAGGGGATGAATCCTGCTTGGGAAGACTTGTATGATAATTTATGAGATGTGTAGATAAAATAATAGTAGGGAGATTGCTTCGTCGCTACGCTCCTCGCAATGACAGAGGGATGAGGACGTTGTGCGAACAGTCGTTGCAAGAAACCAGAAACCAGAAACTGCAGTACCCTTCGTGCTCTCAGTGCTCTTCGTGGTGAATCGGTTTTTATATTTGTTTCAGTGTCTTCAGTGACTTCAGTGGTTACAATTGATCGGCGCTCAGTGCCGTGCCGCATAATTTGCTATGGATAAACTAACGTCCGTCTCTAACCTCAGGAATATTTTCAGGGAGAGGGGACTCGCACCGAACAAGAAGCTCGGACAGTCCTTCCTCGTGGACGCCGCCGTCCTTCGCAAGATCACCGATGCCATCGAGTTATCGCCGGACGACCATGTCCTTGAGATAGGGCCGGGTACCGGCACACTGACGGAAGCCCTCGCGGAACGGGCGCGGTCCGTAATGACGATAGAGCTGGACAGGGGCCTCTTCTCGCTGCTCGAGGAGCGCTTCTCCGGGCGGGAGAACGTTAGGCTGGTCCACGCGGACGTCCTCCGGTGCGACCTGGAATCCCTGCTGGAATCGTGGCTCCCGCCCGGCTGCCGGCTCACGAAGGTTGTCTCCAATCTCCCGTACTGCATCACGACGCCGGTGATAGAGAAGTTCCTGCGGCTGCGACCTTCGCCGGAATGCCTCATCTTCACCGTCCAGAAAGAGCTTGCGGAGAGGCTGACCGCCTCGTCCGGCTCGCGAACTTACGGCCGGCTCACGATCATGGTGAACTACTTCTCCCGTCCCGAGACGCTCTTCACGATAGGCCGTGGCGCATTCTGGCCCCGGCCCAGAGTAGATTCAGCCCTCGTCGCCTTCAGGACAGGAGCCCCTCCCCGCGCGGCGGTGAAGGATGAAAGCCTGTTCTTTGCGCTCGTGAAGGCCGCGTTTCACCAGAGGAGGAGGATGCTGAGGAACTCCCTGCTCCAGTTCGTTGGCGGTGAGTGCCTGGCGGAGGCGCTGGGGAGGGCGGGCCTGGAACCGACGCTTCGCCCCGAGAGGCTCTCGGTGGAGGATTTCGCTAGACTCGCCGACGCTATCTGTGATTTAAGAGGAGACGACCATGAGTGACCATTTTAGTCCAGAAGAGATTAAGTATATAGCGCGACTAGCTCGACTCACTCTCTCCGACGCTGATGTATCATACTTTGCCTCTGATATTAACGAGATACTTCGATATGTCCGCAAATTGAACGAGCTCGACACAGACGAAGTCGAGCCGTTGGCCCACATAATTCCCCTGAAGAACGTTTGGCGCGAGGACGAGGTAAAGGAATCCCTTCCCGTTGATGAGGTTCTCTCCAACACCAAGTATAAGCGAAACAGCATGTTCAAGGTGCCCAGAGTGATCGAGGAATAGGATGGAACTGTACCGCCTCACAGCTCACGAACTGGCTCGCATGATACGGGGAAAGGAAGTCTCCGCGCGGGATGCCATCGAGTCTCTCTTGAAGAGGAAGGAAAACGTCGATAGCAAAATCGATGCTTATCGTGAAGAAGGGGTTGGTAGTAAGAGCGTTCTGGTCGATGCAGATAATGTTGATGCAGCTATAAGAAGGGGTGAGGACCCTGGTCCTCTAGCGGGAGTTCCTATAGCTAGAAAGGCTAATCTATGTGTGAAGGGGAAATTGACTACATGCGGCTCAACTATTCTTTTCCCTTTTAGGCCACCATATGATGGAACAGCTATAGAGAGGCTTAAAGAGGCAGGTGCCATCCTCTATGGTTGTACACAGATGGACGAATTCGCAATGGGCTCATCGACAGAGAACTGCGGTCCATGCACGAAAAATCCGTGGGACCAGTCAAGAGTACCAGGAGGATCGAGCGGGGGCTCGGCGGCGGCCGTAGCTGCCGACGAGGCGATAGCGGCACTTGGGACAGATACGGGCGGCTCCGTCAGGCAGCCGGCGGCCTTCTGCGGCGTCGTCGGCCTCAAGCCCACGTATGGGCGCGTCTCCCGGTACGGCCTCATCGCCTTCGCATCTTCCCTCGATCAGATAGGGCCCCTGACGAAGGACGTCGAGGACGCTGCCCTTTTACTCTCCGTTATCGGCGGCCACGACCCCCGCGACTCAACCTCCCTGGACATTGACCTTCCGGATTTCCGGGAGGGGCTGGACGAACCGATAACAGGCCTGAGGATAGGGGTGCCGAAGGAGTACTTCGTGGAGGGCCTCGACGGCGAAGTCAAGGGCGCAGTGCGGAAAGCCATAGATGAACTCGTCGCCCTCGGTGCCGAGGTAGTTGACATCTCCCTTCCCCACACAGAGTACGCCGTTGCAACATACTATATCATTGCGCCAGCAGAGGCCTCCTCAAACCTTGCGAGGTATGATGGGGTTCAGTACGGTCAGAGAAGGGATTCAGGTGCTCTTTTAGGAATGTATGAGGAGACGCGCCAAGATTATTTTGGCGACGAGGTGAAGCGGAGGATAATACTCGGCACCTATGTCCTCAGTTCCGGGTACTATGACGCCTACTACCTCAAGGCGCAGAAGGTCCGGACTCTTATCAAGAACGACTTCGACGAGGCTTTCAAGGTGTGCGACGTGATTGTTACACCCACCTCGCCCACTCCAGCCTTTAAGATCGGGGAGAAGATGGAGGACCCCCTGCAGATGTACCTGTCGGACATCTTCACAATCTCCGCGAACCTAGCGGGAATACCCGCCATCTCCATACCGTGCGGCTTTTCCGGCGCCGGATTACCAATCGGTTTCCAAATTATGGGGAGGCCCCTGGATGAGCGGACCGTCCTGCAGGCGGCATACGCCTACGAGAAAAGCACGACATGGAACGAACGGAGGCCGGATCTCAAATGGATTACGAAGTCGTCATAGGGCTCGAGGTCCACGTCCATTTAAAGACGGTGTCGAAGATATTTTGCGGCTGCTCGACGAAGTTCGGGGCCCCGCCGAACACCCAGGTTTGCCCCGTCTGCCTCGGCTTTCCCGGCGTCCTCCCCGTCCCGAACAGGCTGGCGGTCGAGCTGGCAGTGAAGACGGGCCTGATGCTCGGCTGCGAAATAGCGGAGAAGAGCAAGTTCGACAGGAAAAACTATTTTTATCCCGACCTGCCCAAGGCCTACCAGATATCTCAGTACGACATGCCCATCGCGAAGAATGGCAGGGTGGGGATCGCGGTCGAAGGAAGTACGAAGGTCATCGGGATAACGAGGGCGCACCTCGAGGAGGACGCCGGCAAGCTCGTTCACTACGAGGGGGCGAACGAGAGCGGCGTGGATTATAACCGGTGCGGCGTCCCCCTCCTGGAGATAGTTTCCGAGCCGGATATGCGCTCGGCCGAAGAGGCGTTCGCCTATCTGAAGACTCTCAAGGCGATACTGGAATACCTGGAGGTTTCGGACTGCAACATGGAGGAGGGGAGCCTCCGGTGCGACGCCAACATCTCCATCAGGAGGAAGGGGGAGACCTCCTTCGGCGTGAAGACAGAGGTCAAGAACATGAACTCTTTCAAGGCGGTCCGGAAAGCTCTCACCTACGAGGCGGGCCGCCAGGTCAAGGTGCTCGAAGGAGGGGGGGAGATAGTCCAGGAGACCAGGCTGTGGAACCCGGACCTGGAGAAGACAATCCCCATGAGGAGCAAGGAGGAGGCCCACGATTACAGGTACTTCCCCGAACCAGACCTCGCGCCGCTTGTCCTGGATAGAGAATGGGTGGAGGAGATACGTGCATCTCTCCCCGAGTCTCCCCGCGACCGCACGGAGCGCTTCCTGGCGGAATACGGGCTGCCGGAGTACGATGCGTCGGTCCTGACGGCGGAGAGGGGGCTGGCCGATTTCTTCGAGGAGTGCGCCCGCATTCACACGGACGCCAAGGCGGTGAGCAACTGGGTCATGGGTGACCTGCTCAGGGAGCTGAACGAGCGGGGACTGGACATCGGCGCCTGCTCCCTCAAGCCCGGGGCCCTCGCGGAGCTCCTGAAGCTCATTGACGAGGGGACGATAAGCACAAAGATAGCGAAGGAGGTCTTCGTCGAGATGTTCGAGAGCTGGAAGGCCGCGCCCGAAATCATCCGGGAAAAGGGGCTGGTCCAGATCAGCGACGAGTCCGAGCTGGAAAAGATCGTGGATAAGGTCATAAGCGAGAACGAGAAGACGGTCGGCGACTACCGGAGCGGGAAGGGGAAGGCCCTTTCCTTCCTGGTCGGCCAGGTGATGAGGCACACCAGGGGGAAGGCGAATCCCAAAATTGTTAATAAGTTGTTGAGTAAAAAGCTAAAGCAAGAATAAAAGAGAGTGGAAATATGGAAGTATAGAAATATGGAAATAGATACCGTTATAGTAGAAAAGGTAATGACTTACTGAGACTTATTTCCATATTATCTTATTTCTATATTTCCAGAGCCTCATTTAGGTAATTAAAATTACTACCAATTAGGTACATGCTGATATAATAACTATGGTTTTGGGATCAAGGCGATGAGGATATTTGCAAAGTATAAAAGGAAGCTGCGGGCGCAGAAGAAGAAGGATATCCCCGACGGCCTCTGGAGGAAGTGCAAGCATTGCGGCGAGATGATAACGAAGAAGGAGCTGGAGGCGTCGCTCCACGTCTGCCCCAAGTGTAATTACCACTATCCCCTTTCCGCAAAGCGTCGGCTCCTTATTACGATCGACGAGGGAACGTTCGAGGAGTTCGATGCCGACCTGTATCCTTCCGATCCGCTCAAATTTGTCGACACGAAGCCGTACCCTGAGCGCCAGGCCGCCGCCCGGGAGAAATCAAAAGGCCTCAAAGACGCTATTATAACCGGGACGGGAAAGCTGAACGGCATAGATGTGGCCATTGCTGCACTGGAGTTCTCGTTCATGGGTGGGAGCATGGGAGCCGTCGTGGGCGAGAAGATCACACGCCTCATAGAGAGGGCCATGGATAAAAGGCTCCCGCTTATTATCGTCTCCGTCTCGGGCGGTGCCAGGATGCAGGAGTCCGTGCTGAGCCTCATGCAGCTTGCCAAGACGAGCGGCGCCCTATCCAGGTTCGCCCGGCAGGGGCTGCCCTATATATCTATTATGGCAGATCCGACCACGGGCGGAACGACGGCCAGCTTCGCCTCGCTGGGCGACGTGATACTGGCCGAGCCCGGCGCCCTCATCGGTTTCGCGGGGCCAAGGGTGATAAAGCAGACGATACAACAGGACCTTCCCGAGGGGTTTCAGCGCTCGGAGTTTCTCCTGGAACACGGTTTCTTAGACATGATCGTCCAGCGTAAGGACCTCAAGGGGACCATGGCCAGGCTTCTCCGGTACATGGGGGGGAACACGAAGCCGAAGACGGCACGGAAGGCCGTGATTAAAAAGCGCGCTTGAGGATGCCCTTCGCGCACCTCTTTATTGCCACCCGGGCAGCCTCCCTGCCATAAAGGCTCCGGGATTAAATCCGGGCCACGCTTAACACGTACTCTTAATTCTGCAACTCTGTGCCGGCCCCGCGATATTACCGGCTATGGGTGAAATTACGAGTACAAGTAAGATTACGAGTAAGATGAATCCCACAGTAGCGCAGGTTCTCTTATGACTTATGAAAAGGCAATTGAGTATCTCAACAGGCTCAAGGCCGGCCCCGTAAAACTCGGCCTGGAAAGGGTGAGGCGCCATCTCTCCCTGCTCGGAGACCCGCAGGACGCGTTGTTTACCATCCACGTGGCGGGGACAAACGGAAAGGGTTCGGTTGCCGCCATGATAAGCTCGATAATCCGGGAGTCCGGGCTGAGGGCGGGGCTTTTTATTTCACCCCACCTTCACGACTTGCGGGAGAGGATCACGATAAACTTCTCGCCGATTTCCCGGGGGGACTTCGCACGCCTGGTGGAGGGGATAGCCCCCGCGGCGCGCGAGGCAGCCGGGAAAGAGGGCGATCACCCGACATATTTCGAGTTTATCACCGCTCTGGCCGTCAAGCATTTCGCGGATGAAAAAGTCGATGCCGCGGTCTTCGAGGTGGGCCTGGGTGGAAGACTGGACGCTACGAACGTCCTCCGCTCCCGTGTGCAGGTTATCACGAATATCGGTATAGACCACGTGTCGCGTCTCGGCTCGTCCATCGAGGATATCGCGCGTGAGAAGGCCGACATTATAGAAGAGGGAGGGAGAGTGGTGGCCGCGGAGGGGCCGGCTGCGGCGCTCGAGATTATCGCGGAGACATGCTCTTCCCGGCGGGCGCGCCTGTACCGCGTCGGAAGAGATATTCGTTACAGCATTTCGAGCTTCGGTCTTGAAGGGCAGGTGGCGGATATCGAAACGTGGAGAGGCGCGTATCCCGGCCTGAAGATCGCCCTTCCGGGAGATTACCAGGCGGCAAACGCCGCCCTGGCAGTCGGCGCGGCGGAGTGCATCCGGCAGGAGGGAATGGATATCGATGATGAATCCGTACGTGGCGGCCTGATGAATGTGCGTTGGCCGGGCAGGTTCGAAGTGTTCGGAAAAGATCCTGTTTTCGTTCTGGACGGCGCGCACAACCCTCCCGGCGCCGCCGCCCTGGCCCGGTCGCTAAGCGGCTACTTTCCGCGAAAGCGGATAGTTCTCATCCTGGGCGTCCTGAAGGACAAGGACTATCGCTCGATCTGCAGGAGCCTCGTCCCTCTCGCGGAGAGGGTTCTGGCCTGCCCGGTGGATAGCGACAGGTCGCTCGCACCCGACGAGCTTGCCGGAGCCTGCCCGGAGGCCTCTCCACCGGCGGAGATTTTTTCCATGAAGAACATTGAAGCTGCCATCGGTTTCTCGCGTACGGGAAGCCCGGACGTTGTATGCGTGACGGGCTCACTCTATCTCGTGGCCAAGGCGAGGGAGTTGCTATTTGAATCAGGGCAATAAGCGTTAAATGTCATTGATATGGCAAATGTGGCGGGGAACAGGTATCGTGTTCAAGACCAAATATCAAAAATCAAAAATCAAAAACACATATCAAAGATATCCAGATTAAGCCATGAAGCCGAAAATCAAAGTATCAGGTGTCTGTAAATATTTGGTTTTTGTTTTTTATTTTTGATATTTTATTTTTGATTTAGTCAATTGAGTTGTTTTTAGCTTAAACAATCAGAACCGATATGACGGATTTTCGATTATCTTGATCAGGCTGGAATAGATATATGCTCTCAATAATCAACGGAAGAATCATCACGGAGAGCGGACGGATAGTGAAAGGCGCTACCACGGTGCGGGGTAGAGCCATATCGTCCATAGGCAAAAAGGGGAGGGGCGGGGGAGAGGTTTACGACGTGAGAGGGATGTACGTCTCGCCGGGGTTCATAGACTTGCACGTTCACGGGGGGGGCGGCCACGATTTCCTGGAGGCGCGGGGTCCGGCGCTGGGGAAGATACTGGAATGTCACGGCCGGTACGGCACGACCTCCCTCCTCGCGACGCTCCGGACAGCCCCCGCCGCGAGAATGGAGAAGGCCCTCGCGGCGGTGGGCAGGGCCATGAGTACGTGCCCGGCGGGTGCCGGAATCCTGGGCGTCCATCTGGAAGGTCCTTTTTTAAGCCGGGTTAAGAAGGGGGCGCAGGCAGAAAGGTCTATCAGGAAGCCGAATGCCGCCCTCCTTCGGAGCATGATTTCAACGGGCATCGTAAGGCTTGTCACGCTCGCCCCGGAGGAAAGGGGTGCCCACCGCCTCCTGGAGGTTGCAGAATCCGGGGGCGTGGTGAGCGCCATGGGCCACACGAACGCCACTTACGGGCAGGCGGCGGCGGCAATAGAGAGAGGGGTATCGTACGCGACGCACACGTTCAACGCGATGAGAGGGCTTGGCCACCGCGAGCCGGGCGCCGCCGGCGCAGTTCTCGAGAGCGCCGGTGTCGTTGCGGAGATAATAGCCGACGGGCGCCACCTTCACCCGGCGGTGGTCCGTATCATTTTAAAGATGAAGGGGATAGAAGGCATCGTTCTTGCCACCGATTGCATGAAGGCCCTCGATAGTACCGGGACGGCGTTTCGCGTCTCCGGCGAAGAGGTGCGGGTCCGTGACGGCGCCCCCAGGTTCTCCAGCGGCGTCCTCTGCGGAAGCGTTCTGACGATGAACAGGGCCGTGAAGAACCTGATGGAATTCACCGGTGTCGGTTTGACAGAGGCAATCAAGCCTGCTACGATAAACCCGGCTAGGCTCCTTAGACTGGAGAGGAGGAAAGGCAGCCTGGCCGTGGGCAAGGACGCGGACATGGTCGTCTTCGACGATAATCTGGATGTAAGCCTCGTCGTTGTGGGAGGAAAGGTAATATATAATAACCTCTAGAAACTAGACACCAGAAACCAGGAACTGTTTTAAACATGTGTGGAATTATAGGGTACGTTGGTGATAAGGAGGCCGTTCCCATTCTTATGGATGGTCTGAAGAGGCTTGAATACAGGGGATACGATTCCGCCGGGATCGTCGTGATAGACGCGTGCGGCGAGGTCCGTATGATGAAGCGCGAGGGCAAGCTGAAGGTCCTCGAGGATGGGCTGGCCGAGCACGGGCTGAGGGGGACCCTCGGTCTCGGCCATACGCGCTGGGCGACGCACGGGTCGCCATCCGAGGTCAACGCCCATCCCCATTTCAGCAGCGACGGAGAGATAGCCGTTGTCCACAACGGGATAATCGAGAACTTTCTCGAGCTCCGGGCGGAGCTGGAGGGAAAAGGGCACACGTTCGCCTCGGAGACCGACACCGAGGTCATAGTGCGCCTCGTCGAGGAGGCGCTGAAGGGCGGAGCCCCGGACCTCGAGGCAGCCGTTCGCGCTTCGCTCAGAAAATTGAAGGGGCAATACGCCGTCGGCCTCCTGAGGAGGAAGGAGCCGGACAAGATA
Source organism: Candidatus Tritonobacter lacicola (assembly GCA_030765135.1). Lineage (GTDB taxonomy): Bacteria > Auribacterota > Tritonobacteria > Tritonobacterales > Tritonobacteraceae > Tritonobacter > Tritonobacter lacicola. The sequence goes on along the minus strand of JAVCDC010000136.1, from coordinate 22,578 downwards.
GTCGCCGCCCGCCTCGACAGCCCGCTCATTGTGGGTCTCGGCGACGGCGAGAATTACATCGCCAGCGACGTCCCGGCAATCCTCAACAGGACGAGGAAGGTTATCTACCTGGAGAACGAAGAGATCGCCGTGGTAACGGCGGACGGCTGCCGCGTTACAGATATAGAAGGGAACGAGACTGTGCGCGAGGTGAAGGAAATAACGTGGGATATCGACGCGGCCGAGAAGGGCGGGTACGAGAAGTTCATGCTGAAGGAGATCCACGAGCAGCCCCAGGCCGTGAGCAAGACCATTATGGGCCGGATCAGCACGGACGGCAAAGAGATCCTCATGGGCGACCTCAACGTCACCCCGGAAGAGATACGGGGGCTGAGAAAAATCTTCATCATATCGTGCGGGACCGCCTTCTACGCGAGCAACATCGGGCGGTATCTCCTGGAGCATTACACCAACATTGCCGTCGAGGTCGATTTCTCGAGCGAGTTCCGCTACCGAAACCCCAAGCTTTCGAAGCAGACACTGGTGATGACCGTCACGCAGTCCGGCGAGACGGCGGACACGATAGCGAGTCTCAGGATGGCGAAGGAGAAGGGATGCAAGGTTATATCCGTCGTCAATGTCGTCGGCAGCACGATCGACAGGGAAAGCGACGGGGTGATATACACCCGCGCCGGCCCGGAGATAGGCGTCGCCTCCACCAAGGCCTATACGGCCCAGCTGGCGGCCCTCTTCCTCTTCACCTTGTGGGTGGGAAGGATGCGCGGCGAGATCGACGACGGGCGCTTCCGGGAGCTTGTCGATGAGCTGCAGCGGATCCCCGCTAAGGTCGAGAGGGTTCTTGAGAAGGAGAGGCATATTCGCAGCGTCGCCGAAAAGTACTACAGGGCAACGAACGCCTTCTTCCTCGGGAGGGGCTTCAACTTCCCGAACGCCATGGAGGGTGCGCTGAAACTCAAGGAGATATCCTACATGCACGCCGAGGGGTACGCGGCGGGCGAGATGAAACACGGCCCCATCGCCCTCATCGACGAGCATTTCCCGGTCGTATGCATATGCACGGGGGCGAATAAGTACGATAAGATGCTCTCCAATATAAAGGAAGTTCAGGCGAGGAAGGGGCGGATAATAGCGATCGCGACCGAGGGTGACGACAGGGTAAAGGATATAGCGGATGATGTGATATACGTCCCCGAGACCGTCGAGCCGCTCTCCCCCCTCATCAACGTGGTCCCGCTCCAGCTCTTTGCTTACTACATCGCTCTCGAGAGGGGATGCGATATAGACAAACCCCGGAATCTCGCCAAGAGCGTCACCGTCGAGTGAGTGGGAATTAAACCGCGAAGACGCAAAGGAAAAGATAAAAGATAAGATTAAACCACTGAAGCCGCCGAAACTATTTTTGGACGCAGATTTTCGCAGGTAACGCAGATAAACAAGTATCTTGATAATCTTAATAATCTGCGTTCATCTGCGTCCTCAGTGATGTATCCCTTTAATCTCTCTTCATATTTAAAATGAAAATTTTTTATTCGGATGGCTATTACGCGGATATCGGCGCCCACCCGTTCCGCATGGACAAGTTCAGGTTGATCCGCGAGAGGCTCGAGGACGACGCTGATTTGTCCGGGATGGTCGCGGAGCCTTCTCCGGCGCGGGACGAGGACGTCCTTCTCGTTCACACGCGGGAATACGTGGATAAATTAAAGAATGGAAGCCTCTCCCCGTCTGAGATCATGAGGCTGGAGCTTCCCTGCTCCGTGCCTCTCGTGGAAGCTGCGTGGCTGTGGACGGGCGGGAGTATCATGGCCATGAATCGCGCCGTCGAGGAGGGCGTGGGGATAAACCTCGGGGGAGGGTTTCACCACGCTTTCGCGGACTACGGGGAGGGGTTCTGCGTTCTTAACGATATCGCCGTCGGAATAAGGAGGAACCAGGGGGATGGCCTCTTTAAGAAAGTGCTGGTCGTAGACTGCGACCTGCACCAGGGCAACGGGACGGCTGTGATATTCGCGGGGGACGATTCGGTCTTCACCTTCTCGATTCACCAGGAGAACAACTACCCATTCCACAAGCCGGCGAGCGACCTCGACATAGGGATGGAAGACGGCGCCGGCGATGATGAATACCTCGGGCGCCTCAGCACAGCCCTGCCCGGAATCGTCTCTTCCTTTAACCCCGATTTAATAGTCTACATAGCCGGCGCCGACCCCTACGCCGACGACCAGCTGGGCGGCCTCTCCCTCTCGATCGAAGGGCTCAGGAGGAGGGACGAGTTTGTCTTTTCGTTTATCAAAAGGGGCGTGCCCGTAGCCGCGCTCCTTGCGGGGGGATACGCTCTCGATGTGCGTGATACCGTCCGGATACACTATAATATGGTGATGGAAGGCTTAAAAGCCTCAAAAAAATAAGAAACAAGAAACAAGATACAAGATACAACAACCAAATAACCAATAATTTCACAAGTCTGCTCTTGACCGTGAATATGTAAATGCTGAGTTTGGTTATTTGAATTTGGGGCTTGGTTATTGTTTGGTTATTGCATCTTGCCTGCCTGTCGGCAGACAGGTATCTTGGTTATTATTGCTTGAGCAGTGTAAGATGAAGTTAGGAGGGTAATTACTTGAACAATAAAGAAATACCATCTCCTGAGGAGATACAGAGGGAGCTCGCGAAGTTTCTCAAGGAGAAGTTCGGCGGGACCCCGATCGTCCAGGCTTTTCCCCAACCTGACTCGGTGAGCGAGGAAGAGGGGGGAGATGAGGTCCGTAGCAAGAAATGGGAGCTCGAGTTTGATTATAAGCCCAGGGATATCAAGGAGTACCTCGACCGCTATGTCATCAGGCAGGACGAGGCCAAGAAGGTCCTGTCTATCGCGGTATGCGACCACTACAACCATGTTAAGGAGTGCGTTAAAACTGAGGGGGGGTGCGGAGAGTACACCAAGCAGAATATCATCATGATCGGTCCCACGGGCGTTGGGAAGACCTATCTCATCAAGTGTATCGCCAATCTCATCGGGGTGCCGTTCGCCAGGGCGGATGCCACCAAGTTCAGCGAGACCGGCTACGTGGGGGGCGACGTCGAGGACCTCATCCGGGAGCTGGTACAGAAAGCGGACGGGGATATAGGCCTGGCCCAGTACGGGATAATATATATCGACGAGGTGGATAAGATAGCCACCCCGGCGAACGTCGTCGGGAGGGACGTGAGCGGCAGGGGCGTGCAGACGAACCTACTCAAGCTCATGGAGGAGACGGAGGTCCCGCTGAGGAGCCCCCTTGACGTGGCATCCCAGCTCCAGGCCGTAATGGAGTTCCAGAAGAAGGGGAAGATACAGAAGAAGACGATCAACACGAGGCATATCCTCTTTATCGTGAGCGGAGCGTTCGGGGGGCTCGAGGAGATAGTCGGGCGCAGGCTGAGGAAGCAACCGATAGGGTTCGGCGCCGAGCCGGAAGCGGGGACGGACAAGGTGCAATACCTGCTCGCGGCCATGTCCAAGGACTTCATCAAGTTCGGCCTGGAGCCGGAGTTTATCGGCCGCCTGCCGGTGCGGGTCGTTTGCCGGGACCTGGAGGCGGACGACCTCTACAAAATATTGAAGCACTCGGAGGGCTCCATAATAAAGCAATACGAGCAGGCATTCGCCTCGTTCGGCATCCAGGTAATATTCACCGACGAGGGAATGCGCGAGATCGCCCGGCAGGCCGTGCCCGAGGAGACGGGCGCGCGGGGGCTGATTACCGTCTGCGAAAGGGTCCTCAGGGAGTACAAGTACGAGCTGCCGTCGACGGAGACCAGGCGCCTGACCGTCACCCCGCAGATCGTCCGCTCTCCGCTGGATGAGCTCGAAAAGCTGATGAGAAACCCGGACTTGACCGAGAAGGCCTACATGGAGGAGCTGATCCGGAACTACGAGCGGGATTTCAAGCGCGCGCACGACATAGCGATAACCTTCGACCCGCGCGCCGTCTCTCTCATAGAGGATATGGCTTCCGACCGGAAGAAGAGCGTGAAAGATATCTGCGATGAGCTGATCAAGGATTACGAGTACGGCTTAAACTTGATAAAGAGCAACAGCGGCCGGGACAATTTCACAATCAGCCGTGAGGTTATAGAGGACCCCGGCAAGGTGCTGAGCAGGTGGATACGGGAATCCTACAAGAAAAAATAATAAACAAGGTTATTATTTTTTCTTCGCGGCAATCCCCGCTTCGGCGAGCGCCTTCCTTAACTCCTCATCCGTCCTGAGGCCCGTGAAGTCGGAACTGATGGTCCCCTCCCTGTCGATGATGATCACGCGGGGTATGGCGGTTACCTTGTAAGCCTCGCTCGCGGCCTGTTCCGTGTCCCGGAGAACGGGGAAGGTTATCTTCTCATTCCCGAGAAACTTTTTCAGCTTTGCCCCGTCCTTCTCCGAGTTGACGCCGAGGACGACAAGGCCTTGCGAGGCCAGTTCCTCGTGAAGCTTCTGAACGTGGGGCAGCTCCATCCTGCACGGGGGGCACCAGGTTGCCCAGAAGTCGAGGAGGACGACTTTTCCCTTCAGGCTCTTCAGTGTGTGCTCCTTTCCATCCAGGTCGGTTAATGAGAAGGCTGGGGCGGGCTTGCCCGCCAAGTTCGCCCGCTCGCGCTTTTCCCCGGACTTCTTCCTGCTCGTGAACTTGTCGACGAGCTTTGCTCCGGGGGGCGGAGAGAAAGAAAAAACACCGCCGGGCATTTTTTCGTCGAGCTCTATATCCCTGTGGTATTCGGTCACCATCATGGTCGGGGGCGATTCCGCCTTATCGCCCGCCATCTCCTTCGCGGCCTTGCTCATATCCATCTGGAGCTTCACGATGAGCTTTCTCTTTTTGTCCACCCAGACCTTGACCGACCCTATCGACTGCTCCATCTCGATCACGTCGCATTCCTGCCCGTCGACATCCTCGGGCTCAATGAGCTTTTTTGACGTAACGTCTTCCTCTATCTCGACGAGGGGGTCGTCGCTGACGATGGCTGACAGCAGGATGGGTTTTATCATCATCCCCAGGGGGCCGGACTTTTCTTTTGCCAGCTCGTTAAGTGCGATGGCATCGCTTTTCGTGTACTCGCCCGACTTCTTCTTGAAGTTCCAGGTGTGCTCTCCATCCGAAACGAAGTTAACGCCGAAAAATGGGCTGTCGGATTGGATGCTTATCTTGTCGGGCTTCTGTACCACGATGTCGTATTTTACCGTTACCTTGTTGTCCATTCCCTGTATCGACATCTCCAGAACGATTTCTGATTGGTCCCGGTATGTCTTCGCCTTCCTGTAGGTTTCGGCGACCTCTTTTAAAATTGCGTCAGCCTTCTCGCCGGCGGTGAGAGACGTGGCCGCGAGCAGGAGCAGTGAAAATGTGATGATCCCTGTTTTTGTCATTAATTTCTCCCGTCGTTGGTTGTGGAATTTTTCATGCAATAAACTATCATGGCGCTGCTGTACTGTCTAATGTATACCCTTTTTTGTACTGTCGCGTGGTCAAGTTTTCATTGGTTTTGATTGACACTCGCTATCCCGTATGCTAATTGTCTCCTGTAATTTGCGGTGTTTAAAGTGCGCCACTAGCTCAATCGGTAGAGCAGCGGATTCTTAATCCGTTGGTTCGGGGTTCGAGTCCCTGGTGGCGTACCATAAAAGCGGTTACTGGTTACTGGTTACTGGTGGTTCTTACAGTCTTTAATCCCTTATCTCTGATCTCTTATCCCTGGTTTTGCGGGGCGGATGGCGAAATTGGCAGACGCGCAGGATTTAGGATCCTGTGGGGAAACCCGTGGAGGTTCGAGTCCTCTTCCGCCCACTACAATCCATTGTACAATCGTATTTACGGTACTATGGCGTTGCTTGTTCATGGGAGAGTGGATATAATTGCGGCCAATAAAAAAAGGCGTCTTCAGAGCGGGTGTAGCTCAGCGGTAGAGCTCCACGTTGCCAACGTGGTTGTCGGCGGTTCGAATCCGCTCACCCGCTCCAACTTTATGATTGGATGTAGATGGAAACCACCGCCACGATAGAAAAGAAGGGTGCATGCCGGATTCTCCTGAGAATAGAGGTCTCCGTCTCCGACGTGAAGAGGGGGATGGAGAAGGTCTTCTCCGAGTTTTCGAGGAAGGCGGCTGTCCCGGGCTTCAGGAAGGGAAAGGTCCCGCGGGACGTGATCGAGTTACGCTTCGCCGGTGACATCGAGAAAGAGGTCCTGGAGAGGCTCGTCCCGAGGGCCCTCGCCGAAAACATAAAGCGGGAGGAATTGAAGGTCGTGGGCGATCCGTCCCTCGTAGGGAAACCAAGTGTCCGCCCCGGTGAACCGCTCCGTTTCGACGTCGAGGTAGACCTGGCGCCGGATTTCGATGTCTCTTCGTTCAAGGGGATTAAAGTCAAGAAAAGGGAAGTTGACGTTACCGATGAGGACGTGACCGGTGCCCTGGAAGAACTTCGCGAGAGGGGCGCGAGGTATTCGACGGTGGAGGACAGGAGCCTTAAGATGGGCGACTATGCCATTGTCGATCTGGATGAGACCATTGCCGGCGGGAAGACACTTTCCCGGGAAAACATCCCGATGGAGATGAGCGAGGAGCGTCACATCCCCGGCCTCTGCGCTGCGATCGCCGGTTTGAGCATAGGGGAGGAAAGGGATTTCACCCTGTGCGTGCCGTCCGATCATCACGACGAGGAGATCGCCGGCAGGGAGGTCTCCTTCAAGGTCCGTGTGCGCGAGATCAAGGAGAAGGTGCTGCCCGAGATCAACGACGACTTCGCCCGGGACCTCGGCGACTTCAAGGGCCTCGGCGACCTGAGGGATTCGATCATGAAGAGCATCCGGGAGCAGAAGGAGCTGGAGTCGAGGCGCGATATGGAGACGCAGGTTATCGACGCGCTCGTCCTGAATAACGTGTTCGACCTGCCCCCGTCGCTGGCGGAAAGCTATGCCCGAGGGTTGTTTGAAAATTCGAAGGAGCGTCTCCGCACCCTCGGGATTAAAGTGGAGCCCGGCAGCGACAAGGAGGAGCAGCTCCGCGCCCGTTCCCGGGAGGATGCCGAGAAGGGGCTCAGGTGGCTTTATATACGGAACAGGATAGCTGAAAACGAATCCATATCGGTCAGCGACGAGGAACTCGAAGAACAGCTTGAGGAGATCGCCGGGAGGGCGAAACAGAGCCGGGCACGGCTCAGGGCGCGCCTGGAGGAGGAGGGGCAGCTCGACGATTTGCGCGACAGGATGAAGGAGGAGAAGGTCCTTTCCTTCCTGCTGCGGGAGGCGAAGATAAAGTAAGGTAAACAGGGAGGTGCCAAAGTGCCGCATGACCAGTTAATTCCCATGGTAGTTGAGACGACGGGACGCGCCGAGAGGGCGTATGACATTTTCTCGAGGCTCCTGAAAGACAGGATCGTGTTCGTCGGGACGGCTATCGACGATAACGTTGCCAACCTGGTGATCGCCCAGCTGCTCTTTCTACAGATGGAGGACCCGGACAAGGAGATCAATCTCTACATCAACACGCCGGGCGGAGCGGTGACCGCGGGCCTTGCCATCTACGATACGATGCAGTTCGTCAGGTGCGACGTGAACACCTACTGCGTGGGACAGGCGGCGAGCCTGGGCGCCCTGCTGCTGGCCGCGGGGACGGGGGGGAAGAGATACGCGCTTCCCCACGCGCGGATCATGATCCACCAGCCGTGGGGAGGGGTACAGGGTGCCGCCGTAGATATCGGCATCCAGGCCGAGGAGATCCTGAGGCTGAGGGAGAAGATCAACGAGCTGCTTGCCCGCCATACGGGCCGGACGGTGAAGAAGATAGCGCAGGATACGGACAGGGATTACTTCATGACGCCGGAGGAGGCCCTGAAATACGGTATCATCGACCAGGTCGTCAAATCTCAAAAGGAAGCGAAGTAAGGAGGGAATGGCGTGGCGGGTGACAGGAGGCGTTCCAGGGCGGCTTCTTCCGCCAGATGCTCGTTCTGCGGCAGAGACCGGAGAGAAGTCGCGAAGCTCATAGGCGGAAGGGGGGTATTCATATGTGATTCTTGCATAGATCTCTGCCGGGAGGCGGTGCACAGGGGGGACCCCCTGCCGAAGCTGAAGGTCCCGAAGCCCGCGGAGATCAAGGAACTCCTCGATGAGTACGTCATCGGGCAGCAAAAGGCGAAGAAGTCCATAGCCGTCGCCGTTCACAATCATTACAAACGGGTGCTTGCCGGCGGTGATTGCGGCGATGTCGAGATAGAGAAGAGCAACATACTCTTGATCGGGCCCACGGGGAGCGGCAAGACCCTGCTGGCCAGGACGCTTGCGAGGATACTAGACGTCCCCTTCGCCCTAACGGATGCCACCACGCTGACAGAGGCCGGGTACGTGGGAGAGGACGTTGAAAATATCATACTGAGGCTTCTCCAGGCCGCCTCCCATGACGTCGCCCGCGCCCGGACAGGGATTATATACATAGACGAGATCGACAAGATAGGCAGGACAACCGATAACGTGTCCATCACCAGGGATGTCTCGGGAGAGGGCGTCCAGCAGGCCCTCCTGAAAATGCTGGAGGGGGCGGTCGCCAATGTCCCCCCCCAGGGAGGGAGAAAGCACCCCCACCAGGAGTATATCCAGGTGGATACCAGGGACATTCTCTTCATCTGCGGCGGTTCCTTTAACGGCCTGGAGAAGATAATCGAGAGAAGGGTCGGCAGGAAGGCCATGGGATACGGGGCAGACCCCGCGGTAAGCAGGGCTGAAAACCTGATCGATATGGTCGAGCCAGAGGACCTGATTAAATTCGGCATGATACCGGAGTTCGTCGGGCGGCTTCCGTCCATAACGCCGCTTTACACCCTCACCGAGGCCGACCTCGTCAGGATATTGACGGTTCCCAGGAACGCGCTGACGAAACAGTACAGGCGGCTCCTGGCGATGGAGGGGGTCGAACTGGAGTTCGAGGAGGCGGCGCTGAAGGCCCTCGCGGAAAAGGCAATCGCGAAGGGGACGGGTGCAAGGGCACTGCGCCAGATGCTGGAAGAGGTCATGCTCGACATTATGTACGAGGTCCCCTCCCGCGGGGACATCGTGAAGTGCATCATCAATAAAGACGTTATCGATGGGAAAGGGGAGCCGGTTATCAAGGAGGGAAAGAAGAAAAGAACGGCATGAATATATCCTCAATTATAAATTTGCGAGCGTAGTGAGCTGATTTATTATGGTAAACAGGAATAAAAACACGTTTCCTCTTCTTCCCTTGAAGGACATTGTCATGTTTCCCAGGATGATCGTCCCGCTTGTCGTAGGGAGGGAGAAGTCGATGCTGGCGCTCCAGGAGGCCCTCTCGGACGACGGGATGATAGTCATGGCGACGCAGAGGGAGATCGGCATAGAGGATCCGGCTCCCGGCGATATATACCGCGTGGGCACTCTTTGCAAGATTCTCCAGATTTTCAGGCTTCCCGACGGGACCGCCAAGGTTCTGGCCGAGGGGCTCCACAGGATGAGGGTTGAAAAGTATCTTGCCCGGCAGCCGTTTCCCAGGGTCCGGGCGAAGCGAATTACGCCGAAGGGGGTGGGCGATGCGGAGACCGCCGCCCTGATGCGCATGACCGTGGGGCTCTTCGAGAGCTATGTCTCCTTGAACCCCAGAATCCCTTCGGAGGTGGCAGCGTCCGTCGCCGGCGTGGACGATGCAGACCGGCTCGCGGACATAATCGGGGCCCACCTGATGGTGAAGACCGAGGTGCGGCAGAAGATCCTGCAGGTCGTCGAGCCGCCGGGGCGACTCCGGCTCATAGGCGAGACCCTCAATTCCGAAATCGAGATACTGAAAATCGAAAAGGAGATCACCGGCAAGGTTCGCAGGGAGATCGAGAAGTCACAGAGGAATTTATATCTCAGCGAGCAGCTAAAGGCGATAGAGGAGGAGCTGGGGAAGGAGGGGAGGGCCGCCGGAGAGATCGGAGAGATCAGGCGCAAGATCGATGCGGCCGGGATGCCTCAGGATGTGGAGGAGAAGGCGCTGGAGGAGGTCACAAAACTCTCGAGGATGCCCCTTCTCTCTCCGGAGTCGACCGTGTGCAGGAATTACCTCGAGTGGCTGCTGGCGATGCCATGGACCAGCGCGACGCGCGATAATTTGAACCTCAGGCACGCCAGGAAGTTCCTGGACGATGACCATTACGATCTAGAAAAGCCGAAGGAGAGGATAATAGAGTATCTCGCCGTGAGAAGGCTTACCGGCGGCGGCGGCGGCACGATCCTCTGCCTGGTGGGGCCGCCGGGCGTGGGGAAGACGTCCCTGGCGCGCTCCATAGCAAGGGCCGTCGGGAGGAACTTCATCCGGGTTTCCCTGGGCGGCGTCAGGGACGAAGCCGAGATCCGGGGGCACAGGAGGACCTACATAGGCTCTATGCCGGGGCGGATCATCCAGTCGATAAGGAAGGCAAAGTCCAGGAACCCCGTTTTCCTTCTGGACGAGGTTGACAAGTTGTGCAGGGACTACAGGGGCGACCCGGCATCGGCGCTGCTCGAGGTTCTGGACCCCGAGCAGAACAGGTATTTCAACGATCACTACCTGGAGGTTGACTTCGACCTGTCGAACGTGATGTTTATCACGACCGCCAATACGCCCCACGCCATTCACCCGACACTGAAGGACAGGCTGGAGATTATCGAGATGACGGGCTACTCGGAGTGGGACAAGCAGAAGATTGCCGAGCAGTTCCTGATTCCCAAGCAGCTCGAGGTCCACGGGCTTGGTTCGAAGGACGTTGCAATAACCGGCGCCGCCATTATGCGGATGATAAGGCATTACACACGGGAGGCCGGCGTGAGGGAGCTGGAAAGGCAGATATCCCACATCTGCAGGAAGGTCGCGCGGAAGAAGGTGGAGTCCAGAAAAAATAGGAGGGTTACCGTTACCGGTAAAAACCTCGCCGTTTACCTGGGAAAGACGAAATACGCTCCCGGACGGAAGTACGGAAGACAGGAAGCAGGCGTGGTGACGGGCCTCGTGTGGACGGAGGTGGGAGGGGACGTCATCAAGGTGGAGGCGACGGCGATGCCGGGAAGGGGTGAGCTGACGCTCACGGGCAAACTTGGAGAGGTCATGGTGGAGTCCGCGAAGGCGGCCTTCTCCTATATCCGGTCGCGGGCCGAGAGGTTCGGGCTCGACAGGAATTTTTACAAGACGCGCGATATCCACGTCCACGTCCCGGAGGGGGCGATACCCAAGGACGGTCCGTCTGCCGGCATCACGATCGCGGCGGCGATCTTCTCGGCCCTGAGCGGCCGCCCGGTGAGGACCGATCTCGCGATGACCGGGGAAATAACCCTGAGGGGGCAGGTGCTGAAGGTGGGCGGTGTGAAGGAGAAGATCCTGGCCGCCCGGAGGGCGGGCATCAGGACCGTTATCCTGCCCCGTGATAATGCGGCCGATCAGGAAGATATCCCGTCCCACGTGAATAGCAAGATGAAGTATATCCCCGTGGACCACATGGACGAGGTGCTTGAGGCGGCGTTCTCCGGAACGAAGAGGAAGCCCGGAAAGAAGGGGTGAAACAAGAAACAAGAAACAAGATACAAACAATAACCAAGCCACAAATTCAAATAACCAAAGCAGGCACTTCTATCCCGACGGAAAATACTAGCTTGTTTGAAGATTGTATATTGGTTATTGGAATTTGTTTGTTTCTTGCATCTTGTATCTTGTATCTTTTTTCTTGTACCTTGGTTATTAAATTGGTCGGTTAGTGCTTTGTCCTCTCAAGGCGTTTGAGACAGGTATTAAGTTATGGCAGTCACGCTCGATATGAATAGGATTCCGCGCCACGTGGCTATAATAATGGACGGGAACGGCCGCTGGGCAAAGGGGCGGAATTTCTCCAGGATCCGCGGCCACAGGGCGGGGGTGGAGTCGATCCGCGCCGTGGTCCGCTACGCCGGGCAAATCGGCGTCAAGTATCTCACGCTTTACGCCTTCTCCGTTGAAAACTGGAACAGGCCGAAGAGAGAAGTCGCCGCCCTCATGAAGCTGCTCAGGAGGTTCCTCGAGAAGGAGGTTGACGAGCTCGACAGAAACGACGTCCGCCTCAGGGCGATCGGCAGGATAAGCGGCCTGCCCGATGAAGTTCAGGAATGGATAAGGATCGACGAGGAGAGGACCGGGAACAACCGCGGGCTCAACCTCATCCTCGCCCTGAATTACGGCGGTAGGAGCGAGATCATTGACGGTGTGAGGAAAGTTGCCGTCCTTGTCGGGAAGGGGAGGATGCGGCCGGATGATGTCGATGAGGAGAGCTTCCGCGATTTCCTGTACGCAAGCGATATTCCCGACCCCGATCTGCTGATAAGGACCAGTGGTGAGATGAGGGTCAGCAATTTTCTTCTCTGGCAGATATCCTACACCGAGATCTGGGTTACGCAGAAGTTCTGGCCCGATTTCAGGGAGAGGGACCTCCGCAGGGCTATCATCGATTACCAGAAGCGGGAGCGAAGGTTCGGGGGGATGAAGGCCAGTGCCGGCTAGACGGGTAACAAGTTTTTTCGTGCTTGTCCTTCTTCTCGTAGCGGCGACCCTCTACTCCCGGGGAGGCCCGGGGGCCATCCTGTGTTTCTTCACTATTATCCTTTTTACGGTAGCGGGTACGATGGAGTTCTACGGCCTCGCGGAGAGGAAGGGTGGTCATCCCGACAGGCACCTGGGCACGGCTTGCGCCGTTACCTTTATAAGCGTTATTTTTTTAAAATGCTTCTTTTCGACTCTTTCACCCGGGCGGTTTATCGTTCCGGGATATATTGAGATACTGACTTTCCTCCTGATTGTCATCGGGATATTCTCCAGCCAGATGTTCAAGGTGAACGGGGAGTCGCCCCTGCTTTCATCATCGACCACTCTGGCAGGCGTGATCTACGTGAGCTGGCTCTTCTCCTTCGTGGTCGAGATCATGTATTTCCCGGGGGTTGACGGGCGCTGGTACGTTTTATTCCTCTTCCTCGTCACGAAGGGGTCCGACACGTGCGCCTACCTCGTCGGGAAGGCCTTCGGGAAGAACAAGCTTATACCCAGGATCAGTCCTGCCAAGACCAGGGAGGGGCTCATCGGCGGGCTTGCCGGCGCGGTCGCTGCCGGCTTTATCGGCCTTTACTGGTTCGGCTGTTACTGCGACATGCCGAGCGTTCCGCATGTGCTGGTCCTCTCTATCGTCCTGGGGCTGGTTGCGATACCGGGAGACCTCTTCGAGTCGATCCTCAAGAGGGATGCGGGCGTGAAGGATGTCGCCGGATACCTTCCGGGCCTGGGGGGCGTGCTCGATGTCATCGACAGCGTGCTCTTCACGGCGCCGATACTCTACATCTATCTTGTAATATTCGGAGGATGAGGAACTGGTAAAGGAATTTGCCACAAAGGCACTAAGACACAAATAAAAAATGCAATTTATATTTTCTGGTTTCGAGTTACTAATAATCTTTATGAAAATTAACAAGCAACATGTTACCAGCAACTGGTAATTATAGTTGCACTCTTAGTGCCTTGGTGACTTAGTGGCTTGTTTTAGGCAAATGAAAAAGAAGCGGGTAACGATACTGGGGTCGACCGGCTCGATAGGCTCCAGCGCGCTTGACGTGGCCAGGGCCCTCGGGGACCGGTTCGATATAGTGGGGCTGGCGGCCCTGGACGAAGTGGATCTCATGGCGGGCCAGATCGACGAGTTCAGTCCCGGGGTTGTGGCCCTTGCGGACGAGGCGTCGGCGGCGAGGCTGAGCGAGATACGCGGTAAGGAGACGAGGGTTCTCGCCGGAGCGGACGGCGTAAGGGCCGTGGCGGCTGAAAACGTGGATATTGTTTTATCGGCCGTTGTGGGTGGCGCCGGGCTTCTTCCGACGATCGAGGCGATAAATGCGGGAAACAACATCGCCCTTGCGAATAAAGAGGCGCTGGTGATGGCGGGCCCCATCGTAACGTCGCTGGCGCGGGAAAAGGGTGTTGTAATCATCCCCGTGGACAGCGAGCACAGCGCGATATTCCAGTGCCTGGGTCCCGCTCCGCCCCGGTCAGTCGAAAAACTCATTCTTACCGCCTCGGGCGGCCCCTTCTTCAGGATGGGACTCGAGGAGCTCTCGCGGGTTACGCCGGAAGAAGCCCTGGCACACCCTGTATGGAGTATGGGGCCGAAGATATCCATAGACTCGGCTACGCTGATGAACAAGGGACTCGAGGTGATAGAGGCGACCTGGTTCTTCGACATTTCCCCCGATGACATCGATGTCGTCATCCATCCGCAGAGCGTGGTCCACTCGATGGTCCAGTTCGTCGACGGGTCTGTCCTGGCACAGCTCTCGATCCCGGACATGAAAATCCCGATCCAGTACGCCCTCACTTATCCGGAGAGGGTGGGGGGCGGCTGCTCGCGGATAGACTTCCCGGAACTGGGCGAACTCACGTTCGAGGAGCCGCCGCGCGATAGGTTCCCGGCGCTCGATCTCGCGTTCGGCGCCGCCAGGGCGAAGGGAACGCTTCCCGCCGTTATGAACGCCGCCAACGAGGTGGCGGTGAACGCGTTCCTCCGGGGCATGGTGAAGTTTACCGGTATAGTGGAGGTCGTCTCAAAAACGATGGCTGGTCACGACGTTGTTGCGGAACCGAACCTGGAACAGATACTCGAAGCCGATGCCTGGGCGCGGAGGAAGGCCGGCGAGCTTGTCGATCGAGGATGGTAAATGCGACCTTCAGGTAAAAATATATTGAACCGCAAAGCCGCAAAGAATAGAAAAGAGTAAGAGCAATAACAATGGCAATAATCCGGCGCTGATTCACTATAAAGGGGGTTGATGGTTGTTTGATGTATATATGTTCACGAGAAACAAGAAACTTTTCCACCCTTCTTGGCCGTAACTTAAAGGAGCTATCATGGGGTTTCTGAACCCGGCAACATTAATTAATATACTCAGGTTTGCCATAGTCCTCGGCGTGCTTATATTTGTCCACGAGCTGGGCCACTTCATCCTCGCGCGGCGGTTCGGCGTACTGGTCCTGAGATTTTCGTTCGGCTTCGGCCCGAGGCTTTTCGGTGTAGTTCGCAAGGGCACCGACTACTGCCTGAGCGCCATCCCGCTGGGGGGATACGTGAAGATGGCCGGCCAGGAGGATTTCCCGACACCGGACAAGCACGAGGGGGGGGAAGAGGAGGTCCCCGACCACCTGAAATATTCCTCCAAGACGGTCGGCCGGAGGGTGGTAATCGTTGTCGCTGGTGCTGCAATGAACATACTGCTCGGCGCTGTTCTCTTCTCGGCGATCTTCATGGTCGGCAGGGAGTTGCCGCTTTATGTTAAAGAGGGCGTCGTGGGGGCCGTGATACCGGGCTCGCCCGCTGCGGAGGCCGGCGTTAAATCCGGAGACAGGGTCGTCTCCGTGAACGGCCGACCGGTGTCCGACTGGACGGAGATAATGAAAATAACCGGCACGCACGCCGGCCGGCCGCTACGCTTCGGTTTCGAAAGGGACGGCGAACTGATTTACAGGGAGCTGACTCCCGTCGAGATGGAGGGGGTACCGAACGCGGTGGTCGGCCTGTCCGGGGGAGGGGTCACGAAGGTCGTTTCCGTTATCGAGGAAATGCCCGCGTCACGGGCGGACCTCAGGGAGGGCGACGTCGTAAAGGAGATCAATGGAAGGGCCGTCTACTGGCCGAGCATCATCGCCATCATAGGTGAGAGCGATGGGAAGAGCCTGACCTTGAGCGTTGTAGGTGAGGACGGTACGCCGCGCTTACTCGAGATGACGCCGGATGAGACGGGGATTATCAAGGGCGTCCTGGTCGAGGACGGTATCGTGACTCAGACAGGCAGAGAGGAGAAGACGGGAATGATCCGGCCCGGGGACCGGATTATTGCTATCAACGGCAGGGAGCTGTCCGGCAAAGCCGTCGACGAGGAGATCGCGCGCAGCCCCGGCAGTAATCTCATGCTCACCGTTCTCAGAAAGGGCCGGTTCATCCCGTATGAATCCCGTTTCGACGTGGCGTTGACAGCCGGTTCGAGGGGGTTGATCGGATCGGTGTTTACCGTCGATACGGAAATGCGGCTCGAGAAGTATCCCTGGTACCGGGCCATTCCACTCGGGATAGCCGAGACGGTCTCCTCCGTCAAAATGCTTTACCAGATCCTGGCTTCCATAATCACCGGAAGGTTGAGCCCCAGGACCATCGGGGGGCCGATTGCCATATACGTTTACTCCGCGAAGACCGCCGAGGCCGGGTTCGTGACCTTCCTATACTTCGTCGCCATGATCAGCGTGAACCTCGGCGTGATAAACCTGCTGCCGTTCCCCGTTCTCGACGGCGGACACGTCGTCTTCCTCGTCATCGAGAAGATCAGGCGGAGGCCGCTAGGGGAGAAGCAGATGGATATCATGCAGCAGATCGGCCTTGCGCTTATCCTCCTCCTTGTCGTCCTTGTCTTCTACAACGACATCGTGAACTGGGTACTGCCATAATGCCGAATCATATCCACGGCATCATTTTTATTGTAGGGGCAGGTTTTGTAGGGGCAGGTTTTAAACCTGCCCCTACGGATACGGGTGTGTGCGATACGGGTGCGTGAAATGCTATGAAGCGGGTGTGTAATCCTGAAAAACACCGGCGCCATTCTATTCGGCTGAAAGGATATGATTATTCCAGGATGGGGGCATATTTCATAACCTTATGCACATACAATAGGTCATGCATTTTCGGGCAAATTGTGGATGGTGAAATGATAATAAATGAATTCGGCAAAATTGTTAAATCGGTTTGGTCGGATTTGCCGAGACATTATCCCGATATTAAATTGGATGTATCTGCCTTAATGCCGAATCATATCCACGGCATCATTTTCATTGTAGGGGCAGGTTTGAAACCTGCCCGTACAAAACCCGCCCCTACGGATATAGATTGTGCAAAACGTTATCCATTATCAGAAATTATCCGTGGTTTTAAGACATTCTCTGCGCGGCGAATTAACGAAACGCGAAACAGATCAGGGACGCATGTTTGGCAACGGAATTATTATGAACATATTATCAGGAATGAAGATGAATTGGGCCGCATCCGTGAATATATCGTAAATAATCCGGCGCAATGGCAATTCGACAGGAATAATCCCGATCGAATCATTGTACGGGCGGGTTTTGTAAGGGCAGGTTTTAAACCTGCCCCTACGGATACGGGTGTGTGCGATGCGGGTAGGTGCGATACGGATGGGTGCGATGCGGGTGTGTGAAATGATCGAGAGGCGGAAGACAAAACGGATCATGGTTGGCGACGTGCCTGTCGGAGGCGGGGCGCCCGTCTCAATCCAGTCCATGACAAAGACTGACACGCGGGACGTCGAAGCAACGATCGGGCAGATCAGGGCGCTCGAGGAGGAGGGGTGCGAGATTATAAGGTCCGCCGTTCCCGATGAGGATGCCGCGGCCGCACTGGGGCGGATTATTGACGGAATATCCATACCCATGATAGCCGACATCCACTTCGATTACAGGCTGGCGATAGCGTCAATGGAAGCCGGCGCTGCGGGTGTGCGGATAAACCCGGGAAATATCGGGGACAGGAAGGGCGTGGAGATGATCGTGGAGGAGGCTCGCGCCCGGAAAATACCGTTGAGGATAGGGGTCAACTCGGGCTCCCTGCCCGAGAAGATGTTAAAGAAGTATGGCGGCCCTTCTCCCGAGGCTCTCGTCGAGGCTGCCCTGGAGGCGGTCGGGATGATAGAGTCAATGGGTTTCGACCGGATGAAGATATCGCTCAAGGCTTCAAACGTCCCCGACACGATACGGGCGTACGAACTGGCGGCGGAGAGGACGGACTACTCCCTCCACATAGGGCTGACCGAAGCCGGCCCCCTTTACCCGGGCTCGATAAAGTCGGCGGTCGCGCTGGGGACGCTTCTGGCGCGGGGTATAGGAGATACCATAAGGGTCTCTCTCACGGCCGACCCGGTTCACGAAGTCAGGGCCGCGAAGCTGATATTGTCCTCGCTCAAGCTGCGGTCGTTCGGCCCGGATATCGTCTCCTGCCCGACCTGCGGCAGGTGCGAGACGGACCTCATAGAGATTGTAGAGGACGTCCAGAGGAGGATACGCGAGGAGAAGGTAACTGCCGGGATTGTTGTTGCTGTAATGGGCTGTGTCGTGAACGGTCCCGGCGAGGCGCGGGAGGCGGACGTGGGGATAGCGATGGGGAAAAAGAAAGGCGTGCTCTTCAGGAAGGGCGAAGTCGTGGCCCATGTCGCAGTTCCCGATATCGTAAACGCTTTAATAAGTGAAATAAAAAACTGGCGACCATGATCTAAGACTTAAAAATTGCAAATATTTTGCACTCTTCCATCTTATATGTGAAAAACCCTTTGAAAAACCACGGAGCACATGGAGAGCACGGAGGATTTCAAAAAATATCTGCAATATTTTAATTTGTTACTTACTTCTCCGTTGTCTCCGTGGCCTCTGTGGTAATACTTTATTAATAATTTGTATGCTGTATTTGTTTATTTTCACTTCACTAAGGCGCGTTGACGTGACGTTTGATAAAGGGTATATTCAAGCAACGGCAGCTATTTTGAGTATCCGGCTGCCTTCAGATTTTAAAATTTTTTATAATAAATTTGCGAGCGAAGCGAGCTAATTTATGCGCTGGACACAATCTTTTATAACCACGTTGAGAGAGCCCCCCAGCGATGCCGACCTGGTAAGCCACAGGCTGATGATCAGGGCGGGCCTGATCAGCAAGCTCTCCAGCGGAATATACACCTTCCTGCCGCTCGGTCTCAGGGTCCTCAAGAAGGTCGAGGCGATCGTCAGGGACGAGATGGCCCGGGCGGGCGCCGAGGAGCTCCTCCTGCCCATTCTCAGTCCAGCGGAGCTGTGGGAGGAGAGCGGCAGGTGGGGCGAGTACGGCAAGGAGCTCATGCGTGTGAAGGACAGGCACGGGAGGGAGTTCGCGCTGGGGCCGACACACGAGGAGATCATAACCGACCTCGTGAGGAACCGGGCGAAGTCCTACCGGCAGCTGCCGCTCTGCCTTTACCAGATACAGACCAAGTTCAGGGACGAGATAAGGCCCCGTTTCGGCGTGATGAGGGCCCGCGAGTTCATGATGAAGGATGCCTACAGCTTTCACGAGAGCGAGGAGTGCCTTGATAAATACTACCGGGTGATGCACGAGGCGTACACGCGGATTTTCGAGAGGTGCGGCTTCCGGTTCCGTGCGGTCCTGGCTGACTCGGGCCTTATCGGGGGGGACGTAACCCATGAGTTTGTGGCCCTCGCCGATTCGGGGGAATCGGTCGTGATCAGCTGCTCGAACCCGGACTGCGGGTACGCGGCGACGGCCGAGAGCGCTGAAGGGATAATTGCCCGGGTCACCTCTGACGAGAAAGAGAATGCCCTGGAGAAAGTTCACACTCCGGGAATGGGGAGCGTGGAGGAGGTGTCGGCATTCCTGGGGGTCTCCCCCTCCCGGCTCATAAAAACACTGCTCTATACCGTCGACGGCGTGACCGTGTCGGTTCTCGTAAGGGGCGACAGGGAGATCAGCGAGGCCAAGCTGATGAGGGCGCTCGACCCCGGCGCGCGGCTCTCCACGCCCGGGGAGATTCTTGACGCGACCGGGGCCGCGGTCGGCTACGCGGGTCCCGTCGGCCTCGACATGAAGATAATCGCCGACGAGGGCGTTAAGGGGATGGTTAACGCAGTCAGCGGGGCGAACGAGACGGATTACCATCTTCTCAACATCGTTCCCGGCAGGGACTTCTCCGTGGACGGCTACTTCGACATAGCCTGTGTCCGGGCGGGCGACCGGTGCGGCAGGTGCGGCTCCGAGCTTGCGGATTACCGGGGGATAGAGCTGGGGCAGATATTCAAGCTGGGGACGAAATACAGCGAGAAGATGGGGGCGGTTTTCTCCGGCAGGAACGGGGAGCAGCGTTTCTTCGTAATGGGATGCTACGGAATAGGGGTGTCGAGAATTATCGCCGCCGCGATAGAGTCCGGCCATGACAAAGACGGTATCATTTGGCCGATGTCTATTGCTCCATACTGTGTTACAATTGTTCCCGTCAACTACAGCGATCCGGCGATCAGGGAGAGCGCGGAGGCGCTTTACGGCGCCCTCCGGCGCGATGGGGTGGAAACCCTCATCGATGACAGGGACGAGCGCGCCGGCGTCAAGTTCAAGGACGCCGACCTCATCGGTGTTCCCCTGCGGGTAACGGTCGGGAAGAAGCTCTCCTCCTCCGGCACGGTGGAGCTTACGAAGAGGAGCGACGGACAGACTGAAGATGTTCCGGTTAATGAGGCGGTCAACAGAATCATGGATTTTGTCGCACAGGAGGCATGATAATGAAAAAATGCTTTTTGTTGCTTACACTTGGATTGCTTATTGTGGCGAGTTGCTCTACTGAAAGAGATGAGCCGCCAGAAGGGGTTGCTGCGAAGCAGATTCCGGCACCCCGGATTAAAGCTGAGCAAGTGGGAGCCAGCAACAAGGAGCTGTCCGAGCATGAGGAGGTGGTACATGAGAAACCGACCCCCTCAGAGGAAAAGGAAGTGGCTTTTCCCGCTCCGGCCCCAGTGGCTGATAACAGGCACAAGGACATGGTCTATATCCCCGCCGGAGAGTTTCTAATGGGCAGCACCCGGGAGGAGGTGGATAACGTCATAGCCGCCTACGAGGGTCAGAGGCCGTGGTTCGGCAACGAGACGCCCCAGCGGAAGGTGCGCGTGAAGGCATTTTACATGGACAGGTGCGAGGTGACGAACTCGGACTACAAGAAGTTCGTGGACGCCACCGGCCACAGGGTTCCATTCGTCAATGAGCCGTGGGCCAATAAATATAACTGGAGGGACGGGACATATCCTCCGTATCCTCCGGACATGTGCAGGTATCCGGTGGTCCTGGTAAGCTACGAGGACGCGCTGGCCTACGCCGAGTGGGCCGGCAAGAGGCTCCCCACCGAGGCGGAGTGGGAGAAAGCCGCGCGCGGGACGGATGGACGGTTCTACCCGTGGGGCAACGAGTGGGGCTCTTCAGACTGCAACAGCGCCGAGAGAATATTCGCCAGGCCCGTGATCACGTTCCGGCAGACCCAGATCTGGGAGCAGCACTTCAAGATCAAGGCGCCGTTCATGATCTTTACAGAGCCGGTCGGCAAATACGAGTCGGGCAAGAGCCAGTACGGCTGCTACGACATGGCCGGAAACGTGTGGGAATGGGTATCCGACTGGTATGAGCCGTATCCGGGCAGCAGCTGCAAGACGGACGAGCACGGCCAGAAATACAGGGTCCTGCGGGGAGGGTCGTGGTTCAACGGAAGAACCATACTGCGGTGCCCCAACAGGAATCGGGCGTTCCCAACTTACCGCAGCTCGAACTTCGGCTTCCGCTGCGCGCGGGACGCCGGATAAAAAAAGCGCCGCCGCTTTTTTTATTCAGCGAGGTCGACGCTGTCGATATAGCCGACGATCAACGACCTGATGCAGCCGTTCTCCTCGTTGAGGATCTGTCTCGCCGAGTTTCCCTCGTCATTGATGAGGACGATATCGCCGACCCCCGCCTGGATAGTGTCTATGGCGATGAGGGAATCCTTCAGGGGTTTGAAGGTGGGATCCAGCTTTTTAACCAGGAGAAGCTTCCGCCCGTTATAAATCTCGTGCTTGAGGGTTGAAACGACTGTCCCGATTACCTTCCCTATGAACATGGCCGAATTCTATCCCTCCTGGACGTCGACGGAGTCGACGATGCCGGTGATCGTTGCGTCCGACGGGTTGAAGGGGTCTGGAAGAGGGAGCGACGCTTCGCGGCTCGCGACGTAGAAGACGATCTGGCCGGGGCCCGACTGCTGGGTGTCCGTCGCCACCAGCGGTTCGCCGGAGGGCTGAATGTTCTCATCAAGGGGCTGGACAATCATTAATTTCAGCCCCTCGAAGGCCTTGACCTTCCTTGTCGCGACCACCGTACCTATGACCCTTGCCAGTATCATGCGGGTTTCTCGCTCCCGGACTTGTTGTAGACCTCTTTGCCCCCGACCTCCCACGTATCGACGATGGCGGTTATTAGCCCGTCGACCGGGCACTTGTCCGTCTCCGGCGTCTGCCGGGTCGCGCTCCCCTGGGAGTACAGGACTATCTCACCGGTGTTCGCGCCGACGACATCGATGGCGATGACGTAGCCCTTCGCCGGCCTGTTTCCGGTCGTTACCGGCTGGACGACGAGGAGCTTTAGCCCCTCTATGCTCTCGATCTTACGCGTGCTGACGAGCGTTCCAACCACTCTGCCCAGAAGCATATCCCGGTCTCCTTGATAAATTAGCTCGCTACGCTCGAAAATTTATTAAGTCTCCGACCTTGCCGGAGATTCATATATCACTGGTTTTTAAGAGAAAAATAATATGTGCGGCGCGTTCCGCCGTCAAGCAAAATGTGGTGTCATAACTAAATGATAATGTCCCCCTGAGACTAAATAGAAATGTCCCCTATACTGGCGCCTATAAGGAGGTGTCAGTGAAAAAGGGGATATTGAAGATGAGTCAGAAGGAGCGTGACAGGCTC
>JAVCDC010000087.1 GCA_030765135.1 Candidatus Tritonobacter lacicola | reverse complement strand
GGAACTCCAGTCGGTCCGTGAGAAACATGTTCTGGTGGTGGACGACAACCTCATCGGCACGCGCCCCGAACACATCGCCCGCGTCAAGGACCTGTTCCGCGCCATGGCACAGGCGAACCTGCGAAAGAAATGGATTGCCCAGGCCACCATTAACTTCGCCGATGACGAAGAACTCCTGACGTTGGCCGCGAAGGCCGGGTGCAGCGGCATCTTCATCGGCTTTGAATCCCCCACGCCGGAAGGGCTTCGGGAGCTTGGCAAGAAATTCAATCTTCTGAAGGGCCGGGACTTCCGCGCCTCCGTGCGGCGCATACAGCGGCACGGCATACTGGTCGCAGGTTCCTTTATGATCGGTCTGGACATAGACGAACCGGGCATCGGCACACGTATCGCCGAAGTGGCCAGCCAGTACGGCGTGGACTATCTCAACGCGCTGTTTCTTACGCCCTTGCCCGGCACGCGCCTATGGGACCAGATGAAATCGGAGAACCGCATCGCCCTCGATGAGTTCCCGGAAGACTGGAAATACTACACTCTGACCTTCCCGATAGCCCGGTATAAACATTTGTCGCTGGACGCCATCATCCAGGAAAATATCTCCTGCAACCGGAACTTCTATTCCATGCCGCGCATTCTGCGCAGGGTGTGCAGCAACGTGTGGCAACGCCGCAAGCCGCTGATCAGCCTGGTGGGCAATCTCTCATACAGGGGCAACAGCCATATGGAGTACAAGGCATACGCGGACTTCAAACGCCAACAGGGCCATAGGTACGATTGAATAAGTGGCGCAAGCTTTTCGGCAAAACTCCTTTTATCCGCCTGCGCATCAACAAAGGGGTCAGGTCTACGCATTACTCTTATTTTCATCCCTTAGCTTTATGCGATGTTGCGCCGTAAAAAGGGGACGGTGTTAACTTGTTAACTTACTAGGGCATCTGGTACAGGCAGAGGGTCAAGTACAGGCAGAGGGTCAAACCCTAAATAATAAGTTGAAGGGGACACCCCACAGTTGCTGTTCGAAATCTTAGAGGGAAACTCTCGGCAATAACTTTAAACATTAGGGCCGCTCCCCGGCCCTCTTCCCTCTTGATTTCAGGAGAATCTTGAGGTCTTCTCTATCCCTCCCTCGACCGGCTGCCTTCTTCATTGTTATCAGGTCGTCCAGGGAGGCAAAATATTATGGCCGTTTAATGATTTCAAAAGGCTTTCTGTGTCCATTTCGAATCAGCATCTCCGCGATTTCTCTCGACCTCTAAAACATCATCCGGAAACGTTAATATCCTGAGCCTGTCCCGCTCCTTCTGACTCATCTTCAATATCCCCTTTTTCACTGACACCTCCTTGAAGGCGCCAGTATAAGGGGACATTTCTATTTAGTCTCAGGGGGACATTATCATTTAGTTTTATTTAGTTTTGACACAGGGAAAAATATGGATTGTTTTTCTGACATAAGAGAGTATCTTATTGTCACAGAATACTGTATGTTTCTGTGACAATACTTTGGTTATGAAAAATAGTCATCCCATTGAGGATAAGATACTTACACAAATTAGAGGCCATGGCAGGGGTATTGTTGTCACGGCATCTGATTTCCTTGCGCTTGGGACTTGGCCGGCGGTGAGACAAGCCTTGTCGCGGCTGAGCCGGCAGGGGGTAATTCGGAGGCTCGGGGTTTCACTGTATCACTATCCCCGGATCAACGAGAAGCTGGGCGGCGAACTGGCGCCGGCGGCGGATGTGGTGGCTGCGGCCATAGCAAGAAAAACGGACAGCCGAATCGTTGCATCAGGTGCTCTGGCGGCCAACGTTCTGGGGCTCTCAACACAGGTTCCCGCGAAGATGGTCTATCTCACCAATGGCTCGTCGCGGACAATCACGGCGGGGCCCCACATCCTGATTTTTCGTCATGTGTCTCCGCGCCGGATGGCCGCGAAGGGCAAGATCAGCGCCATCGTGTTCGAGGCGCTTCGATACTTGAGGGCACAGAACATAACCGAAGGAGTAATTGTGAAACTCAAACGCAATCTACCGGCAAATGCAAAAACCGAGTTGAAGCGTGACCTGCCGCACGCAGCGGGTTGGATGCGTCCTTACATCCAACAGATCGTCGCGGAGGATATCTTGCAAGGGTTGAAGGAAGTTGAGCAGAGAATCAACGGAAGCTGAGAAGGAGAGAAAGGCACAGAGGTAACCAGGGATTTTACTCCGTGCCTCTACGTGGCCCGGGGCAGGTGTCACCGGTCATCTTTCATTTATAAAAGCTCTGAGCTGTTCCCAAAAAGCCCATTATTTTGTTCCCGATAATGCCCATTATCGCAAGCAAAATAATGGGGAATGAGTGGTTAGATATGAGCCTCAAAATCCCTACAATTGGGGAGTACCTTGCGGGAGGTCTCTTAGTGGGGCCTCCCGTTTTTTATGCGGAAAAAAGTTTATCAAGGCATCAGATTCACGCAGATACCGCTTCGGAATAGTGGTAGGTGAGCAGGGAAAAAGAAGGGGGTAAAAAATTGTTCATTGACTATTATTACCTATAATGTAAAATTTTGTTGTGGGAAAAGAGGATCGTTTCTAGATGAAGAAAGCAATACATGCTTTTCTCATAGCGGGTTTTATTGCCATTTCCACGTGGACACCCGCCTTTTCCCAGCAGCTCGAGATCCACACCATAGACGTTGGCCAGGGTGCGAGCGAGCTTATCATCGGCCCGAGTGGGACGACAGTCCTCGTAGATGGAGGGACCAGCAGCAAGGGGCGGTGGGAACTCCTGCCCTACCTCAATACCATCTTCCCTCCTGAAAACCGCACGCTCGACTACGTCATTGCCTCCCACGACGACGGCGATCACTACGGGGGGTTGAACTACATCCTGGACAATGGTTACTCCGCGAACAATATCTACCACTGCGGATACAACTCAGGCTTCGGGCGGGGAGTGCCGATCCCCATAGGAACTGTTATAGACCTTGGTGGCGGGGCCAGGGTGACCTGTGTGCTCGTCAACGGTTACTTAATCGATGGGTCACATGTCAACGTGGGGACAAAAAATAACGCGAGCATCGGCCTCCTCATAGAGTACGGCGATTTCGACTACATTACGGCAGGAGACCTTGGAAGCAGCGTGGAGGACGACCTCGCGCAGGTGCTGGTCACCTACATCAATCCTCCCGATCATCCCTATCATCCGAATGAGCCGTATCTCGACCCCCAATACGGCGTCGACGTGATGCACCCCAACCACCACGGCAGCAGATACAGCACCTCTACGACCTATGTCAACCTCCTGCGGTGCGAAGTTGCTGCTATAAACGGGGGAACCGGCTATAGCCACCCTACTCAGGATGCCGTCGACCGACTGCTGGGGAGACAATTTTACACCTGCTCCTGCTGCAGTGCCTACGGGGAGCCTACGGGGGTTACCGTTCCCGCAGCAGAGGTCTACCGGACGACGCCGGAACCGGATCCAGGTGACCCCGATTGCGAAAGGGCCACTGAGGAAGACTGTCCGACCATTAGCGATATCATCGTCAAGTACGGCGGGGGATCAAGCTACAGCGTAGAGGGGGCCTCTATGGGTGTCTCATACAGGAATGTGGACGAGAATGGCAGCTCCCCCCTGCCTGTTCCTCTGACCTGGCCGATGTTCCGGCACGACCCTGCCCGGACAGGGGCGAGCCCGTTCTGGGGGCCCCGGGCTGCAGAATTGAAGTGGAGTTACAACCTGGGATTGGGGACTGAGTGGTCGTACTCCTCGCCGT
>JAVCDC010000134.1 GCA_030765135.1 Candidatus Tritonobacter lacicola | reverse complement strand
GCGACACGATTAACTTTATCGTCCTGTCCTGCTTCAGGTTTGCCTGCTCCTCCCACGGATCGTAGCGGTTGCTTACCTTCCTGAAAACGACATCTATCGTGACGTATCTTCCAACGTAATCCTCGGGACTCATAACGATCACGCCCGGCTCCACCTTCTCATAGGCGGCGGCACTACCAGCCAACAGCGCCGCAGCGAGGCACAACGATACCCACATCACCATCAGCTTCATCTTCCACCTCCCTGTTATCAACGGAGTAATCAAGTAAAGGCCGTACCATGCTCCATGGAGACACCTTGAAGCATACCCAACAGACAACGGCCAGCTTGCTGTAGGCGAGCTTAAGCTAAACCGGGAGATGAATCAAGAAGGGTTTTTCGGGAAGCGGAAATCAGGAGGTCGTCGAGGAGGATGTACCAACTAGCAGCCCGCAGGCCTCGTTCAGCTCGTGCACGGAGAAGGGCTTGGATATGCACCGGTTTCCGGTCTGCTTGAGGAAGTCCCTGATCCTCCAGTTGGAAGCGTCTCCCGTTATAAATAAAATCCGGTTCTTCAGTGAAGGCTTTCTCTCGGAGACCGTCCTGTAGAACTGGATGCCGTCCGTCCTCGGCATCCTGAAATCGGCTATGATCAGGTCGAAATCGCTTTCTTCGATCTTTTTTAAAGCGGCCGCCACCGTCCCGACGGCTTCCACGTCGTTCTGCTTCGACAGTATGTCAACGACCAGCTGCCGGATGACCTCCTCGTCGTCCAGCACGAGGATCCTCAGCGATGCCGAACCCTGTACCTCCCCCGACTTCTTCAAGGCGAGACGGGCGCCGTTTACCTCCTCCGTTACCGGCAGCTCTATGCTTACGGTCGTACCCTCGCCCTCCCTGCTGGAGACCGATATGTCGCCGCCGTGGACCTTGAGGATTCCGTAGCAGATGCTCAAACCCAGGCCCGTCCCCTCATCGCCCTCCCGGGTGGTAAAGAAGGGGTCGAATATCATGGGAAGCGCTTCCTCGGGTATCCCCACGCCGTTGTCCGTTAACCTGAAGATGATCCGCCCGGCGCGCGTGTCCGACTTGAGACGAAGTTCACCGCGGGAGGGCCCGATCGAGAGAAGGGCGTTCTTGACGATGTTGAAAAACACCTCCTCGATCTGAAACGGATCGGCCATCGTCATGGGAAGCGCCGGGTCCAGCTCCTTCACAACCCTGACATCCGAGACCTCGAGCTGATAGGCCATCATCTCTATGACCTTCTCCATGATCTCGTTGAGGTTGACGTATTCCATCGCCGCTGCTTTTTCCTTGGTAAAAGAGCTCAGGGATCTGAGCAGCTTCCTTGCTCCAATTGCGGACCGGTAGATGTTGCCGATATACCTGTCGGGATCATCACCGTTGGTCCGGTCCCGGAGAAGCTCCGAATAGGCTATGATGGGGGAGAGCCTGTTGTTCAGCTCGTGGGTTATTCCGGATATCATCTCTCCAAGTGCGGAGAGCTTGGCCGACTGCACAACCTGCTCCTGCCCCTTCTTCAAGCTCTCGAGACTCTCCGATAACTTCAGGAAGAGGTCGTTGTTTTCGAGCGCTATCGCCACCTGGTCCGCGAAGATGGAGAGCAGCCGCAGGTCGTTCTCCGCGAAATTATACTCCCTGTATATGTTGCTCACGCAAATCACTCCGAAGACCTTCCCCCTGAGCTTGACCGGAACGGAGATAGAGGAGAGAATCTTCTTCTCGGAGCTGACCATGCTCTTGAACCTGCCGTTTCTAACGGGCCCGTTAAGTATCACGGGCTCCCCCTTCTCGGCGACCCAGCCCGCTATCCCCTCGCCAATCCTGACCTTTGCCGCCCTGGCGATGTCATCGTTCAGCCCCTTCGAGGTCTTTATCCTGAGGTAACCTTCCTCCTCCAAGAGCAGGGAGAAGTGATCGGCGCCGGTCAACTTCAGGGCGGAGTCCATGATGATTCCGTAAAGTTGCCCCATCTCCATGACGGATGTGACCGCCTTGCTGATTTTACCGAGTTCGGAGAGTTCAGAAAGACGCCTGTCGATAACGCCGATCGAGACCCTGTCCTCTATCAGCATCCTGGCATGCTTCCTGCTACTCTGTTCGTTCTGTACAATATATAAGAGGAAAAGGAAAAACAGGCAGATGGTGCCCAGCCGAAGGGTTAGAGAATCGATATTCACCGGTATGCCGCCCCCGACAAAGAACTTGACGGGAGCGATCATAAAAACAAGAGCCGCAATAAGGGTGACAATGAATATAATCGCGAGGACCCAATTTTCCCTGCGTCTCTTCTCTAATGATGTAATGTTCTTCACGATGTATTAGACAGATCTATATTTTTATGAAAAGTATACGTAAATACTCCCAGATGCCAACAACTATTTTATGAATTTTAAATGGACATTAAAATATGTTTCTGTAATAAATTCTCCCTTTTAGCCCGACTTTCGCAAAGGCACTACAAAAGCAAAATTATTTAGTATCGTTCAAAAGGTTCGGCATTTTGCCATTACATACAAATTCCTCCCCCTTGATGGGGGAGGTTAGGTGGGGGTGAAAAAG
>JAVCDC010000110.1 GCA_030765135.1 Candidatus Tritonobacter lacicola | reverse complement strand
CTTTTTCACCCCCACCTAACCTCCCCCATCAAGGGGGAGGAATTTGTATGTAATGGCAAAATGCCGAACCTTTTGAACGATACTAAATAATTTTGCTTTTGTAGTGCCTTTGCGAAAGTCGGGTTAAGCCCTTTCCCATACGCCCCCGCAGGAATTATAATGTCTGAGTCAAGTTTCAGGCCCGACAGGAGACTACAGCGTGCATAATGCGGTAATATACAGTGACATTTTTACCGCGCGCCACCGCGCTTGATCACATGAATTTACGGCACAACACAACCGTCTTTCTTCTCCTTATATTCCTCCTCACCTTCATCACCTTCTCGCCCGTGCTGAAGGCGGGTTTTATCAACTGGGACGACGACGAGAACGTCGTCTACCGGGAGGAGATCAGGAGCTTCAGCCTCGATACACTCCCCTGGCTCTTCACCAACTTCACGGTCGGAGATTTCAAACCGCTCACCTGGACAAGCTACATGCTCGATTACCGGGTCTGGGGGTTGGACCCCTTCGGCTACCACCTCGGAAATCTCATCCTGCACGCAGCCAGCTCCTGCCTCGTCTTCCTTCTGCTTATCAGGCTGGCAAACTCATCCCGGAAAGAGCTGACCGGGACGTTTCTCCTCGCGGCCTTTTTCGCCGCCCTCTTCTTCGCCCTTCACCCCCTCAGGGTGGGAAGCGTGGCCTGGGTGAGCGAGCGAAAAGGCCTGCTGTGCGCCTTCTTCTATCTCGCCGCCGTTCTGGCCTACGTTGAATACGCAAGGAGGGGGAAAGCGGGATGGTTTATCATAACCCTCCTTCTATCTTGCGCCGCTCTCCTCAGCAAGCCTGTCGCCGTCACCATTCCACTGATCCTGCTACTGCTCGACGCCTGTACACCGGGTCGAATGAAAAGGAAGCCGGGACGGGTCATCATGGAAAAGATACCCTTCTTCGCGGCGGCGGCGGCCGTGGCGGCCATGGCCTGCTTCGGTCAAACCCGGCACGGGGCACTCACGTCCCTGCAGGCCTTCGGGCCGTGGGAGAGGATTTTACTGGCGCTCAACAACTGCGCTTTTTACCTGTACAGGACCGTGCTTCCCCTGGACCTGGCCGCAGTGTACCCTCCTCCAGGCCCGATCCGGATGACTGCAGGTTACATCCTCACGGTCATCGCGCCGCTCCTCCTCATTTCGGGCGCCGGGCTAGTCCTCTGGCGCAGGGGGCGGAGGTGGCTTCCGGCCTGCTGGCTGTGGTACCTCGTGACGGTATTCCCGGTGAGCGGCTTTTTCCCCGCGGGGCTCGAGGTTTCGGCCGACCGATGGACGTACCTTCCCGCCGCGGGGATCTCGGGAGTGGTATTCATCGCAGCCCTGGCCCTGTTCCGGGCCGGGAGACTGAAAAGCGCGGCCTTCGCGGGAGGAACGATCCTGGCATTACTCGCTTTCTTAAGCTTCGCGCAGGCCCGGACCTGGAACAACTCCGAGAGACTCTGGGCGGACGCGGTGAGCAAATACCCCGATTCCCCCGTCGCCCGCGCCCATTACGGCCAGCTCCTCTTCCAGCGCGGAGACGACGAGGAAGCGGTAGCGCAGCTCCAGCGCGCCATCGATCTCCTTCAGGATAATGCGCTTCTGAAAGGAGATATATCCTTCGCCGCCCGGACTAACCTGGCGCAGGCGCTCGGGCGGTCGGGAAGGCCGGAAGAAGCCGCCGCCATCCTGGAAGACATTTTGAAGGACCGCGACAGCTGGCTTGCGCGCCACTCCCTTGGCGGCATTTACAGGCGCATGAACAGGACCGGCGAAGCCGCAATCGAGTACGAGAAAGCTCTGCGAAAGCGGCCGGACTGGGTTCCAACCCTCTGCGACTACGGCCTCATGATGGCGCAGACCGGGAATCCCGACAGAGCAATCCGCCTGTACCGGCAGGCCCTCGCCTTCAACCCGGGAAGCCCGCGGGCCCGCTACAACCTCGCCCTCGCCTTCCTCGACACGGGACAAAAAGATAAAGCCGTCGCCGCCCTCCGCAGCCTTGCCGCCGAGTTCCCCGACAACGCGATGGTGCTCAGGGCATTAACGGTTGCTTATTCGGCGGCGGGGAGAGAGGAAGAAGCGGCGAGAACCGGGCGCTACAGAAAAGGGGTGCTTTCAACGCGGGAGCTTCCCTATTCACGGGGCGAAAAACCGGGCATTCTCTACCCCGTGCGGTAACGATGATAAAGACCAATACAAAAAAGAAGGTTCTTCTCCTTATCTATATCCTCCTGGTCGGAGCAACGCTTGCCGTGTTCGGGACGGCCAGTCATTACGACTTCGTCGGGTGGGACGACGACATCCACGTCTATGCAAACCCGTACCTCTCCTCCCCGGAGTTCGGGAGCATCGCCCATTTCTGGAAAGGCCCCCACATTTCCCTGTACATGCCCGCAACCTTCTCGGCGTGGTGGCTGCTCGCCAGGGTGTCCGAGCTCCCGTGCTACGGCGGCTGCATCACGAAGTTCGACCCGCGCATCTTTCACATTGCCAACCTCATCCTTCACACCGCGAACGTGCTACTGGTTTTCGCCATCCTGAACAGCCTCTTCGCACCCTGCCGCGGCTCGGTTTTCTCCCGCCGCCGGGCGGCAGCGGCCTGCGTCGGGGCGATGCTCTACGCCGTTCACCCGCTCCAGGTGGAGCCCGTGGTGTGGGTCTCGAGCATGAAAGACCTGCTCTGCGGCTTCTTTTCCCTGATGGCCCTCCGGCAGTACCTTCTGTACGCGCGAATATTCGCCTCGGCGGACCGGGCGGAAGGAAGGCCCCACGCCGTTCTCGCGACAGCGGCATACGTCCTCGCCCTGCTCTCCAAGCCGGCGGCCGTCTCCCTTCCGCTCATCGCATGGCTTCTGGTCCATTTTCGCTACGGGAATACGGACTTCGGCCTGAAAAACGGTAAAGTGCGCGCCCTTCTTCGGAGGCCGCACGCGATGCTGCTGGGCTGGCTCCTCCTCGCCGCCCCCTTCGCGATCATGGCGAAATTCGCACAGAGTGATATCCCCCTGGGCTTCACGGCGCCGCACTGGGCGCGGCTGCCGATAGCGGGCGACGCCCTTGGTTTTTATCTTTTCAAGCTGTTCATACCCCTGAATCTCGGGATCGACTACGGTCGTATCCCCCAGCTGGTCATGGATAACAGGTGGATCTGCTTCATGTGGCTCATCCCCTGCTGCCTGGCGGCGGCCCTCGTCCTGTCCAGGCATCGACGGCAATGGCTGGCGGCGCTGGGCATATTTGCCGCGGGCGCGCTGCCGACCATGGGCCTGGTGCCGCACGGCTACCAGATCTTCTCGACCGTGGCAGACCGCTTCCTCTACCTCTCGATGCTCGGCCCGGCGCTCGCTCTTGGCTGGATGTTTCTTTCTTACAGGAACAAGGCCGTTTCGTGCCTCTGTCTCTTCATCGTCTGCCTCCTGGCCTCGCTCAGCTTTGTACAGAGACGGTACTGGTCCGACAACAAGGCCCTGTTCATACACGCCCTGGAGATAAACGACCGCAGCTACATGGCCCATTACAACCTGGGCATGACTCTTGACGGCGATGATAACCCGGCAGCGGCGATCTTCCACTACAGGAAGGCCCTAGAGATAAAACCGGACTACGGAAGGGCCCACAACAACCTTGGGGCCGTCCTTACGAGACAGGGGCGACTGGCGGAGGCCATCGGGCACTTCGCGAAGGCGCTCTGCCTTGAGCCCGGCAACGAGGGGGCGTATTTCAACCTCTATATGGCCCACAACGCCCTGGGCGTCACCCTCGCCAGGCAGGGAAAGCTTGATGAGGCCGTCGAGCACTTCTCGGAGGCGCTGAGACTCCGGCCCGACTTCGCCGAGGCGCGAGCGAACCTCAATCAGGCATTGCAAAATGCCGGTAAAAAATAGCATCCTGTAATTCATGAATATACCGGGACGCGATAAGCCGGCTGCCGTTACGGCACTGGTTCTCATCATCATCGCCGGGTTCGCCGTCTACCTTAACTCCCTTGGCGGCGAGTTTCTCTGGGACGACATCCACTTCATCAAGAACAACGTTTACCTGAGAAGCTGGTCCCACCTGCCGGAGATCTTCACCCGTGACGTGGCGGCGGGATCGGGGGAAAGATACCACTACTACCGCCCCCTGACTATTTTCACCTACCTTATCGATCACACCCTCTGGGGGCTGGACGCAAGGGGCTACCACCTCGCGAATATCCTGTATCACGTCCTTACGGCTTTAAGCGTTTACTTCCTGGTCGAGCTCCTCTTCCGGGACAGGCTTCTCTCCTTTCTCACAGGGCTCCTGTACGTTATCCATCCCATTACCACCGAGACCGTGGCCTACATATCCGGCCGGCCCGATTCCCTCTGCGCCTTCTTCATGCTTGCCTGCTTCATCCTCTATATAAAGTATCTCGATCGCGGGGGCGCGACCACGTACATCCTGATTATCGCGACTTATATATGCGCCGTTCTATCACGGGAAAACTGCATCGTCCTCCCGGCACTGCTCCTTCTCTACCATTTAACCTTTAAGAGAAAGCTCCGGATCAAGCCGTTTCTTCCAATAGCGGCCATAGCGGGCGCCTACATTCTACTCAGGTTGTATTTTATGGACCCGGCCGCAGCCCCCACCACCCTTTCGCAAAGGACGCCGGGCTTCTTCGCAGCCATAGCCGGGTACTGCCGCCTCATTCTGTTGCCGTTCGACCTGCACCAGGAGTACGGACCACAGCTGTTCCGTTTCCACGACGGAAGGGCAATCGCGGGCATCGTGATCGTGACATTCGCCTTCGTCACGTGTCTCCTGCTCGCCGTCAAGCGGCGTGCTGCACCACGCGGAGAGACAACCGGCACAGGGGGAGGCACGCTGGTCATTTTTTCAATTTTATGGTTTTTCATCTCGCTCTTGCCGGTCTCCGGCATTTACCCCATTGCGGCGTACATGGCCGAGCACTGGCTGTACGTCCCCTCGATAGGGCTCTTCCTACTTCTGTCATACGGCCTCTGCTCCCTTTATCGCGCGCGGGGGCTGAGAACGGTCTCCGTAATATGCATGGCGGGCCTGGCCGTCTTCTACGGCGCATCGACCATAAGGCAGAACAGCTACTTCAAGGATCCCCTCACGTTTTTCGAGAGGACGTTGAAATACTCCCCCGGAAGCGCGCGCATTCACAACAACCTGGGCATAAAATATTTCGAGTCGGGAAGGATAGACGAGGGAATGGCCCGCTTCAAAAAAGCTATCGAGATCGATCCCCGTTACCCTGAAGCATACAACAACCTGGGCCACGTTTATTACACCATGGGCCGAAACGACGAGGCGCAAAACCTCTTTGTAAAAGCAACCGAGCTCAATCCCAGTTACGCAAACGCGTACTGCAATCTTGGAGTCCTCTACGTCAATACGGGGAAGTCGGATGAAGCGCTAGAACACTTCAGTAAGGCGGCCGAGCTCAACCCGCTCGATGCCGACGCCTTTTTCAACCTGGGCCTCGCCTGCCGGATGACGGGGAGGGACGGAGAGGCCGCGTCGGCCTTCGATAGGGTGTTACAGCTGAACCCCGACTACGGGCCGGCCCACCGCCAGCTCGCCCTGCTGTACAGCGACGCAGACCGTCACGATGAGGCTGACCGCCACAGCCGCCGGGCGCTGGAGCTGGGCTTTCCCGTCGATCAGGGAGCCTGCGCCGCAGGTGACGAGGCACAATGAATCCGCCGTCTTGGTACAATAAGGCGTACAGGTGAGAAATCTCCAAGAATCTCAGAAAGGAATGCACATAATTCAGACACAAAGGAAGAACGCAGATTATAGAGATACAGGCAGATGGTAACTCTGAATCATGATAATCGATATAATCCAATAGATCTGCGTCCTAATAATAATTCGTTGATGATATTTTATTTCTGAGCCCGCAACACATCAAACTCACATAACCCATTTAGCTGGAAAAAATTTCGTGGCAGAGGAACGGCAATGAGTGAAAGGAAAATCAGGTACCTGGTGCTCTTCGCCGTGATCGCTACCACCGCCCTCGTCCACTCGGGGTGCCTCTTCCTGGGGTTCAACTCCTTCTGGGACCTGATCCATGTTTACCGGAACCCATTTCAATCATCCATCTCGCTCGAGCTCGCCGGCAGGGCCTTCACCAGGGTAGTCGAGGCGGAATACACGCCGTTCCGCTCATTGAGCAATTCCCTGGACTACACGCTATGGGGGAACAACGCGCTCGGCCACCATCTGACAAGCTATCTGATCTTCTTGTTCAGTACCGCCCTCGTTTTCGTCCTGGTGGAGCGCCTCATGGATCAAGCCCGATACCCGTTCAAGCGGCGGATTTTCGTGGCCGGCCTGACCGCCCTTCTTTTCGGCATTCACCCCCTGAAGGTGCAGGTGGTGGCCTGGGTCACCACGAGGGACTACCAGCTGGGCGCGTTCTTTTACCTTCTATGCGTACTGATATATACCAAGTGGCTCCGGTCGGAATCGATCGGGTGGTACGTACTGGCGGTTCTCTTCGCGCTTTGCGCAAGCCTGTCGCAGGCCATGGCGGTATCGCTGCCGTTGGGCCTGATTTTGCTGGATTATTATCCGCTTAACCGGTTTAAAGAGGTGCCCGCAACAAAGCTCCTGGTTGAAAAGGCGCCTTTTGTGCTCATCGCGCTGTTGACTGCGGTCGTAACGGGGCAGATCCGTCACAACGTCCAGACCTTACATCCCATGGACCTGTCCTCGCTTATGCTAAACGGGCTGGAATTTCCAGCGGCCCTCGTGTTTTACCTGTACAAAACCGTCTTCCCCCTGCATCTGGCCCCAATTTACCCCATGGAATCTACCGGCGATCCCGGCTTTATAATCTTTTCCTGGGTAGTGATAACCGGCCTGGTTGTGGTGGCGGCGAAGATGAAAAAAGAGCATCCCGCGTTTTTCACGGGGGTTCTTATCTCCATCGTCATGCTCCTGCCGGCCGGAGGGCTGGTCCGCTCGGGCGCCACCGTCCTGGCGGACCGGTACGTGCAGCTCGCGAGCCTGCCGCTCCTTCTCGGAATAGCATGGCTCATCACAGGCAGCCTGCGGTCGCCGCGCTTCCGGTGTCCGGTCGCTGTGCTTGGCCTCGCCTGGATCGTATTTCTCGTCTGGAAGACGGTCACCTATACGGCTCTCTGGGACGATGCGGTGGGTTTGACGCGCCAGGCTTACGCCAGGTACCCTCAGTCCCGTATAATCGAGCTTTTTATGCTCAGAAGCTATAACAACGCAGCCGCCGGCTTGACGACTGAAGGGAAGTTCGACGAAGCCTTCGATGCCTGCCGGAAGGCCATAGAGGTGAACCCCGCCTATCCCGACACCTACACCCAACTGGGAATCATTTGCCTCAACCAGGGGAAGGAGGAGGAAGGGATAAGATATTTCAGGAAGGCGACGGAGCTCGACCCGCGTGACGCGGACTCGTTCTTCAACCTGGGCCTCGCGTGGAAACGCGTCGGCAACAGAAGCGAGGCAATCGCCGCTTTCGAGAGAGTTCTGATGCTGGACCCGCATTACGCGCGGGCCCGTCACAACCTCACCCTCCTGAGAGCCCCAGAGCCCGAATATGAAAAACGAAAGGGACAATGGCCACAAAGAGGCTCAAAAGGCACGAAAATTACAAAAGGGACAATGGCTACAAAGAGGCACAAAAAAGCGGTTTATAGTTACTAGTTGCCAGTTGCTTGATAAGTAATGCTATGTACGAGAAACAAGAAACTAGGAGTGTGTCCGAGAAATCCCTAAACGTGTCATTGCGAGCCCCGGAGGGGCGAAGCAATCTCTGCCTTAAACAGAACGTGTTCTACTGCAAGGAGCTGAGATTGCTTCGTCGCGGAGTTTATCCTGAGCGAAGCCGAAGGGCTCCTCGCAATGACTGCGATGACAGCTCAAATTGCTATTACTCGGACACACTCCTAGAAACTGTATTTAACCTTCGTGCCTTAGTGGCAGTTGTCTTTCTTATCTGCTGGGGTTAATTGGTTCCATACATACACACACAATTATGGAAGAGAGCCAACTCATATAACTCATATGAAACGGTATAAAGCAATACCTGTGTTCGTGTTTCTCATCGCCTTCGGGACGTACCTCTTCACGCTAACGCCCACGGTCGACTTCATCGACAGCGGCGAGCTCGCGGCAGTGGCGCACACGCTGGGAATAGCGCACCCCACAGGCTACCCCCTCTTCACACTGCTCGGCCACATTGTCTCACGGCTCCCCATCACGCCCTCCGTTATCGGCAGGCTGAACATCATGAGCGCCTTCTTCGCCGCCCTTGCAGCAGGCCTGTTCGTTCTCTTCATAAAGACTTTCCTCGGGATATTGTCGCGGGAAGGTATTTCGCATCGGGAGGCGGAAGTTCCGGAGGATATAAATGGATCGGGCGAAAAATTCGCATGGCTCGCGGCCGGGACCGGCGGCCTCATCCTGGCCTGGTCAGCCGTCTTCTGGGAGACGGGGACCACGCTCGAGGTGTACTCCCTTCATGCTTGCTTCACCGTTCTTCTCTTCCTCCTGGCGGTGCGGTACGCCGCCGATAAAGGCGGCAAGAAGGAGAGCCTGTCCGGCCTCCTATTCTTCCTGGTACTGGGATTGAGCTTCGCCAACCACCTTACAACGGGTGCGCTGCTTCCGGCGTTCGCCCTTCTTTTTCTGTGCAAATACATCAAGCAGAAAACGCCCATCGGAAAAATCATACTGGTCATGCTCCCTCTTCTAATCGGCTTCTCCTTTTACATGTATCTTCCGATCCGGGCGGCGGCCAGGCCGGCTGTAATGTGGGGGGAGCCGACAAGCATAAAAGCACTGTGGGACAATCTCACGGTCACCGATTTCCGGCACCGACTTTTCACCCATCAGAGCGAGGGAGAGACCTTGGCCGCTTTCTTCGCCAGGGTCCCCCGCAGGATCGGATACGTTCCCGTTCCCTTCATGCTCTGGGGCATCTTTTCGCTCTACCGGCGTTCGAAGAAATACTTCTACTTCGTCCTGGCCGCTTTCATACCGACAATCCTGTACGCCGCCACTTACAACGTGGGCGATAACATCTTTTACTACAACCCCGGCTACATCTGCCTGGCTGTTTATGCTTCGTTGGGGCTGTGCCGCTTTTTTGATTTCATTATGAGAAAACGCCGCGCGTTACTGCATGTACTGGTCCTCGTGCCGTTGCTGACCCTCCCCGCCCTTTTCATCAACTACCGCGCGGTGGACAAGAAGCACAACTACTTCGTCGAGGATTACGTCCGCAACCTCTTCAGCACCATAGAGCCAAACGCCATACTCTTCGCCCTCGACTGCCAGATACTCATCCACCCCATCTACTACTACCAGAACGTCGAGGGTTTCCGTACCGACGTTATCGTCCTCCCCAACCACGGCCTCCGGAAGGGCTGGTTCGCGAAACAGTTACAGTACAGCCACCCGGAGATTTACGAAAAATCAGCGCCCTCTATAGAGAATTACCTGCTGTACCTGGGGAAAATAGAGAGCGGGGAGGCGAAGGACCACGGGCTCCTCGACCGGAAATACTTCCAGATGCTCTCCAGCATCGTCTCACACAACTTCGATGGGAGGCCGATCTACATAACCTCCGAGTTCGACCCGAATCACAACCCGCTTTTTCACCCGGGATTAATGCGCATCCCCGAGGGGCTGGCCTGGCGGCTGTACGGGCCGAATAAACGCCCGGGAGAGCTCCCCTACAGGGAGCTCTCCTACCGGGAACTCACCTATCCCCACAAGGACGCCGACGCGATACGCCATGCCTACATGTACATGCTGAAGGAGCGGGCCAAGTACGAGTCCAGCCGCGGCAACCACGACCTGGCCCTGAAGTGGATAGACCAGGGATTGCGTGTATACCCGGAAGAAAATCTCCTCTCCGAGCACTCGAACGGGACGTGGATCGTGCCGAACCGCTACCGGGACCTCCTGGAAACGAAGCAAAGGATCGAGGAGCAATAAGGGACACCTTTCCTAACTTATTTCAAGGCAGTATATTATAAATAAATAAATCGTAGTGTATTCCCGGCCACGGCGTCTCAAGGGCGAATTTATTTGCAATAGACTGGGAATAAGGATGTTATGAAAGGTGTCCCCGGCTATGGGAAATGCAGGGAGCGCCAAGCAGCATCGCCTGACGGGCATGCGCGCTCGTAGATCTTCACGGAAAGTCCCATATCGGGAAAGTGCTTCTCCTGTAAGGGCTTCACCAGTCCCCCCGCCTCCAATCCCTCCACGTAGGCGCTCCAGTCGGCGTTCCTGCCGTCTATCATTCTCTTGTTTCCGAGCGTGTAGTAGGGTGAGTCCTTCTCCACCGTAAGGGTGACGAGGGAGCGGGATGCCGGGTGCCATTCGATGAACAGGAGGCGATTTTCCTGGATCGCATGCCACTGCCAGAGGTGGGGGGAGAGGGTGCCGAGGTAGAAAGGCACGCAGAGGGGCTGGCGGGGGTCGGTGTTCTCGAAGACGAAGCCGACGAGGTCGCACGTGTCGCGAGCGGGCGCGACGAGGGCATCGGGGTTATAGAAGGTCCGGGGATAGCGGAGAAAGCCCGGGTAGGAGGCCAGGCCGAAGAGGGTAGTGGGGCGAATGCCCCTGTTCGTACTGAACGTGTAGCCGTGAACCGACATGCTTCCGATTTCCCTTATGTAGGCGGGCATCTTATGAAGATCTCCGAGGACGAGGAGGGCGAGGACGGCAGAGAAGAACCAGCGCCACCGGACGCGTATCGCGCTCCACAGCCAGGTGATGAATCCCGCCGTCAGGAGAAAGAGGGCCGGCGCGGCGGTGAAGATAAAGCGCTCCTGCCCGTTGCGTATGCAGGACATGGAGACGAAGATCGCGAGGAAGAGAAGGAGAAGAAAACGTGGCCGCGGCTGCCTCCACCGCGCGAGCCCGTATGCTATCCCGCACCCGTAGAGGAGGAAGATCCCTGGAGAAAAGGTATAGGCGTAGAGGAGGGCCCGCAGGTAAAAGAGGCGGCTCTCGAGGGGCTCCAGGTGGAAGGGGTTGAAGGCCGGGGTGTCCCCCAGTCGGTAGAGGACCACGTTGAGTTTAGCGAACGAAGGGGGAACGGCCATCCAGAGACCGAATGGTATGAGAAATCCCAGGGCGGTGAAGGCGATCTTCCCGGGGAGTGTTCTCCGATCGGGCATCCCCTCACGGAAGAGGAGGGCGCTCAGCCAGAAGAACAGGAGCGCCGTCCCGAAGAATATCGCGTAAATGTATTTGCTTAAATAGAGGAGCCCCAGGACGAAGCCCGAGAAGAAGTCCAGGCTGACTCTTTTCGACTCCCATGTTCTGAACTGGAGCAGGACGAGAACGAGCGTGAGAAAGAGACCCAGGTCCTCGATCATGGCCGCGGAGGACAGGTAAAGGAACATGGGACAGAGGAGCGCGAGGAGACCGGCGAGGAGGCCCGTCGCCGGGCCCTTTCCCGGGTAGAGGCGCGAGGCTATCCGGTAGAGGAGGAGGAGGGAGAGCGTGCCGAAGAAGAGGCTCGCGCACCGGGCAGACGCATAGGTGAATCCACATACAAGAAGGAAGGGAGCGGTACCCCAGGAGTGAAGGAAAGGCCAGTAGAGCTGGGCATTTGTCCAGCGGAGAAAACCGTTCCAGTCTCCATTGAGAAGACTTTTCGCGATGACAAAGCTGAAGAAGGAGTGGTGCGCCTCGTCCCACGCGAAGGGGCCCTGGGGCCGTATGAGGTAGAAATAGACGAACAGGGCGTAGCCGACCGTCAGGACGAGGAAGGTCGCCGTCAGAGAGAGACGCGCGGACGGCCTTTTCATCTTTCCCGCCCTCCGGCATCCGCGCGCGCGGCTTCACCCGCCAGGCCGCTGTACGCCAGGACCGAGTAGAAGAGAAGCGCGGGCAGTATCGCCAGCATGGAACGATTGAATGTCATCCCGTTCGCGAGGAACGCGAAGAGGGGCGTGAAAATGAAGGCCCCCAGCGTCACGGCCAGAGCCAGGAGAATTATCATTAGCAGGTATTTCAGGGGCCTTCCGGCCGCAAGGCGGAGAGAGGCGAGCAGGGCGGCGAAGAAGAGCGTCCATGCGATATTGTAGTTGCCGGAGTCGAAGAAGGAGTAGGCGAGCGGCCCGATGAACCCGGGATGGAACTGGAAGCGGATGTACTCGGGCCCCAGGCTGAACTGCAGGCCGTAGTAAACCTTCGCGATGAACCAGGGGAGATTGGGGCCGACGGCAAGGCAGAGGAAGAGCGCCGCTGTTCCGATCAGCCGCCCCGGTTTTAATTTCGAGGTGAATAAACGGAGTACCATTACCGGCACGGCAGACGCCCAGAAGAGGGGCACCATCTCCTCCTTGACCGAAAGC
This sequence comes from Candidatus Tritonobacter lacicola, assembly GCA_030765135.1. Taxonomy (GTDB): domain Bacteria; phylum Auribacterota; class Tritonobacteria; order Tritonobacterales; family Tritonobacteraceae; genus Tritonobacter; species Tritonobacter lacicola. Next base: position 23,835 of record JAVCDC010000110.1, on the reverse strand, counting down.
CCCACTCCCAGCAGAAGGGCCGAGATTATTAAAGAGAACCGGTCCCCCTCCCCTATCCAGCGATAGAGGTAGACGACACCTCCCAGAAAATAGAAGCCCACGGCAAGGTCCATATACGCGAAGCCGGCATGGAAGGCGAGAAGGGGAACGCTCAAGAGCATATACGCGGCCGCGAACGAGACGAGGGCGGACGCGTGTCTCCTGAGGCCGGAATAGAAGAGTGCACCCAGGCACAGCCAGAACACGGGGTTAACGAGGTTGACCGGCTGCTCGCGCCACTCACCCGCCCACACCGCCACCCAGCACTTGAAGAGGGGGATTCCGTTGGGATAGTACGGGTGAGGCCCTCCGAAGAAATCCGGGTGTTCCGCCTCCCTGACGATGCCCCTCTGCTCGTAGTAGACCTTGGCCTTGTGGTTCCAGAAGGAGACGCTGTCATCGAAATACGTCGGGACGCTGAGCGCGATGAAGCAGGCGCAGGAGAATTTCCAGAGGAGGAGCGCGGCAAGGACAACAACAAGGACAACGGACGGGGCGCCCTTCCGGGAGAGAATTCGGGGGCGGGAAAAACGGAGGATGCGGCCGGAGCCGCCCCTTACCGCCATATAGACTCCCCCGATGAGAAAGGGCCAGAAAACGGCCGTCACGACCGGAAAGCTGAAGCGGATCCCCAGCAGCCCCACGTAAAACAGGTAGAAGCTCACGATCCCGATACCCAGGGCGAAAGCCAGGGCCGCTTTTTCCAGGCCGCCCAGCTTCTGTCGGCCCCTCTCCAGCCAGCTCAGGAGCACCAGGCCCATCAAGGTGGGCACGAGGTACGCCGCGAGGATCTTCAGGAGAGTGAGAGGCGTCATCGGTCCTCCAGGAAGATGAAGGAGTCCTCGTCGAAAAGACCCACGATCCGGCCCGGGCGCGATATATAGGAGTCACCGCGCCGCAGGCGCCCGCTCGCGGCGTCGTGCCGCACTCCCGGGTTCCTGTAGACAACGTGGTAGGGAATATCATCTCCCTCGATGACATTCACCCACGTGGCCGACGTGATGCGCCGCGGATAGAGGAAGTAATGGATGCGGCAATCGTAAGGCCAGTCCGGGTACGGGTAAAAATGATACTGGCTGTCCTGTGGAATCTTCTCCCGGCACAGATCGATAAAACCGTAAAAATCACCCAAAGCCGGAAAGGTCTTTTCCCCGGGGGGCGGCCTCACATACGACCGGTAAACCTCCTCCACCATTTGATACTGGCTGTACGTCTCACGAATATCATAGATAATCCAGAGCACGAGCATGGTAAACCCGATACTGGATACAATTTTTATTTTTTTCTTATCCCCCGCTGTAAAATAAAAAATCGCCCCGAGGATAATGATCAGGGCAGCTATTATATTTAACCAGCTTGCGAAAGGCTTATTGAAAAGCCAGGGGCTTTGCAAAAAGTTTATTGTCGCCGGGTTTAAGGGCCTTGGCAGGCAAAATTCCTGCCACTGGTCCCGCATATACTCCTTCAGCGAAAACGGACAGACAGCCAGTGAATCTATTTCCACCCAACCAGGCCTTCCTCCAAAGAACAAGCCAACCCGCTCAACCTTTCCTTTTTGCTCCGGCGGCTTGGCCAAAGGAATCCAGTACGTATGAAAATGTTTTTTATCGAAAGGGGTTTGAATCACACGGGGGGACAGTATCGGTTTTCCTTCACTGCCTTGCCAGAAAACCCGCATGTAACGCGGCGACAGACACCGAAGACGTATTCTCAGGTATGGATTTTCCTCAACCGGTATGCTCAAACCCCGCGGGGACACCAGTTTTAACTCTTCCACCCCAAAAACCCGGAATGTTCCGCCCCGGATCATGCTCGCCTCTATACCCTCACCTTCCCACCCCCCGAACTGCCCCGGTCTTTCAAAGTTCCAGGAGGTCGCCGGCGCTGCCTCCGGCGGCGATGTCCACAAAGTAGAAAAGAGCAGAAAAGCGACCGGCAAGATCCTGGAGACGACTGAATTGATAAAGCACGGCGGCGCGCCAACACAGGTGTGTCCGGCAGCCGGTAGGCGGCGATCGATCACACGTTTTTTCGTCCTCATTGCCTTTTAGCGTCTAAGGAAGAAAGAGGGCGCCGGCAGCTCTATATATGACGCTTCCTTCAAATCCCGTTCCCTTTTGAGCCAGGAGAGCCAGTGTCAGATCGTACGCGCCGGAAGGGGCACCTTCCGGAATCAAGATGTTGCACTTCTGCTTCACCGTCTCACCCGGCCGCCAGCGGGAAGAGGGATATATCCTGTACGGCGCGAAGAATTCCTGCTTAAAGGAAAAAGCCGGGTCCTTACGGCTTGTGAAACGGGCGCCGGGCAAGAAATCCGCAGGTATCCTGTCCAGGCACCGGAAATACACAGCCATCTCAACAACTTTTGCTCCAAGCACCTCCGCCGGAATGAGCGAATACCCGGATAATTTCAGTTGTGGCAGAAGCGTAACATTCAGAGGATGCTCTATCTTCCCGGAATCACCCTTGCCGATCAAACCCAATTCAGCTTCACGGCCTTTCTTGAAAAGGGCCATGGAATTTATTGTCTCAACCAGCTCCCAGCCGCCCCCGGATAAAAAAGCATAAACATCCCTGTCCCCCCCCGGTGTGTAGAAATCATAGAAGGTGAGAGGGTCGTTGAAATCTATCAAGGCGTAGCGCGACGCCTCCTGCGCGGCGGAGACATTCACACCGAAATCAGGATGCCGCGATACCGCGTACACGTGATAGAAATAGAACAGCCGGGGACGCATGGATAGCTTCGGGGTGAATTCAAAGGTCGCTATCACCGGCGCCCGCGGGGGGATTCCATCCACCAGCCTCGCCCTTATTTTATCCTCATACGTAACCCTCCACAGCTTCAACCCCTCCGGCAGCTTGAGCAGGGGTCCGAGAGTCATGGCAGAGAGAATGGAGAAAAGCAGAATGACAGCGAAGATATACTTCTCCTTCCCTTCCATCGGCTTCCATCGAAGAATGTTTCTGACGCCGTAGACGGCGGATATAAACACGAAAGGAGTGATGATCGAGGTGTACTGGTAACGGATCGAATAATGCGTGAAGCGCTGGGAGAGCAGGCCCTCGGAAAGGGAGATCAAAGCCATGAGCAATCCGGAAGGAGAAAAAATGGAGACGAAGGCCAGCGGCAGGAATAAATCCTTAAAATATACGAGCTTGGGTGCAATTAAAACTCCCCGCAGCACCTTGCCCGGATGAAATACAAGAGTATGACAGATCTCTCCGGGAGAGTTCCCCAGCCAGCTATAGAAACCAAGCATCACGGAGCCGCCGGTGGCGGTCATTATTTGGGGCAAGCTGAAACGGGGCTGAATAAATTTTATGCAGACGATAAACCAGATTATGCCGGAAAGCAAAGGAACCAGTCCCCATTTCAATTGCACCGCCCGCAGGCCCCGCGGTTTGCAGCATGCCTGTATCAAGCAAAAAATTCCCACCGCAATAACGGGTATTGCGACGTCCTCCCGGCAGGACAGGGACAAAACCATGAAAAGAAGAAACAACCCCCACTTCCTCCTGATGTAAAAGAGAAACATGAACAGAAGCAGCGGTGTGGAGAAGGCGACAGGATGAAACTCGAACAAACTCACGTAATTAAGGGCAGGATAGATCAGGTAGCAGAATGCGAAAATAAGGCCTCCGGAAGGCTTCAGCAGATCTCTCGCCATGAGATAGACCGGCCAGGCACCCAGAGCCAGGGCCATCGACTGAAGAAAAAGAAGAGTCATGGGGCTGCTGAAAAACGCGTAAAGAGGCACTATTATAAACAAGACTAAAAATACGTGACCGCCATTAAAGATAGTCGCTTCGCCCGGAGAATGACTGACCAGATTTCCCCTCGCGGTATTCCACGTTGCCTGATTCAACAGCGCGAGGTCGATGTCATGGAAGGAGAAGGATTGATATTTTACATAGGCAACAGCCGAAAATAGAATGGTAAAGGCGACAATGAAGATAACCAGCAGCAAGCAGAATATGTGATCCCTGTTCATTTAATTGGATTATTTTTGAATATCCCTATAAATATTTCATTAGCTCTCGAAAATTTGAAATCGTATTTTGGGTCCTTGACCTTTTCATAAGCTACTTCCTGCCATTTATTGTCTTTGGAAATCTTCTTGAGGAAATAACTTTTCGTGAAGTTAAGTTTCTTTTCGTTTATTAAATTATCTATGTCCGAATTGTATCCCAACGGAACGGTAACTAACATTTCTCCACCGGGATTTAATAAATTTTCCATGCTTTTTAACGCCTTTAAAACTTTGTTATGCTCCACGGGCCTTTCATCCCAACCAATATGCTCCAGGGTTGAAATGCTGATGATCAAGTCGTATTTTTTGCCTGGATCATAACCAACAATACCTTCATTAATAACGCCATCGCCTTTTTCATACTTGTCAATCACATCGTGAGGATATTTTGTATAATAGTTCAAGACATTCCCTACTTCTAATATTTCCTTCCCTTTGAAATTTTCCAAAAATATTTTAGCAATCGCAATTTCCACAGCCCTTTCTTTTCTGAAAGTGGCATTGTATAAGTGATAAAAATATTTGTATTTCTCATTACCCATTTCAAAATAGCCATCTTTAATGTACTTAAAATAGAAAAACCCTGAAAGACGGGCACAAACAACGAAGATGAATTTAAACAGGCCTTCTTGTTTCAATACGGATTTTAAAGCGGATATCGTTTTCTTCATACCGTGTTATGGTAAAATAATATCGTTATGCGTTTAGTTTTACCCGAATTGCAGCATCGACATGGCTGATAAAGGCGGATTTTATCAACAATTCGTGTTGAGATGTCAAAAAAACGACTAGTCGCCCTGATGAATTCATACACTCAAGGAGTGAGTGGTGGAGATCTGTGTTTTATCGAGATTGCCGGGAGATTGGATAACTATCACCTAACGATCGTAACTTCTCAACTAGGGATGATTCTGTGCAAAGAAAGAATTCCCGAAGCCGAATATATCTTAACAACCAGAGAGCAGCAATTCGAAAATGCTGTTTTGACATATTTAAAGAGAACGATAAAAGCCCTTTCAGCGCTCCTGCCGTCTGTAAAAGCAGATGCATTGTACGTATCATCCGATTTTTTTCCGGACGTTATCCCGGCTTTATTCCTCAAGCTGCTGCATAAAGATATCAAGTGGATCCAGAAGACATTCCATATAATTCCAGCCAGGCGAATTATACCTTACTATGCCCAGAAGCTGAGTTTGTGCATCGTAAAAAGGTGGGCGGATCTGATCATCGTTGACAATTCTCTGCTGAAGCAACAATTGATGCAACGCGGATTCGATCAGAGCAAACTGCAAGTATCTCCCCCCGGCATCAGTTACGATTACATCAAGAGCTTAGCCGAACCCGACAAGAAATGCTATGAAGGAATTTTTATGGGGCGCTTTCATCCTTCAAAGGGCCTTTTAGAATTAATCGACATTTGGAAAATTGTTTGCAAAAAATCACCAAGGGCCAGGCTGGCTATAATCGGAAGTGGAGACACAAAATTGAAATATAAAATGGAAGAACGTATTAAGCAGGAGCATCTCGAGAAGAACATATTACTCTTAGGCTACCTGGACAAAGAGCAGGCTTTCTCTTTAATAAAGTCCGGCAGGATATTCCTATTTCCAAGTCATGAGGAGGGATTCGGTATAGCTATAGCAGAAGCTATGGCCTGTGGACTACCTGTAGTGGCGTGGGACCTGCCTTCTTATCATGTCAATTTTGATGGTGGGATTATAATGGTACCCGAAGGAGAGCATGCGCTAATGGCCCGGACAGTCTTACGGGTATTAAACGATCGCGAGGAATACACCCGTTTAAGAAATCGGGCTGAAGAAATCAGTCAAAATTTTGATTGGGAGAAAGCAGCTGACAGGGAATTAAGTTTAATCGATGAACTCTGGCAATAACAGCCATGTCCGAATTTACTTTCAAGCTCCTAAAATATGATTAAATCTTTTTATATTCGATAAATATATTTGTGAAGCCTCCTTTTTTCTTATACTCATCATCCTGCTTTTTACTTATCAAACCTTGTAGAAACGGTTTCCTTCTGAATATCCATTTCGAAATATATAAATTCCAGAGACTGATTATCTCCCACCAGCCTCCTTTCAAGGCTAATTTTCCAATCTTAAAATCATGGTTTTTTGCCAGAGATACCAAAGTGCTCTTTGAATAATGTCTATGTCCTATCAACCACCATGCGGGATCAAAAAGTTTACAAAAGAAGGAGTCATTAGGTACGGATAAATAAAATACGCCTCTTTCTTTAAGGACGCGGCGCACCTCTCTGAACATTATTGCTTCACTGTTTTCGGGGAGGTGCTCCAATACTTCCCAGGAAACAACCGTATCAAAACTACCGTCTTTATAAGGCAATTCCATGGCATTGCCGACCCGGAAGGATATCCCGGCATTCCTGATATATCTTTTTGCTGTTTTCAGGTCATCCCGGGTTAATTCGATTCCCTCAATATAGGCCGCCCCCCTTTTAATGGCATTCAATTCAAACCAGCCGAATCCACAACCGATATCCAGGATTTTCTTGTTCCTTACGTCGGAGTCAGACATAAATCTTGAATTAAACAGGGTTCTGCCATGCAGTTCTTCCGTTGGTTTCTCTTCCAGGATATTCTTCATCTCTCGCCCAGGATATAATCCAAGCCGACCCTCAATCTCAAGTAATACATTCCTAAAGCCAGTATTGGGTGAAGGGCTAATTTAATATATTTTCCTCTCTCGAGAAAGACTCCAAGGAACCTGTAATATGCGCCCAACTGTTTTTTTATATCGCTGTCATCCTTGCCCCATTTTTTCTCGTAAGCATCGATGTTCCTGGAATAGTACCGCTTTTTTGCAAAATACCTTTTTCTATCGAAGGTCCCCTCGCCATGATTGAGTTTTGATTTAATTACTGTAACGCTTCCCAGATTTCTTACTTTCTTGTCAAAGTCCCAGTCTTCCGGGCCGGTCAGGTTCTCGTCAAAACCCTCAACCTCATTAAAAATTGCCCCTGTCACAAATCTCACACAATCTATAACGGTACCATCATAGAAACTCCTTTCGAAATCTCTTACTTTTATCCAGAATCCTTCACCGACTATTCTTTCCGGAATATACAAGCCTGCATATCCATCTTTCCCGCAAAGGCGAACGCATTCCCCGACGACCCCCGGGTTAAGACACATATCCGCATCGAGGAATAGAAGGTATTTACCCCCGGCCTCCCTCGCCCCGAAGTTCCTCTGGGCTGACCGCTCCGGCCCGTGGTTGAATACCAGCGGTGTGAACCGTTTCGCTATCTCTTTCGTTTTATCCGTTGAGTTGTTGTCGACGACTATTATCTCGATCCTGTCCCCGGGATAGGTCTGCTTACGGATCGAGCGCAAACAACCGGCGATATTCTTCTCTTCGTCACGGGTGGTGATAATCACGGAGACATCCGCCTGTTTCATGTATCCCTCCGATCCGTCCATGAAAAGTAGAGGGTAACGATAAAACTGATAAAGGCAAAAATGTTGAGGAAGCCGAGCACGCTCATCAGGCCGGGATGATATAGATAAATCGCGGCCGCCTGCGCTGCGGCAATGATAACCAGGTACTTGATGAAAGCGGTGTTGTGGACCGACAGGTTATAAAAAATATTGAGCCAGGTCAGGGCGTAGAGGCTCATGGCGAGGGCGAACCACACAACCAGCCGGACGCTTTCCGGATCTGTCTTGCCTGTAAGCATCTTCAATACAGTTCCCGGGGCCAGGGCGCAGACGGAGGTTGCCAGCACGTTGATCAGTCCGACGGCAATCAGGCCTTTCTTCAACAGGGGAAAGCTGTCCGCCGCCCGGGCACGGGCGGAAGCAGCCTTGGAGAATACCACGATCGATACCGCCCCCGGCAGATAGAGAATTATTTTACCGACGATCTGGGCCACGGAGTAAAGACCGGCTTCACGGGGCTGGAAAAAGTGCTTCACCAGAAAAACGTCCAGGTTCGTGAGGATAGCGAATGAAAAGAGAGCCAGAGCCGTGGGAATGCAATATCTGTAAACGGGCGCCATGGAAACACCGGGTTCCTGTTTACTCCCTGTTCCTCTACCCACTCCCGTGAAACGGATCAAAACAATGCCCGCGATCAGTACGAATAACGGACAGGCGTTATAACCGGCCAGGGCCCCGACCACTCCCCACCCGGTCCAGACCAATCCCACGCCGAGCGCAAGTTTCACAAGGGTCGAGGAGGCGCCGAGGCAGGCCAGGTATTTAAAACGCTGGGCGCCCCACAGAAAGACGTCCGGTATAACCGCCATCGTGGATACGGCCACCAGTATCCCGACCAATAAGATATAGAGGCGGCTTTCGATCTGCTGGTACCGGGCAAGAGGTCCGGCGCCCAGGACAAACACAACCAGGATTATTGCCGAGAGCAAACCCAGATGGACGGCGGCCTTTCTTAACAGCAGCCCGGCCCTCTCTGATTCACCACGCCCGTAATACTCTGCCAGGAACCTGGTCAAAGCCGGCCGGAAAGTCGCGCTGAACTGTGAAAATATCACCGTCAGTGCTACAAGCGAGTTCAGAACTCCGTAATCATCAACGGAAAGGAGGCGGACAACGGCCAGTTGATAAAGCAGGTTGAATATATTGGCCAGGCCCGTCCCCGCGACCATTATTCCGGTATGGCGCAGGAAATCATCTTTAAGAAATTTTCTTATCCTGTATCTCATGGATCAGCGCGTCTGCTTCCAGGAAAAATCCCTCAGATGACCGACGACCTTTTTGCCGGCACGGAGAAAAAATCTCAGGTCGTCCCTGTCGCGTATGCCCAGGACCTTGCGGGCCAGAAAGACGGGATCGAAAGCGACGCAATAAAGGCCCCGCACCAGCCTCATCAGCTCCCTCTCAGGAAAGAGGGTCTTCATTACGGGCCTTTTCATATCGAAATCGGACCAGTCGGAGGTAAGCAGCCAGCCGTTCTCGAGGCACTCGTCATAGAGGGGTGTTCCCGGGTACGGGACGACGACGGTGGCCTGCATGGTATAAGCATATCCTTTCTTTAGAAGGTATTTCCCCAGTTCGAACGTCTTCCGGGCCTCCTCGTAAGTCTCCCACGGGTAGCCGAACATGATTGTAATGTGAGGGTATAATCCCGCCTCCCTGGCCATCCGGCAGGAATCTATAATCTCTTCCACGGTCAAACCCTTTTTCAGCCTGTTCAGTGTCGCCTGGTTGGCGCTCTCCAGGCCGAAGAGCAATAAGCGGAAGCCGGCTTTCTTCATCAAGTCGTAGTCCTCGCGGGAAGCCGCGCCGAACCTGAAGTTGCAGTCGAAACCTATCTTATGATGATATCCCCGCTCGATAACACCACGGCAAAATTTTCCCAGCCACTCCCCGCGCGGAAACGTTCCCGTGTCGTCCATGATCTCCTTTACCGGAAAGGCTTCCATGATCTCACCGATTTCGTTCAGAACATTATTCGCCGAACGGACCCTGAACCGCGGGTAAAGCCGCGCCCAGCTGCAGAAAGTGCACCTTCCCCACCAGCAGTCCCGCCCGCTCATAACGTACGTTCCCGGCGTGCGCCTGTAATTCCCGTTCTTATAAGCGTATAGACGCCATTTCGTAAGATCCCGGTCGATGAAAGGGGCCGCGTCTAAATTATGATCCAGACGAAATTCTCCGGTATTCTTCACCCGGTCGTTTTCACGGTACCAAATGCCGCTCTCTAACAATGACGAATGACGAATGACGAATGACGAATGCTCCCTTTCGAGATTTTCGCATAGGTTGAGCAGTAGAAAATCGTAGTCGCCTCCCGTGAGGACGAAGTCGACCATCGAGTTCTCGAAAGATTCCTCCGGGAGGGCCGTGACATGGTCGCCCACCAGGGCGATGACCGGATGCCAGTCGCCGGAGGACAGACCTTTAATCTCATCGATAAGCCGCCAGTGCTCTTTGATCACGGGGGTCTTGGTCTCGAAAACGATGAGGCCGGGTTTTTCTTTCCTCACGAGCTCAAGATATTCTTTTTTGCCGATCCCCTCGGCTATGCAGTCGTTCCAGAGGACCTCGTGGCCCGCGTCGCGGAGCATCGTGGCCGCGAGGGCAGGCACAACGGGATAGATAAACGTCGGCTCGCTGAAATACTGGAACTGGCGGTTCTGCCCCAGTGTCGGATACCCCTTCGAGGTGTCCAGGGGCGGATAAGAGAAAAGGATCTTCATTTGAAATTAACCGAGAATTTAGCCACAAAGGCACCAAGGCACAAAGATTATACGATCCCATGCCTTAAGCGCTAGTTGATGCTAAAGACTTATAAAATTACGTAAATCCATTCAATTCTTCCCCATTTTTCATTTCGTGACTTAGTGTCTTGGTGGCAGAATACTTACCTCTTCTCCTCGGGAAGCTTCGACAGCAACAGCCCCTTTATGAAGTTCAGGCCGTAGACTATATGAGTGCTCACGATTCCCGCCGCCACTACCAGCGTCGCCTTAAAATTTAGGCTTCTGGCGCCGGTCATGCAAGCGGCCAGGAGATAGAGCAAAACAAGACCAGCATAAAGCTTTAAGCCGCCTGAAAACAATGAAAGAGGCAGCCAGCCTACGATGAGAAAAAGCGTCCAGAGGGAGGGGAGGAAATAATTCAAGCGGCGGGAGGTCTCCGGGAACCTCTTCACGAAATAGCCCCTATGAGTCGCGTAGCGGCCGATCTGGGCCAGGTGCGCCCGGAAAAGCGGGCGGCGGTGATGCCATACCTGAACGTCCGGGTCATAGACGATTTTCTTTCCCAGCTGCCTGGTAATTTTCAGGCATAAGACCGTGTCCTCTCCCGGCCAGAACGGCGTCTCGAACCCCCCCACGGCCTCAAACGCGGATCTTCTGACCATGAGGTTGCTCGTGGGGTAATCATCGACCTCCTTGAGCATCTTCGGTATGAATCGGTAAATGTGTACGCCTCCAACCATCCAGCATGAGAGGACCCTCCCTCCGGCCCGCTCCCGGAAATCATCCGTCGGCGGTGTGGACGCCGGGCCCCCCACGGCGGCGATGGAGTCGTCGCAGAAACGGCGGACGCCGTTCGTCAGCCAGTCCTCCTGGGGGTAAGCGTCGTCATCTATAAAGGCAAGAATATCCCCTTTTGCCCGTGACGAACCTATATCTCTTTTTCGAGGGGGGCCGACGGGGCCGGTTGGAACGACACTGACCTTCTCCCCTTCCCACGTCATCTCCTCATCGGGAAGGAGGATCACCTCGTAGTTCCCGTAATCCATCTCCCCTATTTTGGCCAGGCACTCACTCAGGAGGGGCCCGGGCTCCCTGAAAGAAATCAGGATGGACACGAGGGGAGTCTCGGCACACTTATTTATCGGCCTGTCGTAATACTTCAGGATTTTCATGCGGTAAAAGATGGCCAGCGTGTCCACAAAGATAGTCCAGATGGACGCCGGGCCGATCCGGCTGAATCTGCCCCTGTAATCAACCACCACCGGCGCCTCGGCTATCCTGAAACCCAGGTTGTGGGCGTTGACCAGAAGCTCCAGGTCGAGGGCATGCCTCTTAACCAGTATCCGGGGGAAGATATTTTCCAGCACCTCGCGCCTGAAGAGCTTGATCCCCGTCTGCGTGTCCCTGATGGGCAAACCGAAGAGAAGCTTGACCAGGAAAAAATAGGCGCTGCTTATTATCCTGCGCGAGAGAGGATAGCTGAGAGTCGAAAGGGGATGGCGCTTGGAGCCGATGACCACGTCGGCATGTGTCTGCTCCCGGACCTGAAACAGGGCGCGAAACTGGCGGGGGTGAATATCCAGGTCGGAATCGAGAAAAAAAACCGTGTCGCCGGAGGAGAGCTTAAAGGCCCTCTTCAAGGCCCATCCTTTGCCCCGGTTTTCCGGGTAGCTGAAATATTTTACGCCTTCTATCTCCCGCGCGGCCCTTTTAATCTCCGATAACGTGTCGTCCCGGCTACCGTCGTCAACCACCACGATCTCGTGGTCCCCGGACAAGCCCTCGAGCACCCTCTTGGTCTCCAGGATATTCTGATAGATGTGCTTCCCCTCGTTGTAAGCCGGCATCAAAATTGAAAAAAAGGGGGTCAAATCTTTACTCTTGATAAAAGCGGCTTCTTTGTCTGTCTCCGGTCAGCCATCGACATCCCCGGTTTCCCGGACATCGCGCCGCCAGCCGCTCCGCTCCAGGATACCGAGGACCCTCCCCGCAACCTCATCGACGCTCAGTCCGTCGGTCCGCACGTGGTGGGGAATGAGATCGTAGAACGGCTTGCGGAAGGACAGGAGCTCCTCTATCTTCTTCGAAGGGTCAGGTGTGAGCAGGAGCGGCCTGTAGCACTCTTCCCCTGTCCTCTCGAGGATGGACCGGGGCGACGCATCGAGGCAGATGAGGACGCCGTTGCGCCCGAGGTCGCTGATATTCCCCCCGTCGAGGACGACGCCGCCGCCGGTGGATATGACAAGGCCCTCCCTGTCCGAGAGCTCCTTCACCAGGCGCCGCTCGCACTTCCTGAAGTAGGCCTCGCCCTTCTTCTCGAATATATCATTTATAGAGGAAGATTCCCGCCGCTCTATCTCGTCGTCCATCTCGAAGAGCTCCATCCCGAACTTCCCGGCGAGAATCCCGCCGACGCTGCTCTTGCCCGTCCCCATGAAGCCGAAGAGTACGATGTTTTTTTTCATAAATTAGCTCGCTTTGCTCGCAAATTTATTAATGTGCGCCCCGAAATCTTTCGGGGCGGCTACCGATTTTTCAAAATTTAAAGGCAGGAACTCAGATTCGAAACTATAGTGGTAGCCGCACCCTTTAGGATGCGATTCATATCTAAACTTACACCTTGAAACCGGTCCGTTTCCTGACGTCCCTGAGGTACGATTTGAGGTTGCGGAGCGTTTCGTCGACGTGGTCGCCGCCAAACTTATCGATGACGCAGGCCGCCAGGACGAAGGCGACCGCCGCCTCGGCCACGACGCCCGCGGCCGGGACGGCGCAGATATCGGAGCGCTCCACGTGCGCCACCGCCGCCTTTCCTGTATTCAGGTTCACGCTCGCGAGCGGCTCGATGAGGGTGGAGATGGGCTTCATGGCACCCCTCAGGACAATATCCTCGCCGTTGGAGATGCCGCCCTCCATTCCGCCGGCGTTGTTCGATGACCTCCCGCCGGCCGGAAGTATCGCGTCGTGGACCTTCGAGCCGGGCAGCCGGGTCGACTCGAAACCCAGGCCGATCTCGACGCCCTTCACCGCCTGGATGCTCATGATGGCGCGGGCCAGGCGGCCGTCCAGCCGTCTGTCCCACTGCGTGTGGCTCCCCAGGCCCGGGGGGACGCCCGTCACTACGACCTCGAAGACGCCCCCGACCGTGTCTCCCCTCTCCCGTGCGCCGTCTATCGCGGCGATCATCCTCCTGCCGGCGCCCCTGTCCACGCACCTCAGGCTGGATCGCCCGCACAGCCGCCTTATGTCTTTAACGGAGCGCGGAACCCTCTCCACCGCGACGCCGCCTATTTCGACCGTATGGCTGGCGATATCAACTCCCGCATGTTTAAGAAATAGCTTGCACAGCGCGCCTGCGGCAACGCGGGCGGCCGTCTCGCGCGCGCTGGCCCTCTCCAGGATAAATCTGCAGTCATCGAGGCCGTACTTCATAAGCCCCGCCAGGTCGGCGTGACCCGGCCTCGGTACGTGAACGGGCTCCATCCCGGAATAGGTCTTATCCTTATTGCCGATCCGGATGGCTATGGGAGAGCCGATCGTTCTGCCCCGGTAAACACCCGAAAGGATCTCCGCCCGGTCGCTCTCTATCTTCATCCTGCCGCCGCGGCCGTAGCCCGCCTGCCGCAAGCGAAGATCCGCGTTGATGAATTTAACATCGACGGCCACTCCCGCGACCATGCCGTCGAGAATAGCGATAAGCTCCTTCCCGTGAGACTCGCCCGCCGTCATGTACCTCAGCATCTCATCCCCCTTGTTAGACTCTTACTCCCGCTCCTACTCTTAATCGTAATAATACTCCCATTCACATTGCTTAAGCTATACGCGATTACGCTTACCGCGTAACAAATGACCAAGATACAAGAGACAATAACCAAACAATATTTAAATTAAAATTCAAATAACCAGACCAGATGATTTTCCCCTTAAAGCACAAGAAAGCAAACCTGGCCATCCTGCATCTTGTATCTTGTTTCTTGTTTCTTGTTTCTTTCATCCCGCTTTTCACATCGCGATGCACAGCAAGCCGGTGTACCAGGCGAACAGTGCGTTGCCGTAAAAGAGGGATACCAGGGACCCCAGGGCCAGATACGGCCCGAATGGAATCCTCGTCTGCATATCCGCCTTTCTCATGGCGAGGAACATAACACCGATAATGGACCCGAAGAGCGACCCCAGGAATATTGACAGAAGCACCAGCCTCCAGCCGATGAACGCCCCGACCATCGCCATAAGCTTGACGTCGCCCCCCCCCATAGCCTCCTTCTTTAAAACGAGCTTACCCGCAACTCCCACAAAATATATAATTCCCCCGCCCGCAACGGCGCCGAGGACGGAGGAAGCAAGGGACCCCGCCCTGCCCCCGAGGCAGAATATGCCGCCGGCCTGCAGGGAGGGCAAGAGCGCGCTGACAGCGATCCCCAGGAACATCCCCGGTATGGATATCTCGTTGGGTATGATGAGATGCTCCAGGTCTATGAAGGTCACGGCTATTAGGGTGTTGACCAGGGCGACATATACGACGGTGAGGGCCCATCCCCCCTCCTCAGCAAACCGGACGACGGTAAAAGCCGTGAGGGACGCCGCCAGCAGCTCGACTACGACGTAACGGGCGGGTATGCGCCACCCGCAGCGCCGGCACCTCCCCTTCAGGACGAGGTAGCTCAGGACCGGCACGTTATCATACCACCGGATGGTGGCATGGCATTTCGGGCAGTAGGAGCGGGCCGGCTTGACGATCGATTCGTCCCTCGGCAGCCGGTAGATGCAGACGTTGAGGAAGCTCCCGATCATGGAGCCGGCAACGAATGCTATGATCCCGATCACTAAGATTGAGATATCCTCCCTTTGCTCACCCGGGACAGGCCTATATCACGCCGGCCTTAATGCTTTCCCCAGGGCGCCTTTCATCACCTCTATCGGGGCTTCTTCCCCGGTCCAGAGCTCGAACGCGATGGCGCCCTGGTGAAGCAGCATCCCCAGCCCGTTCTCCGCCCTCATGCCGGCCGCCCGGGCGGCGGAGACAAGGCCGGTCACGGGGGGATTATAAACCAGGTCGTACACCAGCGCGCCGGGGTTGATCCATGCGACATCTATGCTCGCATCGTCCCCCGGCTTGAGGCCCAGCGGCGTGGCGTCCACGAAGAGGTGGACGTCCTCCAGCGCCGTCCTGAGCTCGCCGACCCCCGGTTCCACCACCCGGCATATGCCCGGCCGCAGCTTCGAGTTGATTGTATCGGCGAGATCGACGGCCCTCCCGCGGTCTATGTCCGCCACCCGGACCCCCTGCGCGCCCCGTATGGCCGACATCACGCCGACCGCGCGCCCGGCTCCGCCCGCCCCCATGATGAAGACTGTCTTCCCCTCGAACTCGAAGCCCATGTCGAGCTCGAGGGCCCTGACGAAACCCCTGCCGTCCGTGTTCTCCCCCCTGAGCTTATCGCCGTCCACAAGAACTGTATTCACCGCCCCTATTACCGCGGCCTCCTCCGAGACTGAATCACAGTAATCCATTACAGCCCTCTTGTGAGGGACCGTAACGTTGAAGCCTTTCGCGCCGAGGGCGGCCAGCCCCTTCAACGCATCCGCGAGCCTCCCGGGATGCACCTCGAAGGGGATGTAGACGGCGTTCATGCCGAGCGTATCGAAGGCGGCGTTCAGCATCGCGGGGGAGCGGGTATGCGAGACCGGAAAACCGATCAAGCCGTATATTCGCGTGTGACCGTCAATACTCATAGGCTCGGGGTTTCTCCCTCATCTTCGAAACGAAATTCCCTTCTCCCCCTCGAGGGGGAGAAAGTTAGGATGAGGGGGTGTTGCACATTTACCCCCCACCCTAACCCTCCCCCCTGGAATGGGGGAGGGGAGAGGGGAAATCGCGTCTATTAATTCGCATAAATTCTCTTCTTTTTTCCGAACAAACGGTTGTGCATATCAAATACTTGAACCTGGGAAACTCCACTCATAGGCTCGGGGTTTCTTTCTTGCCCGCACTCCTCTTCTTCCTCCAGACGATCTTGTTGATGCCGTTCAGATATGCCTTGGCGCTGGCCTCTATTATGTCCGTGCTCGATCCCCTGCCGGTGACGCACTCCCTGCCCACATTGATGCGGACCGTCACCTCGCCCATGGCGTCCTTGCCGCCGGTCACGGACCTCAAGGAGTAATCGATGAGCCGCCCCCTCACCCGGGTGATCCTGTCGATCGTCTTCAGCGCCGCGTCCACCGGCCCGTCTCCGCAGGCGGCGTCCTGGAGGATATCGTCGCCGCACCGGAGTCTAACGGTCGCGGTCGGAACGGTCCGGTTCCCGCTGCTGATGCTGATGTACTCCAGGCGGTACTTCTCCGGCCCGGCATAGATCTCGTCCTCTATGA
The DNA here is from genome assembly GCA_030765135.1 of Candidatus Tritonobacter lacicola. Lineage (GTDB taxonomy): Bacteria > Auribacterota > Tritonobacteria > Tritonobacterales > Tritonobacteraceae > Tritonobacter > Tritonobacter lacicola. The sequence continues at coordinate 7,188 of JAVCDC010000110.1, read as the reverse complement.
TCGCGCCGATATCCTCGTCGAAGACGGCCTTCTTCTTGTCCGCGAGTTCCTTGAACCGCCCGAAGGCCCTCTCGACCTCGGCTTCCTTGAGCTCGTAACCCATCTGTTTCAACCGCTCCTTGAAGGCGTGGCGGCCCGAGTGCTTTCCGAGAACAAGACGGCTCTCGCCCAGGCCGATATCCTGCGGCTTCATGATCTCGTAGGTCTTTCTCTTCTTGAGAATGCCGTCCTGGTGAATGCCGGCTTCGTGCGCGAACGCGTTTTCTCCCACTATCGCCTTGTTGGGCTGAACGACGATGCCGGTGAGATGGCTGACGAGCCTGCTCGTCCTCGTGATCTGCTTTGTGTTGACGGACGTCCGGAACCCGAAGATATCGCTCCTCGTGGCCAGCGCCATCACGATCTCCTCGAGCGAGGCGTTGCCTGCCCTCTCCCCCAGGCCGTTAATCGTGCACTCCACCTGCTCGGCGCCTGCCACCACCGCCGCGAGCGAGTTCGCCACAGCGAGGCCGAGGTCGTTGTGGCAGTGGACGCTCAGAACGGCCTCTCCTATGTTGGAGACGTTCTCCTTCAGGTACCGTATCACCCCGGCGAACTCCTCCGGCGTGGAGTAGCCCACCGTGTCAGGGATGTTCACCGTCGTGGCTCCCGACGCTATCACCGCCTCCACGACCTTCGCGAGGAACTCTATCTCCGTCCGGGACGCGTCCTCCGGGGAGAACTCGACGTCATCGACGTACCGCTTCGCGTACTTCACCATAGACGAGGCCCGCCTGAGAACCTCGCCGGACGTCATCCGGAGCTTGTAATCCCTGTGGATCTTCGACGTGGCCAGGAAGACGTGTATCCGCGGCTTACCGGCCGGCTTCAGCGCCTCCGCCGCCCTGTCTATGTCCTTCCTGGAGCACCTTGCGAGGGCGGCAACGACGGGTTTCTTCACCTCGGAGGCCACGGCCCTCACGGCCTCGAAGTCGCCCGGCGAGGCTATGGGGAACCCGGCCTCTATGACGTCGACCCTCAGGCGGCCCAGCTGCTTCGCTATCTGGACCTTCTCCCTGAGGTTGAGGCTCGCCCCAGGCGACTGCTCGCCGTCCCTGAGTGTCGTGTCGAATATAATAATTTTCCGCGGCTTTGCCATTTGCTGTTCCCCTTACTCGTAATCCTCTTTACTTCCTCGTACTCTTACTCGTACTCGATCTCCATATCGCCGATGTCACTTTCGATTACGATTACGAGTACGATTACGAATGCTTCGCATACCTAACCGATCCAGCTCATCATCGATCTCAGCTTCGCGCCCACTTTCTCGATAAGGTGTTCCTTCCCCTGTTTCACCAGGGCCTTGTAGACGGGCCTGCCCGCCTTGTTCTCGAGTATCCACTCGCGGGCGAACTCCCCGCTCTTGATCTCCTCCAGTATCCGCTTCATCTCTTTTCTCGTCTCGGAGGTAATTATCCTCTTCCCCCTGGTCACATCGCCGTACTCGGCTGTGTCGCTGATCGAGTAGCGCATGTTCTGTATGCCCTTCTCGTATATGAGGTCGACTATGAGCTTCATCTCGTGGCAGCACTCGAAGTAAGCGATCTCCGGCTGATACCCCGCCTCTACGAGGGTGTCGAACGAGGCGCGGATTAGCTCCGTGAGCCCCCCGCAGAGGACCACCTGCTCGCCGAAGAGGTCCGTCTCGGTCTCCTCCGCGAACGTGGTCTCTATAACGCCGGCCCTCGTCCCGCCGATGGCCTTCGAATATGCCAGCGCCAGTCCCATGGCGTTGCCCGTGTGGTCCTGGTAAACGGCCACCAGGTTAGGGACCCCTTTCCCGTCGGTGAAGACCCTCCTCAGGAGGTGGCCGGGCGCCTTCGGCGCGACCAGGATGACATCGACGTGGGCCGGCGGCACAATCTGGCCGAAGTGGATGTTGAACCCGTGGGAGAAGAGAAGCGTGTCCCCCTCCTCCAGGTTCTCCTTGACGCACTCCCTGAATATGGCGGCCTGCGCCTCGTCAGGCGCCAGCATCTGGACCACCTGCGCCTTCTGGGCGGCCTCCCCGGCTGAAACGGGCTTGAACCCGTCCTTTACGGCTGCCTCGTAGTTCGCCGTCCCCTCGAGCTCCGAGACCACGACATCGATTCCGTTGTCCCTCAGGTTCTGCGCCTGCGCGTGCCCCTGGCTGCCGTAGCCGATGATCGCGACCGTCTTTCCCTCGAGAAGCGACATGTCCGCGTCTTTGTCATAATATACCTTCGCCATCTTCTCCTCCTTTATCTCTTTCTTAGTATTTAAAAGAAATAGCATCCACGAATTTCATGAATTTCCACTAATTAAATTTAACCTCTACCTATCATTTTCTATAATTCGTGTTAATTAGTGTAATTCGTGGACAATTATTTTTTTTCAATCTGCCGGGCCATCGCTATGCGCCCCGTCCTGACAACCTCCTTTATACCGAACGGCCTCAGCATCCTCAGGAACCCCTCGATCTTCGCCTCGTCGCCGGTAATCTCGACCGTGGCCGATTTCGGGTTCAAATCGACGATCCTCCCGCGGAATATGTCGACGACGCTGGCAACGTCCAGCCGGTTCTCGTCCGTGCAGGAGACCTTTATGAGCAAGAGCTCCCTCCCGACGAACTCCTTCCCGGTAAAATCCAGGACCTTCACAACGTCGATGAGCTTGTTCAACTGCTTGCAGACCTGCTCCAGGATCCTGTCGTCCCCCCTGACGACAATCGTCATCCTGGAGACCGTCGGGTCCAGGGTCTCTCCGACGGCAAGGCTGTCGATATTGAACCCCCTGCCGCTGAAGAGCCCGGCGATCCTCGCCAGGACCCCTGCCCTGTTCTCAACCAGCGCGCTTATCGTATGTTTCATCTTGTACCGCCTTTATCTATTTTTCTTTTAACTTTATACTTTCAACCTTTAACTTTTAACCGTCGTCACGCCATCCCCCCCATCATCTGGCTCAGTGAGGCTCCTGCCGGAACCATGGGGAAGACGTTCTCCTCACGCTCGACGACAAAGTCGATAACCACCGGCTTAGGCGAGGCTATCGCCTCCTTCAATGCCGGGACGACATCCTTCTCCTTCTCGACCCTCAGCCCGAGGGCCCCGTACGCCTCCGCCACCTTGACGAAGTCCGGAGAATAGCCCGGGCACCCGGGCTTGGGCTCGTTGCAAATCTTCGGGCACTCCTTCCTCCTGGCAAGGCAGGTCGAAGCGTACCGCCTGTCGTAAAAGAGCTCCTGCCACTGCCTGACCATCCCCAGGAACTGGTTGTTGAGGATTGCTATGTTTACGGGCAGCTCGTTTATGACGACCGTGGCCAGCTCCTGGATATTCATCTGTATGGACCCGTCGCCCGCTATATCGAAGACGACGGCTTCAGGCCTCGCGACCTGCGCGCCGATGGCCGCTGGGAACCCGTAGCCCATGGTCCCCAGGCCGCCCGAGGATAGAAAGCTCCGCGGTTGCGTGTAGGTGTAGAACTGCGCCGCCCACATCTGGTTCTGGCCGACCTCCGTCGCTATGACCGCGTCCCCGCCGGCGACCTCGCATATCTTCTCGACGACGAACTGGGGCCTGATCATACCCCCTCCCGTCTCGTAGGACAGGGGGAACTCCTTCTTCCACTCCTTTATCTTCGCGAGCCAGGCGGGGTGGCTCTTCTCCCCGACGATCTTGTTCAGCTCCTTCAGGACCGTCTTCACGTCGCCGACGACCGGGACATCGACCGCGACGTTCTTGCTTATCGCCGTGGGATCGATGTCTATGTGGACGATCCTTGCGTTCGGCGCGAACTCGCTGAGCTTCCCGGTGACCCTGTCGTCGAAGCGGGCGCCGATCGCGATGATCAGGTCCGTCTCGACCATCGCGTAGTTGGCGTAGCGGGTCCCGTGCATCCCGAGCATCTGCAGGGACAGCTCGTGGTCCTCCGGAAAGCCCCCTATCCCCAGAAGCGTCGTCGTGACGGGAATGCCGGCCTTCTCCGCGAGCTCCCGGAGCTCCTTGTGCGCACCGGAAATGATAACCCCTCCGCCCGCGTATATGACCGGCTTCTCCGCCTTCGCGATAGCCTCGGCGACCTTCTTTATCTGCCTGATGTGGCCCCTGTACGTCGGCCTGTAGCCCCTGATCTCGACCGAGTCCGGGCACTTCTCCTCGGTGGAAGCCTGCTGAACGTCCTTGGGGAGGTCGATAACGACCGGGCCCGGACGCCCGGACGAGGCGATGTAAAACGCCTCCTTGATGACCCTCGGGAGATCGTCGACGTCCCTGACAAGGAAATTGTGCTTGGTTATAGGACGCGTGATGCCGATGATGTCGGCTTCCTGGAAAGCGTCGTTCCCGATCATGGCGGTCGGGACCTGTCCGGTTATCGCGACTATCGGAATCGAGTCCATGTACGCCGTCGCTATTCCCGTGACCAGGTTCGTCGCTCCGGGCCCCGACGTGGCTACGCAGACGCCGACCTTGCCGCTCGCCCTCGCGTAGCCGTCGGCCGCGTGGGCGGCGGCCTGCTCGTGCCGGGTCAGTATGACCCTGATCGGCGATTGGTAGAAGATATCGAAGACTTCCATGATCGCGCCGCCCGGATAACCGAAGATAACGTCGACATTCTCTTTCTTCAGCGCCTCGATAACAATTTCGCAACCTTTCATCTTATTCACCTCATTTTACAGATCTATTAAGCCACCAAGTCACAAAGGCACAAAGAATAACTAGTAGCAAGTTTCATGTGTTTTTCCCTGTTTCTTCAAAGACCCTATCATCTCATAAACTCCATTTCTCCTTCGTGCCTTAGTGTCTTTGTGGCTATCACTCTCGTAATTTCCGGTTTACTTTAATATCGCTCCAGTGTTGGCGCTGGTAGCCATCCTGGCGTACCGCGCGAGCCACCCCGTCCTGAAACGGGGCTCGGGCACCCTCCACGACTTTCTCCTGTCCGCAAGCTCCTCATCGGAGAGCCGGACGGTGATTATCCGACCCGGAATATCGATCTCGACGGTGTCCCCGTCGCGCAGGAGGCCGATCGGGCCGCCCTCCGCCGCCTCGGGCGAGACGTGCCCGATACAGGCGCCGCGCGTGCCGCCGCTGAAGCGCCCGTCAGTGATCAGGGCCACCTTATCCCCGAGGCCCTGCCCCATTATGTAGCTCGTCGGGGCCAGCATCTCCTGCATCCCGGGCCCGCCCTTCGGGCCCTCGTAGCGTATCACGACGACGTCCCCGGATTTCACCCTTCCTCCGAGAATTCCCTCGCAGGCCTCTTCCTGCGACTCGAAGATGACGGCCGGCCCGCTGTGCCTGAGCATGCCGGCGCCGACGCCCGCCGTCTTCACCACGGCTCCGTCCGGCGCCAGGTTGCCCCTCAGTATGAAGAGGCCGCCCTCTTTGCTGTATGCGTTTTCGATCGTATGGATGCATTCGGCGTCCCCGATCACGGCAGAAGCTATGTTTTCGCCCAGCGTGCGTCCCGTGACTGTCCTCGCTTCCGCATGAAGAAGGCCGGGTATCCTGCCTATTTCCTTCAGTATCGCGCTGACCCCGCCCGCGCGGTCAACGTCCTCCATGTGATAGGAAGAAGAGGGCGAGACCCTGCATATGTTGGGCGTGCGCCTGGAAAGCTCGTTTATCCGCTCCAGGTCGTAATCGACGCCGGCGTCGTGAGCGATGGCGAGAGTGTGAAGCACGGTGTTGGTGCTCCCGCCCATGGCCATGTCCAGGATGAACGCGTTGTCGATGGACTCCCTGGTAACTATGTCGCGCGGCTTCAGGTCTTCCCGGACCATTTCCACGATGCGTTTGCCCGCCGCCCGCCAGAGGGCCTCCCTGTCAGGGTCCTCGGCAAGGATTGTTCCGTTCCCCGGCAATCCCAGACCGATAGCCTCAGTCAGGCAGTTCATGGAGTTGGCCGTGAACATACCGGAACACGATCCCGGCCCGGGGCATGCATGGCGCTCTATCTCCTCGAGCTCTTCCCCGGTGATCTTGCCCGCCTTGCATTCACCGACTCCCTCGAAGACGCTGATCAGGTCGACGACCCTTCCGTCGGGCATTTTGCCCGCCCGCATCGGCCCGCCGCTGGCAAAAATCGTCGGGATGTTGCAGCGCAGCGCCCCCATGATCATTCCCGGTATAATCTTGTCGCAGTTCGGTATGCAGACCATGCCGTCGAACTGATGGGCCTCGACCATGGACTCCACGCTGTCGGCTATAAGCTCCCGGCTTGCGAGCGAGTACTTCATGCCCGCATGCCCCATGGCTATGCCGTCGCATATCCCGATGGTGTTGAACTCGATGGGCGTCCCCCCGGCCTCCCTTATGGCATCCTTGACGATATCGGCGACACGGCGCAGGTGAACGTGGCCGGGAATGACGTCTGTGTACGAGTTGCAGACGGCGATGAGCGGCTTCCTTATAGCCTCGTCATCCAGCCCCGTCGCGCGCATAAGGCTGCGGTGCGGAGCCCGCTCGAAACCTTTTTTAACTTTATCGCTTCTCATATCATCTCCTCGCATCCGGATTACGGGCCACCCCGCTTGCGGCAGAATAGCCTGTACGACCATTACTCAGGGCCGTAATCAGCGCCGCTCACCCGGTTCGCTTACCATACTATAAAATAGCCTGCTTCGCCCGCAAATTCATTTTCGACTGCTTTCATAAAAAATCCCCGCTACCTCTTCCCGATAGCGGGGTTTCAATCCTGAAGAGTTTTCTCTCCCCCACTATCTCGTTAGATCACGAGATACAGGCACACCACTACTACGAGCGATAGCGACGCGCCTGTCTGGGAGAGCAGAATTTTCATTATTGTTGTACCGTTACTTCTACACTAACAGGATATCTCCTCCCGTAAATAAGTCAAGCCCTTTTTGAAAAAAAGGAGATGACGGCCCTGCAGGGGGCTAGTCCATGTCTACGCCGGTCAAGGCGATGGCGTCGTTCCCGACAGGAATGATCCACAGGTCGCGGGCAAGGGCCGACGGGTTACGCGCGAAGGCGTCCCAGTACGTCCAGTCGCCCGGAGCCAGCGCGTTGTAGTAGTACAGGTTCACGTCCCCCGCACCCTCCTTCTTAAGGATCGCCAGGTCCTCCTTGCCGTCGTTGTCGGCGTCTATGGCGGTCAGCCCTATTGCGTCGTTGCCCGCCGGCATCAGCCACATGTCCCGCGCGAGAGCAGAGGGATTCCGTG
>JAVCDC010000009.1 GCA_030765135.1 Candidatus Tritonobacter lacicola | reverse complement strand
CTTTTTCACCCCCACCTAACCTCCCCCATCAAGGGGGAGGAATTTGTATGTAATGGCAAAATGCCGAACCTTTTGAACGATACTAAATAATTTTGCTTTTGTAGTGCCTTTGCGAAAGTCGGGTTAATCGTACTCGTACTCTTGCTTCTCTCCTGCCTGAAAGAAAATAACGAGAAACGATTACGAGTACGAGGTAGGAGTACGAGTACGATTACGAGTCAGAATCAGATGATCCAACCCGGGTGGGGGGGGGGGGAGACGGAGGCTGTCCGTTCTGCGATCTATTCCTCTTCCGGAACAGAACTTTCCTTTATGGTCGCCCTCGCCTGGGCATTTCTGAACCACTCCAGCCACGCGAACTGCCGCTTTCGAGACAGGTATTGCTGCTTGAGCTGCTCCATGTTTTTATCAAGTGGGGCGAGGTCGGCCTCGAACCTCTTCTCGGGAGCGAAGAGAACGAAACCTTTTCCCGTCTTGGCGACCGGGGCAGGTTCGCCGTCCGGCAGTGAAAAGGCGGACGAGGCGATATCCCTGGAGACGCCGAGGCCGGGGACCTGGCCTGCAATCGAGAAAGGAGGGCTGACCTTCGTCTCGATCCCGAGCTTACCGCAGGCCGACCCGAAGTCGATGTCATCATTTTTCATGAGCTGTACAACTTTTCCGCGGATCTCCCCCGCCTCCTCCCCGGCCTTCTTTTTCGAGAGGGACTCCGTGTAGCTCTGCATGACCTTCTCCCGTATTTCGGAGAGCGGAGGGATCCTCTCCTCGTCTCTTTTAAGAACGGTGAATATCGCGTATTCCGAGCCGGGCAGGGATACGGGATCGCTTATCTCGTTCACCGCCAGGCCGAACGCCTCTTCGGCAACCTGTTGGGGAAGGCCGCCGGGAAGCTCGTCTTTCGAGAAGGGTCCCGCTCTCTCCAGGGAAAGCCCGTTTTCGGCGGCCTGCCCGGCAAGGTCCGGGTCGTCTATCAAGGCAAGGGAGAGGGAGAGGGCCTTCCGGCTTGCCCTGTCGTCCGCCTCTTCTGCGGCGCGAATCTCGCGCTCTTTCTGCAATATCCCGGCTATCTCATCCCGCACCTCGCCGATTTCTTTTATTCCCGGCTCCTGCGTATCCTCGACCATTATGAAATATTGTCCGGCCTCCGTTGCTATCGGCCCCTCGACACCACCTGCGTCGAGAGAGAAAGCCGCCTCTGAAAGCTTCCCATCGAGCTGGCCGGCCTCAACGTAGCCCAGGTCTCCGCCCCGGGGGGCTGTTTCCTTATCATCGGAGTATTTTTTTGCCAGCTTGGCGAAATCCGTTCCATTTTCTATCTTCGCCTTGATGTTCCGGAGACTGGACTCGAACTTGTTTATGCTCCCCTTGTCACCTTCCGGCGGGGACTCGATGAAAATATGCCGTGCCCTAACTCTCTTCCCGTGCCTGAACCGCTCCGGGTTGGCCCTGTAAAACCGCTCTATCTCCTCCTCCACCGGTGCGGTGATTTTTTCCGGCGGAGGCCCCGCCTCTATGACGATGTACGCTATCGATATACTTTCAGGGGCCCGGAACTCACCCTCTCTATCTTCGTAGTACGACAGCAGCTCCTCTTCATCCGCTTCGATGTCCCCCGGTATCTCCGCGGGAGGGAAGAGGGCGTACCTGATGGAGACCTTCTCGTGATCCACGCAATAGATGTCGCGGACCTCCCCGTCCGATATGAGAACGGTGCTCATTATGAGCATCTGGAGTTTGTTGATGAGCAGCGAATCGGCCACCATCGATTCGAAATCCGCCGTTGAAATCCGCCAGTTGTTAAGAATCCAGGTGAAAGTCTCGGCGGAAAAACGGCCACCGGTCATGAAGGCCGGGATGTTGCCGATCGCCTTCGCGATCTCGCTGGAGGAGACGGTGAGGCCCATCCTCTTCGCCTCCTCCAGGAGCATTATCCTGTTCCACACGGCGCCGTCTATGTTCTGCTCCTGCGTCCGCTCTCCCCGCAGGAGGGCCAGTATCCTCAGGGCCTGTTTATCCCTGAAGAACTCCGCCCCGGATACCTTCCTGCCGTATATCTCGCCGATGTATTCACGGCTGGCGAGGCCGCGCCGGCTGGCGCCGGTTCCCCACAGGATAAAGGGAATCCCAACACCGAATATGATGCACCACAGAATTACCTTGGCGCGCTTTCTGAAGAGTCGTAACATCTTTTCGTCGTCCAATCGTCATGTAATCTATATCCCATCCCGCGAGGTTTCAAGAAATATTCTCCATTGACACCCCGGGGACGATACTATAGCTTTGTGCGGCGTCGAGGATTACAGATGTGGCGTTTATTAATAATAGTTTTTGCCGTTGCCGTTATCTGCGGCTGCTCTACACCTAAGGGGGGCTCGTCCCTCCCCTGGGCGCGCCCCGAGCCCTGGGAAAATCGCCCCCTGCAACCGGGCATCGCCTTTTAGCTTATTGCTCCTGCAATGAATTTTCTCGATAAAGCAAAGCTCAGGTCTTTTTTTATGGCTGCAGCGGTCGCCGTGTCAGCTCCCGCTGTCTCTGCCGCGGCGGCAGAGACAGCTGAGATGCGGGGACTGTGGGTGGAGTGCCAGGGCTCGAATGACACGCTGGTGTCGAAAGAGAAGATATCCGGGATGTTTAACCGCGCGGCCTCGTCCAACATAAACGCGGTATTTCTCCAGGTGCACCGTGGAAACAAGGCCTGGTTCAGATCGTCTTTCGCGGATTCGGGGCCGTGCGAAAGCTTCCGCAAGAAATACGGTATCGACCCCCTGACTTTCTCAATCGAAGAGGCGCACGCGCGTGGAATCGAGATACACGCATGGGTAAATGTTTACAGGATTCTAAAAAACATGAGGGCCCCGATTTTGAAGAGGATCGGCCGCGGCGCAATAACCTGCGACGGAAAAGGCAAGTCGCTCCTCTCTTACCCTCCGAAAAAGCTTCCGGACGGGGGATACTGGCTCGATCCGGGAGACGGGAGGGTGAACGAGTATCTGCTGAAACTGGTCGGGGAGCTCGCCGGAAGATACCCTAAGCTTGACGGCATCCACCTTGATTTTGTAAGGTATCCATCCCCCGGAAGTTCCGGCGCGGGGTCGCTGTTTTCCGGGGGGAATGATTTTGGATACGGGACCCGGGCCGTAGCGGCTTTCAAAGCCAAGTCCGGACTGAATCCCCTCAAGATGAAGAAAAACAGGGAGAACTGCGAGCTATGGGACGGATGGCGGAGAGACAGGGTGACGGACTTCGTAAGGGCGGCTGGCAGGCGGTTGAGGAAGATCAACCCGAAGATGCAGTTGTCGGCAGCCGTCTTCGCGTCCGCGGGCAGGGCGTACAGCGAGTATTTTCAGGACTGGCGAAGGTGGATGGAGGATGGGCTTCTGGATTTCGTGGCGCCTATGAATTATACTATTGACTCCAGAATGATGAAGTACAGGACTAAAGTAGCCGTATCATCGGCCGGAGGGAGAAGAGCGTGCATAGGGCTGGGCGCGTATCTGCTTACGAATAAGCCGTCCGCGCTTCTGGCTCAGATACGCGATGTAAGGAGCCTTGGGGCGGGCGGTGTTATCCTCTTCTCCTACGACGCGATGCTGAAACGGCAGTCCATCTTCTCTCTTTTGAAACAGCGTGTCTTCTCGAGGTCGTGTCCGCCTCCTCCGTCAACAAGGAAAAAATGAGGTATTTACTATGGCTGATTTCAAGGTGAATACAAATTACACGATGGCTATCGCCATTGTTGTCTCCGCCCTTCTTATCTCCGTGGTGTTCGGCTTCCGGGCAATCGTCAGCTCCCAGAACGCGGCCCTGAGGCAGGAGGTCGCCACGTTCAAGTCCAGGCTCAAGGAAGTCGGAGTGTCGGATTATATAAAGGAAATCAGCCTCGTCGCGGCGCCGGAGGAGGATGAGATGATGCCGATAATAACATCGGATAAGACCGTGATAGAAACCGACTTCGAACGCTACGTCCGCAGGTCCAAGCAGCCCGGCCTCTTTCAGTTTTTCAGGAGCGGGGATGCTATATACCAGAGAAACATAGAGGGGCTCGAGTACATCGACCAGATAACGTTCGAGTACCAGCCCCGAAAGAGGACGGTAACGGCGGACATATTCATGAGGAACGATACGAGCAAGCGCGCGCTGCCCAAGTTCCAGATCCTGCTATTTGACACCGATGGAAAGCTCATTGCCGAGGAGAGCGTCCTATTTATAAGCGAGTTCCTATCTCCGAACGACACGAAGCTCGAGACGATGAAGTTCAAGGTCGGAGGCCAGAGCCCGAATTTCTTCGAGGTGAAGGAGCTGGAATAAGCCTGCTGATTAGACGGATTACTCTTGCTGTGAGCAACAATCATTTGGTTTTGTTGATTAAGTCGAGCGGTTCGGAGAAACGCATCGGGCGTGATACATGAAGAAATATTCTCCAGAGTTAATTAATAAGCTTACGGATAAGGCAAGACTGCTGCGGTGCCATGTTGTGGAGATGATCGCAAGGGCCGAAAGCGGCCACCCGGGCGGGTCCCTCTCCGCCGCCGACATGATCGCGGCTCTCTTCTTTCACAAGCTCAGGCACGACCCCCTCAAGCCCGACTGGGCGGACAGGGACAGGATGCTCTTCTCAAAGGGGCACGCGGCCCCACTCTGGTATGCCGCCCTGGGCGAATGCGGGTATTTCCCGAAATCCGAGTTTGCACGGCTCCGCGAATGCGGAAGCATACTCCAGGGGCATCCGGACATGCTCAAAACGCCGGGAGTGAACATGTCATCGGGGTCCCTGGGCCAGGGCCTTTCGATAGCAAACGGCATGGCCCTCGCTGGGAGAATCGACGGGAAAGATTACCGCGTTTACGTTCTACTTGGAGACGGCGAGATCCAGGAGGGGCAGATATGGGAGGCCGCGATGGCAGCCGGCCACTACTCGCTCGACAACCTCTGCGCGGTGCTGGACTTCAACGGTCTGCAGATAGACGGCCGCCTCCAGGATGTGATGAACCCCGAGCCAATTCCCGAGAAGTGGCGGGCTTTCGGCTGGAACGTCATCGAGATCGACGGGCACGATATGTCACAGATACTCGCCGCGTACGATGACGCCGGAGAGGTCAAGGGGATGCCGACGATCGTTATAGGGAAGACGGTGAAGGGAAAGGGCGTCTCGTTCATGGAACACGCGATAGGATTTCACGGGGTAGCGCCCACCGAGGAGGAGTGTAAGCAGGCATTGGAGGAGCTGGGTTGTGGCTGAGATGAAGGCGACAAGAGACGGCTATGGCGAGGCACTCGTCGAGCTCGGGGGCGTCAACGAAAACATCGTCGTTCTGGACGCGGATCTCGCCGGGTCCACCCGGACGTCGAAATTCCGCGATGCTTTTCCGGACAGGTTCTTCAATATGGGGGTCGCCGAGCAGAACCTCATAAACACGGCCGCCGGCCTCGCGGCCTGCGGCAAGGTGGCGTTCGCAAGCTCGTTCGCCATCTTCGCGAGCGGCCGCGCCTGGGAACAGGTGCGCAATACCGTCGCGGCGGCTAAACTGAACGTCAAGATCGTATCAAGCCACGGCGGTGTGAGCGTCGGGCCGGACGGATTGAGTCACCAGAGCGTCGAGGACATTTCCATCATGAGGACGATCCCCAACATGCGGGTAATGGTTCCCTGCGACTACTGGGAGGCGAAGAAAGCTGTTAAAGCCGCGGCCGCGGAATCCGGACCATTTTATATCAGGATGGGGCGGTCAAAGTCCCCCGTCGTCACCTCTGAGGACGACCCATTCGAGATCGGCGTTGCCGTGGTGATGAGGGAGGGAACGGACGTCTCCATAATCGCGTGCGGGATAATGGTTGAAGCGGCACTGCGGGCCGCGGAGGAACTCGGCGAGACGGGTGTCAGCGCCCGTGTTATAGACATGCACACGATAAAGCCCATTGACGGGAGCGCTGTTATCAATGCAGCCCGTGAGACGGGAGCCATCGTCACCGCCGAGGAGCACAGCGTTATAGGCGGCCTTGGAAGCGCTGTCTCGGAGATAGTGGTCGGGGAGTGTCCCGTGCCCGTTAAGATGGTGGGGATCCAGGACAGGTTTGGCCAGTCGGGACACCCCGATGACCTGATGCGCGAGTACGGGCTCGAGGCAAAAGATATAGTGGCCGCGGCCAGGGATGTACTGAAGAGGAAATCAAAACCCCGGTATGGGTGACGGGATAATGCGGATAAAAAACTACTTTCTCCCACCTCTAATTTTATTACTGGCTCTTTCCCTGCTGGCTTCCGGCAAGAAGGACGAAGAGAAGGACCTTCTCGATAATTTAGACCTCTTTACCGATGTGGTAACGATGGTGGACGAGGATTATTACCGTGACGTGGGGCCGGGAGATCTCATGATGGGGGCGGTGGGAGGGATGATGGCATCCCTGGACCGTTACAGCTATATAAAGAAGGAAGGCGAGGTCGGGAGTGCCGGTATCGGCATTGAGCTCGCTATCATGGACAACCTCCTCACCGTTATCAGCGCCGTTGAGGGCGGCCCCGCCGCGAAGGCCGGGATTATCCACGGGGACAGGATCATAAAGGTGAACGGGGACCTTATGAGGAATGTAACCCTCGATGATATACGCCGTATGGTGCGGGGTGCGCCCGGGGACGAGGTCAAGCTCACTTTATACAGGGAAGGCATGAAGGGAACAAATGATGTTGTGCTCCAGATGCAGGAGGTGACATCCCCCGGCATGGTGGAGTGTATTCCCCTGGAAGACGCGACCGGCTATGTGCGCCTTGCCTCTTTCCCGGCAGGGAGCGGCCGCGAGTTTATCAAGGGGGTGAAAGGACTTACGAAAGATGGTGTCTCGGGGCTGGTTATCGACCTGAGGGACAACCCCGGCGGGGATATTGATGAGGCGGTGGCGGTTGCCGGCTACCTTATAGGAGACGGGAAGAAGATCGCTTCGATAGAGAGCCGCCTGGAAGGTGAGCGAAAGGAGATCAGGGCCCCTTCGGCTCCTCCTCCCGACGTCTCCATTGTGGTTCTTGTAAACGGCGGGACGGCGAGCGAGGCGGAGGTTGTGGCTGGCGCACTCAAGGAGTCCGGGAAAGCCGTCCTGATCGGTTCCACCACATTCGGTGACGGCTCGATCCAGAAGGACATCCCGCTGGAAGAAACACTCTGCCTTCATCTTACGGTCGGGCGGTACGCCGTTTCCGGTGAAGATTCGTTTGACGGCGATGGGATAGAGCCGGACGTGGAGGTCATCATCGGTCCCGGGGAGGAAGCCCTGCTTCAGCAGATCCGGGAGGGCGTTGACGTGGACGAGAAGGACACCCCTGCCGATTCACAGCTTGAGATGGCGGTCGATCTTATCAAGGGGATAGAAGTTCTGGGAGGGGAGTCGAAGTAATGACGACGAGGTTTATTTTCCCCCTGTTGCTGGCGTGCGTCGCCCTGGTGTGTATCGGGAATTTTCCCGGTGTTTCAGGCGGCGGTGACGACGAACTCTCCGCGAGCGTAAAGCTTTTCACCAGGGCTGTTACCCTCGGGAGACAAAATTTTGTCGAGGAAGTGGAATCGAAGGCCCTTATCTACGGGGCGTTGAAGGGAATGATCGGGTCCCTGGACGACCACAGCCAGTTCATGGATCCGGAGATGTTCGAGGAGATGCAGGTCGACACGGAAGGAAAGTTCGGCGGTTTGGGAATAGAGATAACGATGAGGGACAGGGCCCTCACAATCGTAACGCCCCTGGACGACACGCCCGCCTCGCGCGCAGGGCTTTCCCCCGGAGACCGTATAGTGAAGATAGAGGGTGAGCTTACCAAGAACCTCACGTTGATGGACGCGGTTAAAAAATTGAGGGGGAAGCCCGGCACCCAGGTTACCATAACCATATCCCGTCCGGGCGAGGAGGAATACCGGGAGCACACGCTGAGCAGGGCAGAGATAAAGGTGAAGAGCATCAAGGAGAGCATGATCATAGACGACGGAATCGGCTATATCAAAATGGTCCAGTTTCAGGAGCGGACAGGAAAGGACCTGGAGAAAGCCCTGAGGAAACTGGAAAAGAAGGATATGAAGTCGCTCATCCTCGATTTGCGGAACAACCACGGCGGCCTGCTCCACGTGGCGATAGAGGTCGCGGATAAGTTTCTACCACGGGGAAAACTTATCGTCTCCACGAAGGGGAAAAGCGCGAAGCAGGATAGCGAATGGACATCGAGCAACCGTCAGACGAGGGCCGACCTGCCCCTCGTGATTCTCGTCAATAAGGGGAGTGCTTCGGGAACCGAGATCGTCGCCGGCGCCGTCCAGGACTGGGGCCGCGGTATTATCCTGGGCAGCAAGACATTCGGAAAGGGGACGGTCCAGAGCGTGATGAAGCTGAAAGATGGATCGGCGCTGAGGCTTACTACTGCCGAGTATTTCACGCCGAGCGGGCGGTCGATCCACGAGGAGGGCATAACTCCCGACATTGTTGTGGAGCTTTCCCCGGAGGACGAGGTTAAACTCGTCATGAGGAAATACGACGAGCTTGAGAAGAAGATGAAGGAAGCCAATGGAGAAGAGGTGGAGGAAGAGGAGGAAGTGGAGGATATACAGCTCAAGCGGGCTGTCGACCTCTTGAAGGCATGGGACGTATATAAGGGAAAGGCTTTACCTTCCACTGAAGAGTAGTTCTTTTGCCTGCTTGGAACTAACCGGTAGAAGACCCCCCGTAAAGATCAAAAATCAAATATGCAAAAATTCTCTGTTGGCAAAACAATCTGTTGATTTAGGGAATAAGTAAAGTGCTGGTTCTCGGCATCGAAACCTCCTGCGACGAGACCGCTGCCGCGGTAGTGCGGGACGGGCGGATCGTTCTCTCCAATGTTGTTTTCTCCCAGGATCCCGTCCACCGGGAATACGGGGGTATAGTTCCCGAGCTGGCCTCCCGCGCGCATCTTGAAAGCATCGATTTCGTCGTGGGCAAAGCCCTCTCCGACGGCGGCTGCCTTATCGAGGATATCGATCTCCTCGGCGTAACGTACTGCCCCGGCCTGATGGGCTCGCTCCTCGTCGGTGTGTCGTATGCGAAGGCGCTTGCCTTTGCGACCAGAACGCCGCTGGTCAAGGTCAATCACATCGAAGCGCACCTTTACGCCCCGCTGCTCGGCGGGAACGGCATCGAATTTCCCGCTATAGGACTGGTCGTATCCGGCGGCCACAGCTCGCTGTTTTACTGCGGGGGCGCAGGCGAATACGAATTTCTGGGGGGCACACGCGACGATGCGCCGGGGGAGGCCTTTGACAAAGTCGCGAAGATCCTGGGGCTGGGCTACCCCGGCGGGCCGGCGGTGGATGCGGCATCGGGTGAGGGTGATCCAGGGAGAATTCCCTTTCCACGTCCGATGATGGGGGGGGGCGACTGCAATTTCAGCTTCAGCGGCTTGAAGACCGCCGTCCTGTACCATGTGAAAGGGCATAACAAGCCACTACTCCCCGGGCATGTTGCGGATATCTGCGCGAGCTTTCAGGAGGCCGTCGTCGACGTCCTGGCGGCGAAGACGTTCTCGGCGGCGTCCGAGAGGGGTGTGAGCACAGTCATTATCGGAGGTGGCGTGGCGTGCAACAGGAGGCTCCGCGAGAGGATGATTTCGGAGGGCCGCCTTCGCGGCGTATCCGTACACCTTCCCGGGCCGGAGCTCTGCATGGACAACGCGGCCATGGTTGCCGGCCTCGCCTGCCATGTGTATAATACGGAAGGCCCCAGTGGCCTTGATTTCGATGCCGTCCCGACCGTGTGACGCGGGGAACCGCGCTATTGAAAGGCGGGTGCGGGGAGGCAGATATGCTTATACACGGAACTTTTCTTTGAAAATATTAACGTTATGGAGGTCGCTATGCGCTTCTCTTCGTTGAAAAGGGCCATCTTATTAAGTCTTCTATGCTGTGCACTGTTTTCGGGTGCTGTGTACGCAGACCCCGGCCGATACACGGCCGAGGTGATGAAGGGAAGCAGCGGCGCTTTCAGGCTCGTCGGGGAGATCATCGAGATCAAGCTCCTGGTGGAGGACGAGGCGGGCGGCCCCGCCGCCGGCATACCCGTCCACTTCTACATCGAGCACGATCCAGCCAAGCCGAGCAAGATGAAGAAAGAGAGGACCACGCCCAGCGCGTTCCTCGGAAGCACGGGGGAGAAGGTCCCCCACGATATCATCGTCAAGACGAACGCCGAGGGCGTAGCCGCAGTTCCCTATCAGCTCGGGAGCAAGGCGGGGTCCTACGGCGTTTCGGCGAGCCTCGAGGGCAATGAGCTCGCGGGAAAGCCCCCGTATTTCGAGAATAAGGCGGGCGTTATGCTCATTATTATTCTCACGCTCCTCGGCGGGCTGGGGATGTTCATCTTCGGCATGAACCTGATGGGGGACTCTCTCCAGAAATGGGTGGGGGAGAAGATGCAGGCCGTCCTGGGATTCTTTACCAGGAACAGGGTGATCGCACTCATCTCGGGCATCGTCATAACCTTCATTCTCCAGTCATCCAGCGCGACGACGGTCCTTCTCGTGGGCTTTGTCAACTCGGGCCTGATGACCATGGCGCAGACGATCGGCGTGATACTCGGGGCGGACATCGGGACGACGCTGACCGTTCAGCTCATAGCTTTCGACGTCGGCCAGTACGCCCTCGGCTTCGTCTTCTTTGGCTTCGTCTTCACCTTCTTCACCAAGAACAAGACCTTCAACTACCTGGGTAAGGTCCTCATGGGCTTCGGCCTTCTCTTCTACGGCCTCAAGGTCATGGGAGGGTCGATGAAACCGCTCGCCAAGTACGAGCCGTTTGTCAACGCGCTGAGGGCGTCCACGGCCAACCCCCTGCTGGGACTGCTTGTCTCGACGGCGCTCACCGCCGTCATACAGTCGAGCGCGGCCACCATAGCCATCGCCCTGGGCCTCGCGTCCCAGGGGATCATCGGCATCGATGCCGCAATACCGATTATCTTCGGCGCGAACATCGGGACCACGGTCACCGCCGCCCTGGCGTGTATCGGCACCTCGCGGTCAGCCAAGCGGGTGGCAATGGCCCACACCATGTTTAAAGTGGCGGGGGTCGTGCTCTTCATGGTCTTATTCACCTACATGGGGCGCTGGATAGCCGGCCAGGACTACCTGGCGATGATCGTGCTGAAAATGGGGGGGTCGATCACACGCCAGATAGCCAACGCCCACACGATCTTCAACGTCGCGATGGCCCTCATCTTCCTCCCCTTCAGCCACCTCTTTGCCAACGTGGTCATGAAGGTGCTGCCGGAGGTCAAGGAGAAGGAGGAGATGTTCAAGCCGAAATACATCGTGAGCGACCTCACCGCGACGCCCCAGGCGGCGATCGAGCAGACGGAGAAGGAGCTGGGACGCCTGGCCGACATAGCCGTCCGCATGAGCGACAGCGCCATCGAGGCGTTCAAGAAGAAGGACGAAGAGTTCGTGGAGGGGCTCATACAGGAGGAAAATCACGTCGTGATACTCGAGAACGTGATAAGGCCCTACCTGGCGAAGATCGGCTCCAGGGAGCTTAACGTGGCCCAGTCCAAGCGCGTTCTCATCCTCATGAACATACTTAACGAGTACCATGAGATCGGAAAGGTGGTCAGCCAGGATATCCTCCCCATGACGGAGGAGTTCATGGAGCGCAACCTCTTTTTCTCTCCCGAGGGGTGGGAACAACTCCGGGACTTCGGGGACAAGGTCGCCAGGGACGTCAGGGACGCGACGACCGCCTTCAAGGAGAACAACACGAAGCTGGCCGAGGAAGTGACGCTGAGGAAGCAGAACCTGGTAAAGCTCGAGAAGCAATACACCAAGGCGCACTTCGAGAGGCTCGCGAAGGGACATCCCGAGTCCGTCGAAACGAGCACCCTCCACATGAGCCTCATGTCCGGATTGAGAAGGCTCCTGTCGTTCGCGACAAACATAGCGTACGCGGTTATGGGGGAGGTGTAGAGTGAAGCTGACATCGATATTCGGCGGTAAAGGAAGAGAGAGGGAAAAGTTCTCCCCGGAGTTCATAAAGGAGGATCTGATCGGCGACCCGTCCGCAGCGATCGAGCAGGCCGGCAAGGAGCTGGGGCGGCTCGCCGGCATGTGCTCGGAGATGGCGGGGGGCATCATGGACATGTTCAGGAGAAAGGACCCCGATTTCCTCCACGGCTTAGAGGAGGCATACGATAAGATAGAGTTTCTGCACGACGCCGTTTACGAGTATCTCATGAAGCTTTTCCAGGCGAGGAAGGATTCCGGGGGCGTTGAGACCGAGACGCGTTATCTCACGCTCCTCAACGAGCTCAAGCTCATCGCCTCCGTCGTGTACCGCGATATCTTTCCCCTTGCCGTCGAGCTCACGGAGAAAGACCTCTTCTTCTCGCCGGACGGATGGAAGCAGATAAACGACTATCACTTCCGGATCTACTCGGGCTTGAAGAAAGCCATTGAAGGGTTCTTCGAGAACAGCGGGGAAAAGGCGAGAGAGGTGACGGAGGAAAAGATGGAGATCGTCCTTCTCGGTAAACAGCTCATCGAGCTGCATATAGACCGCCTTCACCGGGGGCTCAAGGAAAGCCTCGAGACGAGCGCGATACACCTCGACCTCATCAGCCAGTTGAGAAGGGTCAACTCGTTCGCCACGGACATAGCATACATAGTTATGGGATAATTTTTCTCTTTAACCCGATTTATTCATGAATTGCTATTGCATTCATGAATAATCGCCCTGCGGGCTTCGACTACGGCCTTATCAGGCCTTTGCTCAGGGTTAACCTTGAGCGCGGCGTGAAACGCCGCGCCGAAACCTCCAAGAGAGCAATATGCTCTCTTGGAGGCGCTTATTCGCAAATCAATAAGATTTGCGAATAAAGCGGATTAAGAGAAAAAAATTATACTATGGGCTGGATGAAGATAACCTGTTTCCTTGCCGGCGGGCTTGCACTCTTTATATACGGGATGCAGCTGACCAGCGAGGGGCTCCAGAAGGTCGCCGGCAGCAGGCTGAAGACGATCCTGGGAATATTCACCTCGAACAGGTTCCTGGGCGTCGGCGTGGGCATATTCCTAACCATGTGCACACAGTCGAGCAGCGCGACGACTGTGATGCTCGTCAGCTTCGTCAACGCCTCGCTGATGAGCCTCGCTCAGACGATGGGCGTAATTCTCGGCGCTGATATCGGAACGACGCTCACCATCCAGCTTATCGCCTTCAAGGTGACCGATTACGCCCTTCTCATGCTCGCAGCCGGCCTTCTGATATCCATGCTGAGCAGGTACGAGAAGTGGAAGTACATGGGTCGCGTGCTGATGGGATTCGGTTTTATATTCTACGGGATGGCGGTCATGAAGGAAGGTGTCGTCCCCCTGAAAGAGAACGAGAAGTTTGTTAATATGCTCCTTGTACTGAGCCGGAGGCCTGCCCTGGGGCCGCTCCTGGGCCTTGCCGTCTCCACGGCCTTCACGGCAATCATACAGTCGAGCGCCGCTACGATAGCTCTCGCGCTGACCCTCGCGTCCCAGACCCTGCCCGACGGGACCTCCCTGCTTCCACTCCAGGCGGCCATTCCCATCATCTTCGGCGCCAATATCGGGACGTGCGCCACGGCCCTCCTGGGCAGCATCGGCGCGAACATCAATGCGAAAAGGGTTGCCTTTGCCCACCTGTTCTTCAAGGTGGCCGGTGTGGTGATTTTCATGTTCTGGATAGGACCATTCGCCCGTCTGACCGAATGGGTGACGGCGCTCTTTCTCGGGGGCTACGGCAAGGCCAGCCCGGAACGGCTCGTTGCCAACGCCCACACGCTGTTCAACGTCCTCAATACGCTCATATTCATCGGCTTTACTGGAATCATGACGAAGGTCATTATCCGGATCGCGCCGGGGAGGAAGCAGGTAGAGGTGGAGAAGGTTGTTTACCTGGACCAGAGGCTTCTCAACTCCCCCGTCATGGCCCTGACGCAGGCGGGAAAGGAAATCGAGAGGCTGGGCGGAATCGTCCGGGAGATGCTGAGGGAAAGCTTCAAGGTCGTCACCTGCGAGAGCACGACAGTGATAGAGGATATAGTGAGGGAGGACATGAGGGCGGATTTCCTCTACCGGGAGATCTCGAAGTACCTCGTCATGATTTCGCAGAGGAGGCTTGACGGGGGCGAGTCATCCGAAGTCTCCGCCCTTGTCCACATAACGGACGAGCTCGAGAACATCGGGGACGTTGTGAGCAAGGGCCTGGCTCCTCTGGCGCGAAAGAGAATGGAGGCGGACCTTTGCTTCTCGATCGAAGGGGAGAACGACCTATCGCGCTATCACAAAGCCGTGCTCCGTAACTTCTCGTCGGTCCTCGAGGCGTTCAAGTCGGGGGACGCGGAGCTGGCGCGAAGGGCCCTCTCGAAGGGAAAGAACATCCATATCTGGAAGGGAGATCTCAGGCTCGCCCACCTCGGGAGGCTCAGGAAGGGGTTGAAAGAGGCCATAGAGACGAGCCCGATTTATTTAGATATCCTCACCGATTATGATAGAATCAACGAACATGTACTGGCCATTGCCAGGCTTGTAATCGGGAGGAAAAGCAAATGAAAAAAATCGGTGGATTGTTCGGTCGCCCCGCCTATGGTCCGATCTACGAACACATGTTGAAGGTCATGGATTGCCTGGGCCTGCTGGATTCAATCATCGAAAGCTTCATAGCAGGGGACCATGAGAAGATCGAAGAGTTGATGGAGGAAACTTGCAGGCTCGAGCACGACGCGGATATCATCAAGAGAGGGATACGGGAGAGCTTCACGAAGAGCATATTCGGCTCCAGCAACAGGGGGGACATTCTTACCCTTCTCAGCCAACAGGACGGTATTGCCGACTCGTGTCAGGATGTCGCCCGGCTTCTCACGGTGAGGAAAACGAAGCTGCCCGGAGAACTGAAAGAGGATATTCTCGAGCTTGTTGATAAGGTCAAGGACGCCGTTGAAGCCGTATCCAGGGCCGACCTGAAGATGATTGACCTCCTCGAGAATCCATCGTCCACAGAGAAGCTCGAAGAGGTTATCGAGCTTATCGAGCATGTCCAGAAGGAAGAGTGGCTGACCGATCAGGTCCAGTTTCGCTTTGCAAAAACCCTTTTCAGCATAGAGGACAAGCTGGATCCTGTAACCGTGATATTCCTCATGAACCTCATGCGCGAGCTGGGTCGGATCGCCGACCATGCCGAGAACACCGCCGACTGCATCAGAAGGCTTATAACGAAATAGCATGGACGAGGAGGCGATCAGGCGGTTGTTCCTCGATTTCCAGCGGGGAGACGCTACCATCGATGACGCCGTCGAGAGGTTGAGGCGTCTGCCCTTTCACGACCTCCGCTTCGCAAAGGTGGATCATCACAGGGCCCTGAGGAAGGGTTTCCCGGAGGTCATCTACTGTCCGGGCAAGAGCCCGGAGCAGATCGACTCGATAGCGAAGGAGATACTCGAGGGCGCCGATACGCTGCTGGCGACCAGGGCCGGCCGGGAGACGTACGAAATGATAAGGAGCTGGTGCCCCGACGCGGTCTACCATGAGGAGGCACGGGCCATAACCGTCGAAAGGAGGCCCCTGCCGAGGCTTGAGCGCCCGGTCGCCGTCATCTCCGCCGGCACATCGGACATACCTGTTGCAGAAGAGGCGGCGGTTACAGCGGAGATTACGGGGAGCCCGGTCGAGAGGATATACGATGTCGGCGTCGCGGGCCTGCACCGGCTGTTGGATCACCGCGGGGAGATCATGAGAGCATCCGTCGTCGTGGCGGTCGCCGGCATGGAGGGGGCCCTTCCCAGCGTCGTGGCCGGCATGGTTGCCGCTCCGGTCATTGCCGTCCCGACGAGCGTCGGGTACGGAGCGAGCTTCGGAGGCCTGGCGGCTCTCCTTGCCATGATGAACTCATGCGCCTCCGGGGTAGTCGTGGTAAATATCGACAACGGCTTCGGCGCCGGCTACGCGGCTACGCTCATGAACCGTCTTGCATGCCATCGATGAATTATGAAGGAGTCGAGAAAACCGGTTTCTAGGATCGCCTACTTCGACTGTTTTGCCGGCGCAAGCGGCAATATGATCGTCGGGGCCCTCATCGACGCGGGCGCCGATGCGCGGAAGTTGAAGGCGTGTTTGAAAAAGCTCCCGCTGGGGAAGTACCGCATATCCGTGCGGAAGGCAAAGGCGAACTTCATAAGCGGGACGAAGTTCAGCGTAGCCGCTCCGGGAGGCCAGCATGAAAGGAACCTCAGGGACATCCTCGAAGTTCTTGCCGGGAGCGGTCTTCCGGTAGAGGTCGTGAAAGACTGCTCGCGGATTTTCGAGCGGCTGGCCGTGGCCGAGGCGAGGGTCCACGGGGTAAAAATAGACGAGGTCCATTTCCACGAGGTTGGCGCGACAGATTCGATTATAGACATAGTGGGAGCGGTTTACCTGCTCCACGAGCTCGGGGTCGAGGGGGTGTACACGTCCGGCTTCAGCCTCGGCGCGGGTCTCACGAGGTGCTCTCACGGGGTCTTGCCGGTTCCGGCGCCGGCGACGGTGGAACTTCTGAAAGGCATCCCTGTAACATCCGCGGGTTATGACGCGGAGCTTGTGACCCCGACGGGAGCGTCCATACTCTCGACGCTCTCCCGCGGCTACGGCGGGATACCCGCGATGAGGATTGAAAGGAGCGGTTACGGGGTCGGGGACCGGAAGATAGGGGATCTACCCAACTGCCTGCGGGTCCTGATAGGGGTGAAGGAGGGCTCTATCCTGCGCGATGGGGTCGATATCATAATGACCAACCTCGATGATATTTCCCCCCAGGTCTACGATCTTTTAATGGAGCGCCTCTACGAAAGCGGGGCGCTGGAGGTTTACCTCCAGCCGGTCCAGATGAAAAAGAACAGGCCCGGCGTTCTCGTGACCGCCATAGCCCCTTCCCGGGTGACGGAAGACGTGGCGGAGACATTTTTCAAGGAGACAGGCACACTGGGAGTGAGGATCGTGAGAGCGGACCGGAGGAAGCTCCCGAGAGAGGTGGTCAAGGTGGATACCGGTTTCGGAGTTGTCCGTGTAAAGGTCGCGTGCGGACCTGATGGCCGCACGATCGTTCACCCCGAATACGACGACGTACGGCGTATCGCGAAGAGGGAGGGGCTTACATTCAGGAAAGTCCACGATCTCGTCATGAAAAGCGCGTCCTCCACCAACAAAAAAGGGGAACCACGGATTGGATAGATTAGACGGATTAAAAATCAGCAGAAAGTTTATTCTTCCAAATAATCCGTTCAATCTCCGTCAGATCTCAGTCGAAC
Organism: Candidatus Tritonobacter lacicola; assembly: GCA_030765135.1. Taxonomy (GTDB): domain Bacteria; phylum Auribacterota; class Tritonobacteria; order Tritonobacterales; family Tritonobacteraceae; genus Tritonobacter; species Tritonobacter lacicola. Next base: position 52,944 of record JAVCDC010000009.1, on the reverse strand, counting down.
CGGCCCGGTTTTTACCGGGGATGGCCGGTGGATCTGCCGGACGGGCGTTTAATCCGTGGTTTTATTTTGCTTTATTATTTACAGTACGGGAAATAAGCTAACAGAAAAGGAATAAAAAAATGGCTGAGATGGCGGAGTTGCTTGACAGGGTGATAGCGGAGGAGGCGTCGGACCTTCATATCGCGGTGGGCCGGCCTCCGACATTGAGGCTCGACGGGAGCCTGGTCCATATCGGGGAATCGCCCCTGGAGGCCGAGGATACCGAGAAGCTTGTAAAGAGCATAACATCCGACGAGAACCAGCAGAGGGTGCGGGAGAAGGGAGGGGTTGATTTCGGATTCTCGTACGGCGAACAGGCGAGGTTCAGGGTCAGCGTCTTCAGGCAGAAGGGGGTCTTCGGTATGGCGCTCAGGCTGATCCCCTCGCGGATTATGACGCTCGAGGAGATAGGTCTCCCGCCCGGGCTTAAAGAGATACTTTTCAGGCCCCGCGGTTTGATTCTCGTTACCGGCCCGACGGGCTCAGGGAAAACGACTACACTTGCCTCCATGATCAACATCATTAACCATGAAAGGGACTGCCATATCATAACGATAGAGGATCCCATAGAGTACTACCACGGGCACTCGCGCAGCATTGTAACGCAGAGGGAAGTGGGGGTGGACGTCACCACCTTCAAAGAGGCCCTGAGGATGGGCCTGCGCGCCGACCCGGATGTAATACTGGTGGGTGAGATGAGGGACCTTGAGACGATGTCCGCCGCGATAACGGCGGCGGAGACGGGACACCTCGTATTCGCGACGCTCCATACCACCGGGGCGGCCAGGACTGTTGACAGGATCATCGACGCATTCCCGAAGGACCAGCAGGGCCAGATAAGAACGCAGCTTTCGCTTTCTATCCTTGCGGTTATCTCCCAGCTGCTGCTTGTGAAGGCAAGCGGCAAGGGCCGTATTGCGGCCTTCGAGATAATGATCGCGACCCCCGCGATACAGAACCTCATCAGGGAGGGGAAGTCATACAGAATCACATCCGACATCCAGACGGGGTCCAAGTACGGCATGCGGACGCTGGATGCGGGATTGGTAGAGCTGTTCAACAGGGGGATTATCACCTACGAGGATGCCGTCTCGAAGGCGCAGGACCCCGAACAGGTCTTGCTCCAGTTGCGAAAATAGTTGTTGACTTTCCCCGGAGCCTGATCTAGATTCGATCTGCGTTAATCAAGGATTCCTTTTAACCCATCCCTCGAATGTTAAATCTTTAGATTTTTTCTTATAACTGCGTCTAGAACCCCGCTTGTCTAAGGAAAACAACAGCCGGATCTTCTCGTAATTTCAGCGTGCCCAATCAGCTATCGGCGGGAGAGATATCCTGCAGGGAATTCCCGCGGCTTGAACGGCGTATCCGGCGATATCTCCAGGACTTATCGAGTCCCCGGCACTGTCCCGGGGGATATATGGATGAAAAATAAAAAGATCCTCCTGATAGACGGAATGTCGCATATATACCGGCTCTTTCATGGCCTTCCCCTTCTGACGAACTCTGAGGGCCGCCCGACGAACGCCGTGGTCGGTTTCGCTCGCATGCTGGTCGCTGCCGCGGGAGATTACGATTTCATCGCCGTGGTCATGGATCTTCCCGGCGAGACTTTCCGGCACAGGGAGTACAGGGAATATAAAGCGCACAGGAAGGCAATGCCCGATGAGCTTGCCGTTCAGATCCCGGCGATAAAGAGATTCATAGAAGCGTACGGGGTTATGTTGATCGAGAAGGAGGGATACGAGGCGGACGATATTATAGCCACGCTTGCGCGTACGAGCGAGATGGAGGGCATGGAGGTTATGATATCGAGCGGAGACAAGGATATGTTGAGCCTCGTCACCGACAGAATAAAGGTAAGGGGCTCCCACGAGAAGAGCCATCTCTACGATGCCGAGGCGGTGAGAAAGAGGTACGGGGTCGGCCCCGAGAGGATAGCGGATATGCTGTCACTCATGGGGGATGCGAGCGACAACGTGCCCGGGGTCCCGGGTGTGGGCGAGAAATGGGCGGTCAGGCTCATCAATGAGTACGGTGATATGGAATCCGTCCTTGCCCATGCTCCGGAGGTCCGGAACAAGAGGGTTCGAGAAAGCCTTCTGGCCAATGCCGATAAGGCGCGTTTGAGCATGGGACTTGTCCGGCTCATGACCGATGTGGATATTGGGGTCGGGCCGGCGAATTGTCGAAGGAGCAACGCCGACATCGATTCTCTCGTCGAACTTCTCAGGAAACTCGAACTCTGGAGCGTCCTCAAGGATATCGTGCCCGAAGGCGGCGCAGGCGATGAGCAGCTTAAATACGAGCTGATTGACGACGGGGAAAAGCTGGGAGAGCTTCTCTCTCAACTGGGCGCGCAGTCCCCGTTCGTGATCGATGTGGAGACAACCTCCGTCAACGCGATGGATGCGGAGATCGTCGGCATATCCTTTTCCTGGAGGGAAAAGGAAGCCTGCTACATCCCGTTTAACCGCGCGATGGGAAAGGAGGTAATACTTCGGGGACTTAAGCCGATCCTCGAGGATCCGGCGATCGGAAAGATCGGCCAGAATATCAAGTACGATCTGCTTGTCCTCGGCCGGCACGGTGTGAGCCTCAAGGGGATCGTCTTCGACACGATGGTGGCATCGCACCTTCTCAGTCCGGGCAAACGGGCGCACGGACTCGACGCCCTCTCCCTCGACTACCTCGGCCACAGGATGATCCCCATTCGCAGCCTTATCGGCAGGGGCGAGAGTAAGCTGGTCGAAGTGCCTGTTGAAGAAGTGTGCCGCTACTCCTGCGAGGACGCCGATATCACGCTCAGGCTGAAGAGTATCCTGGAGAAGGAGTTGATGGAGAAGGGGCTGAGGGAGCTGTTCGACTCGACGGAGCTTCCCCTTATCGAGGTTATCGCGGGAATGGAGAGAAACGGTGTGAGGCTGGACAGCGCGCTGCTCAGGCGAATGTCCGCCGCGATCGCCGTGGATCTCGAGAGGCTCGAGGCGGAGATAATCAAGCAGGCGGGCCGCCCGTTTAATGTGAATTCACCGAAGCAGCTTGGCGTGGTCCTGTTCGACGTGCTTGAGCTTCCCGTCCAGAAGAAGACTAAAACCGGCTATTCGACCGATGTAGGGGTTCTCACGAAGCTGGCCGCGATGCATCCACTCCCCGGGAAGGTACTGGAATACCGCCGGCTCGCGAAACTGAAATCCACCTACCTGGACACTCTCCCGGATCTCGTCAACCCGGAGACGGGGAGGATCCACGCCTCGTTCAATCAAACCGGGACCGCGACCGGCAGGCTTTCCTCGAGCGATCCAAACCTTCAGAACATCCCCGTGCGGACGGAGCTCGGCCGGAAGATCCGGGAGGCGTTCATCCCCGCATCCGATGATTATCTGTTTCTCTCGGCCGACTATTCCCAGATAGACCTTCGTCTTCTGGCCCATCTGTCGGGGGACGCCGATCTCATCTCCGCCTTCGAAAGGGGTGAGGATATTCACCGCTTCACGGCCGGCGCGGTCTTCGGCGTGGACGAGGAGGACGTAACAGCCGAAATGCGCCGCCGCGCCAAGACGATAAATTTCGGTATCATCTACGGCATGAGCGCGTACGGCCTCGCGCAGGAGCTGTCCATAGGGTTTGCCGAGGCGCAGCTCTTTATCGACAATTACTTCCGGAGGTACAGCGGCGTGCGGGAGTACATCGACCGTCTTCTCTCCGAGGCGAGAGAGCTTGGTTATGTCCGCACGATACTCGGACGGAGGCGGTATCTTCCCGAGATAAACAGCATCTCAAGGCAGGCCCGGGAGCAGAGCGAGCGGCTCGCGATCAACACGCCCGTTCAGGGCTCGGCCGCCGACCTGATCAATCTGGCGATGATTTCCGTTTGCCGTGACGTGCCCGGCGCCCGCCTGCTCATAAACCTCCACGATGAGCTCATATTCGAGGTGTACGAGGATCGCGTCGCCGCCGCTGAAACGGAGGTAAAAGGTATCATGGAGAAGATATATAAGCTCTCGGTCCCGCTGAGGGTCAGAACAGCCGTGGGAAGGAACTGGGGCGAGCTATAACCAAACAACAATAACCAAGATACAAGATACAATGACCAAACAAATCTCAATATTCAAACTCCGATATCCAAACAGTTTGATAATTGGTTATTGCTCATTGGATATTGTTTGTATCTTGGTTATTGGTGTTTGCTTATTATTCATTCCGGTTCAATGTTTTATGGAGCTGATAGCATGCTGAGGGTGGGGGTTACGGGGGGGCTTTGCGCGGGGAAAGGTCTGGTGACTGGTTTCTTCTCGGCCCTGGGCGCAGCGACCCTCGACGCCGATGTTGTCGCGCGAGCCATTCTGGACGGTGATGAAGATGTGCGACGGCGCATAATGGATGAGTTCGGGCCCGGCGTCGTGGGCGAGGACGGCGGGATGGACAGAAGGAAGCTGGCGGAACGCGCCTTCACCGACCGGGATAAGCTGAACAAGCTTAACGATATTGTTCATCCGAAGGTGAAGGCGGCCATAAGAGACTGGTTGAGAGAGAAAGCGGCCGCAGGCGAAAAAGAAGTGGCGGTGGTGAACGTGCCGCTTCTCATGGAAACCGGCATGCTAGGCGATTTCGATGCCGCAGTAGTCGTGAGCGCGTCGGAGGAAGATCAGGTCCTTCGATGCGTCAAGCGGGACGGGCTTTCCAGGAGAGAAGCCCTCGCCAGAATCAGAGCCCAGCTTCCGCTGTCCGAGAAGGAGAGGCGCGCGGATTACATCGTGCGGAATTACTCCGGCAGGGAAGCGGTAAAAAAACAGGTGAATGAACTATGGACAAAGTTAACCGGAAGGTAGGGGAAGAGATGGAGAAAACAAAAAGCGAGGATGTGGAGTTGGAAAAAGTGAAAGAACAAGACGGGGAGCGCGATATGGAGAAAAAGGAGAAGGAGAAGCCCCGTGCCCGGAGCGCCGACGCCGAACATGTTGATGTCAGTACCCTCCAGGGCAAGACCGTCACCGCGCTCAACAAGATAGCGAAGGGCCTCGGCCTTAAGGACACGGGGTACCTTAGGAAACACCAGCTTATCTTCCAGATACTCAAGGCGCAGGCGGAGAGCAAGGGCCTTATGTTCGGGGAGGGCGCTCTCGAGGTCCTTCCGGACAGGTACGGCTTCCTGCGCTCTCCGAATTACAACTACCTGCCCTGCCCGGAGGACATATACGTCTCCCCTTCGCAGATAAAAAAATTCGGCCTCAGGACGGGTGACGTCGTCTCCGGCCAGATCAGGGCGCCCAAGGACAGGGAGAAATATTTCGCCCTTCTCAAGGTGGAGGCCGTGAATTTCGAGAAGCCCGAGTCCCACAGGGACAAGATACTCTTCGATAACCTGACCCCCCTCTATCCCGAAGAGAGGCTCATACTCGAGACCGGGCCTGACGAGATCTCGATGAGGGTGATGGATATACTGACGCCGATAGGAAAAGGGCAGAGGGGGCTCATAGTCGCCGCCCCCCGCACGGGAAAGACAATGCTGCTTCAGAAGCTCGCTAACTCCATCGCGACGAACAACCCCGAGGTGAAGCTCATCGTCCTTCTCATAGATGAGCGGCCCGAGGAGGTGACGGACATGGCGCGGTCGGTTCGAGGCGAGGTGGTTAGCTCATGTTTCGACGAGACGGCCGAGCGGCACATCCAGGTCGCCGAGATCGTCATAGAAAAAGCGAAACGGCTCGTGGAGTACGGACATGATGTCGTTATCCTCCTCGACAGCATAACGAGGCTCGCACGTGCCTACAACGCAGTTCTGCCCCACAGCGGCAAGATCATGACGGGAGGCATAGATTCCAACGCACTGCACAAGCCGAAACGTTTTTTCGGCGCCGCCAGGAATATAGAAGAGGGGGGAAGCCTGACGATAATGGCCACGGCCCTTGTGGATACGGGAAGCAAGATGGACGAGGTCATATTCGAGGAATTCAAGGGAACGGGCAACATGGAGCTGAACCTGGACAGGCGGCTGGTGGACAGGCGCGTCTTCCCGGCCATCGATATAGCCCGCTCCGGGACGAGAAAGGAGGAGCTGCTCCTCCACCCGGACGAGCTCAAGAGGATATGGCTTCTGCGGAAGGCGCTCAACTCCCTCAACGCCGTGGAGGACATGGAGTTCCTGTTGGAGAAGCTCAAGAAGTCCAAGACGAACGCTGAATTCCTCATGTCCTTGAATATGAGCAGGATGTAAAAAGACAGTTACTGGTTTCTGGTTTTTAATTAAGGGGTTGCTATTTTTAAAAAGCCCGTGTTACCTTTACGTTATTGATTGGGAATTGAGCTAAATTAGCGAACGTAGTGAGCGAATTTATGAAAAAGGGTATCCATCCAGAGTACGTTGATACGACGATCTCCTGCGCCTGCGGCGAGGTTATACAAACCCGTTCCACGAAGGAGAACATAAAGGTCGGTATCTGCTCGAAGTGCCATCCTTTCTTTACCGGGAAACAGAAGTATATCGATACGGCCGGAAGGGTTGAAAAGTTCCGCAGGAAGTACGGCAGAAAGTAGGTAAATACAGCGTTGCCGGGGCGGCCGCTCTCATGCGTGAATGTCCGCCCCGGCATTTTTTGCCTGTTTTTTGTACCTTGTTCGCGGTCTTACGCTTGTCCGTGCAGGGCTTACTGCAGGTCAGCCGTGCTGGTCAAACGAGGAACGCACGATTTTTAATGGGGTTGAGGCATGTTCGAAAAATTAGCCGGATTGAAGGACAGGCTCAAGGAGCTCGAGTCCCTGCTCAGCGATCCCGATGTGCTTTCGTCATACGGTAAGTACAAGGAGTTCGCGAGGGAGCATGCCGGGGTGAAGCGCATTTGCAACCTCTACGTGGAGTACGAAAAGGTGATGAGGGAGCTCGAGCAGGGGAAGTCCATCCTCGAGCAGGACGAGGAGGAAGAAGATTTCCTCGAACTCGCGAGGCATGAGGTCGAGGATCTCAGCAAGAAGAAGGCGAAGCTGGAGCTCGACCTCATTTCAGCACTGCTGCCGGACTCCGGGGCGGATAAGAAAAATATCATAGTCGAGATCCGAGCCGGAGCGGGGGGGGACGAGGCCGCGCTCTTCGCCGCCGACTTGTTCCGCATGTACACAAGGTACTGCGAGATGAATAGCTGGAAGGTCGAGCCCATGGCCAGCCGGCCGACGGAGCTTGGCGGGTTCAAGGAGGTAATATTCTCCGTGGAGGGGGAGGGAGTATACGGCAAGTTAAAATACGAGAGCGGCGTTCACCGCATCCAGAGGGTGCCGGCAACAGAGTCGTCGGGCAGGATACACACGTCGGCCGTCTCCGTGGTCGTCCTCCCCGAGCCGGAGGAGATCGATATCAAAATCGATCCGAAGGACCTGAGGATCGATACCTTCCGCTCGTCCGGCCCCGGGGGGCAAAGCGTGAATACGATGGACTCCGCCGTCCGCATAACGCATATTGCCACGGGAACCGTCGTCCAGTGTCAGGACGAGAAGTCCCAGCACAAGAACAAGGTCAAGGCGATGAGGGTTCTCAAGGCCCGCCTCCTGAAACAGCTCAAGGACGAGAGGGATGAGAAGATCTCGGAGGAGAGGAGGTCGCAGATAAGCAGTGGTGACAGAAGCGCGAAGATACGGACCTATAACTTTCCCCAATCCCGCGTGACCGATCACAGGATAGGGCTCACGGTCCACTCACTGGAGAAGGTGATGGATGGGGAGCTGGACAGAATAACATCCGGCCTCATGAGGGCCGATTACGAGTCCGTCCTTGGCGGGAGGGGCGACGGGTGAAACCCGTGAGCGTGAAGGCGGCCCTCAGATCGTCGGCCGCGGCCCTGGATCGTGCCGGATTGGAGAAGCCGCTCGATGAGGCGGAACGGCTCATCTGCCACCTGCTCGATCGCGACAGGGCATCTCTCTACCTGGAGGCCGGCAGTCCTCTTTGTGACAAAAAGAGTAAAACCCTGCAGCGAATGCTTCAGCACCGGGTGGAAGGCTTTCCTTTACAGTACGTAACGGGCAGGGTTGGATTCTATACGTGCGAGTTCCTGACCGATTCCAGGGCGCTCATTCCACGCCCGGATACCGAGTCGGTTGTGGATGCCGTTCTGGACCTGGCGGCCGGGGGGATGAATTTCAGGCGTATCGTCGACGTGGGTACCGGGAGCGGCAACATAGCGGTGGTCCTCGCCCGGCACATTTCGAGCGGCGAGATCTGGGCGACGGACCTGTCTGCCAAGGCAATATCCCTCGCGAGGGAGAACGCCGCCCTCAACGGCGTGGATGGGCGAATACGTTTCCTCATCGCCGATCTCCTGGAGCCTTTCGCCGGAGGCAGCTTCGACCTTGTGGTTGCCAATCTCCCGTATGTATCGGATGCCGAATGGCAGGCTCTTCCGCGGGAGATCAGGGATCATGAGCCTCCCGTTGCCCTCAGGGGCGGTCCCGACGGGCTGGACATGGTCCGGCGCGTTGTGAGGACGGCTTACGGGGCCCTCTCCGAAAACGGCGTCGTCGTTCTGGAGTTCGGCCATGCGCAGTCCGGCAGCGTCCAAGCGCTCCTTGCGGCAGCCGGTTACGGAGATATTGAGTTGCGCCGGGACATCAACGGCAAGCCGCGGGTGGCCGTCGCCTTTAAGGACCCTGCACAACCGAATAAAAATCGTTAAGCGTAATGCGAAAAATAAATCCGAGAGGCGAATAAATAGATCGCACTACCAAGTAATTAGAGGCCGATATGGAAAAGATGATCATAGAGGGGGGAGCGTGCCTCCGCGGGACTGTCGAGATAAGCGGCGCGAAGAACGCATGCCTCCCCATCATGGCCGCCTCGATTATGGCGGAGGGCCCCTGTGTTATACGAAACGCACCCCGGGTCTCCGACGTGAACACCCTGACGGAGATGTTGAGGTTCATCGGCGCGACGGTGGATTTCTCTGATAACGGATGCTCCGTTCGGATCGATCCCTCCGGAGTAACCGGGGGCGACGCGCCCTACGAAATGGTGAAGAAGATGCGGGCTTCGATATGCTTTCTGGGCCCGCTCCTCGCTCGTTTCGGCCGCGCCAGCATATCCCTGCCGGGCGGGTGCGTGATAGGCCCCCGGCCGATCGGACTGCACCTCAAGGGCCTGGCCGCCCTGGGTGCCAGGATCGAGCTCAACCACGGCTATATCGAGGCTGAGGCTGACGGGTTGAGGGGCGCCGAGGTGTTTCTGGCCGGCAGGTTCGGGCCAAGCGTCCTCGCGACCGCCAACGTGATGTCCGCCGCCGTTCTTGCGGGAGGCACAACGAGGATCATCGGCGCCGCGTGCGAGCCTGAAATTGTGGATCTTGCGGAGTTCCTGATATCAATGGGGGCAAGGATACGGGGACACGGGTCGCATATCCTTGAGATCGATGGCGTCGAAGGGCTCTCGGCTTCCGAGTATACAATAATCCCCGACAGGATCGAGGCGGGAACGTTCATGGCTGCAGCGGCCATCACGGGCGGAGAGGTGGTTCTCGCCGGCGCCCGTCATGATCACCTGGGAGCCGTCGTGGACAAGCTGGCCGAGGCCGGCGTGGAGATACGCAGGGACGGAGAGTCTGTTGTTGTAAAGGGGACCGGATCCGTTAGGAACGTGGACGTGGCGACGCATCACTACCCGGGCTTTCCAACGGACCTCCAGGCGCAGCTGACGGCCCTCATGACGGTATCCGAGGGCATCAGCATCATAACCGAAAAAGTTTTCCCCGAGAGGTTCATGCACGTTCCCGAGTTGAACAGGATGGCCGCCAACATATCGATCGAGGGACCGAGCGCTATCGTCAGGGGCGTGAGAGAATTGAGCGGCGCTCCCGTCATGGCGTCTGACCTCAGGGCCAGCGCCGCATTGATTATTGCCGGGCTCGTCGCCGGGGGGCGTACCGAGGTGAACCGCGTCTACCACATAGACAGGGGGTACGATGGCATAGAAAAGAAATTATCCGCGCTTGGCGCGCGGATATGGAGGGAGAAAGGCTCTCTTTGATTGATGGGGACCGGGGCTGCGGAGAGTTGCGATTTGAGCGGTTTTCATGAGGAGGGTGCTTGCGGGTGGTCGTCAAACATTTTTTGTTGTATATATTGACGTAAAGATTATAATTTGTGATAATACCCAGCTGGTGTGATTCGGGTCTGCCGGTGCCGCCGGCGAATTTTGCAGAAATGAAGGAGAATCTATGGCTGTAAGAATAAGGTTGAAAAGGATGGGTTCCAGGAACAGGCCCTTTTTCAGGATCGTAGTTGCCGACGCCAGGGCTCCCCGCGACGGCAAGTTTATAGAGGAGATAGGATATTACGATCCGCTGGCGAGTGAAGAAAACGTACGGCTAAAAGAGGATCGCGCTCTCTACTGGCTGGGGCAGGGTGCCCGGCCGACGGAGACAGTCTCGTCTTTTTTCAAGAAGCTAGGGGTCCTGTCAAAGGTGCCCGGAAGGAGGTAGATCGAGATATGGAAATCAACGTGTTCGTGGAAGATATCGTCAGGCACCTTGTTGATAATCCGGAGGAGTTGTCGGTGACCTGCGTGGAAGGCGAGAAGGTTACCGTGTTCGAGATCAGGGTCAACCCTTCGGATGTCGGGAAGGTTATCGGCAAAAACGGCAGGACGATAAGGTCATTGAGGACGCTGGTTGGTGCCGTAGCCGCCAGAGCCGGCATCAGGTCGATGCTGGAGATTGTTGAATAACGTTATCGAGTCGGGGCGAAGATGCGATTTGACGCGCCGGTTGTTCCTGCCGTGCTTGAGATAGATATAATCACCATTTTCCCCGGTATGTTCAGGGGGCCGTTCGAAGAGAGCATCGTACGCCGGGCGATAGACAGGGGCCTCGTCAGGGTAGCCGTCAACGACCTGCGCAACCACGTGGATGACAGGAGGCGCACGGTTGACGACAGGCCCTACGGCGGCGGCGGCGGCATGGTGATGATGCCGGACCCGATCTTCAGGGCCGTGAGAAGCCTGAGAAGGCCCTCGTCCCGCGTCATACTCCTGTCGCCGCAGGGCAGGAGGTTCGACCAGGAGACTGCGCTGGCCCTGTCGCGCGAGGAGCACCTACTGCTGTTATGCGGGTATTACGAGGGGGTGGACGAGCGGGTGAGGCAAAACCTTGTATCGGATGAGATATCTATAGGCGACTTCGTTTTGACGGGGGGATCTCTCGCAGCCATGGTCATTGTCGATGCCGTTACGCGACTGCTGCCCGGCGCTGTCGGCGAGCCGCTTTCCGTTGCGAACGATTCGTTCACGAGCGGGCTGCTGGACTACCCGAGCTACACGAGACCCCCCGATTACGAGGGGAGGACGGTGCCGGAAGTACTCCTTTCAGGAGACCACGAATCCATCCGGAGATGGAGAAGGAAAGAGGCCTTTAAGAGAACGGTCTCCAGGAGGCCGGATTTGCTCCGGCGGTATAACCTCGCAGATGATGACAGTGAGCTTCTGGAGCAGGCGAAAGAAGAACTAGTACTCGAAAAAGAGGGTGATGATTAGCGCTGGAAGATATTGAGCTGCGACCAGGGCGGTTTTTATTTCTAAATGTACCAGTTAACACTCAGGGGTTAAAAATGAAGCTAGAGTTTCTGGAGAAAGAACAACTGAGGACGGATTTGCCCGCCTTCAGGATAGGAGACACGCTTGCGGTTCACCTGAAGATTATTGAGGGTGACCGCGAGAGAATTCAGGTTTTTCAGGGCACCCTGATAGGGAGGAAGGGACGGGATGTTAAAGAGACGATCGTCCTGAGGAGGATATCGTTCGGCGAGGGCGTCGAGCGTACCTTCTACCTTCACTCCCCCCGAATAGCCCGGATCGAGGTTACGAGGAAGGGCAAGGTCAGGAGGGCAAAGCTCTATTACCTGAGGAGCAGATCCGGGAAGAAGGCGAAGGTGAAGGAAAGAGTGGGTTGAACCGGGCCGGGATGACGGCCGGTATTGATGAGGCGGGCCGCGGCCCGCTGGCGGGTCCCGTCGTGGCTGCGGCTGTGATCCTGCCGCCATCCCACGGGATCGAGGGGATAGCCGACTCGAAGACGCTCTCTCCGGGGAAAAGGAAGGAGATATACACAAGGCTTGTGGAGGACGATCGCGTGAAGATAGGCGTGGGGGTTGGCGATGCCGATGTCATCGACCGCCTCAATATCCGGAATGCAACCCTTCTTTCCATGAGAAAAGCCCTCGATGATATCGGCACGCGGCCCGCTAACGTTCTTGTGGACGGCCCCGACATTGGGTCCTTTCAGGTGCCACATACACCGGTGATAGGCGGGGATTCCCTCTGCGAGGTGATCGGGGCGGCGTCCATAGTGGCTAAGGTCACCCGGGACGAGATTATGCTGCTGTATGACAGGATTTTTCCGGCGTACGGGTTCCGGAGAAACAAGGGATACGGCACGCCGGACCACATCGCCCGGCTCAGGGCGTTCGGGCCTTGCCGGGTGCACAGGCGGAGCTTTGAACCGCTGAAGGGTATGTTGAGTGAGGAGAACGTCGGTTGAACGCGGCAGAGAGGCCGAGCGGTCGGCCGTTCGTCTTCTCAGGAGGAAAGGATTTCGCATACTGGCGAGAAATTACCGTACTCCCCAGGGGGAGATCGATATCATCGCCCGGGACGGGGAAAGCATCGTGTTCGTCGAGGTAAAGGCGAGGTCCCGCCTCGGCCACGGTGACCCCCTCGAGGTTGTTGACAGGAAGAAGAGGCGCAGGATAGCGAAAGCGGCAAGCCATTATATCGCGAGGTTCGGCCTGGAGGACAGGGAGTGCCGGTTTGACGTCCTGACGTTTGTCGGAGGAAAGGCGGCGGAGCATGTTGAAGGAGCATTTGAGTATAACGGTTAAGGTGTTTCTCGTGGCCGCGTTCTCGGCCGGCTGCATGAGGAACATGAACGAAAACGTCATAAGGGTCGATGTCGATCCCCGGCTCGGGAAATATACATGGGTGGACCGTGTCGCCGTTGTTCCATTCGACGAGACCCACGAGGGGCGGCGCTGTATATTCGGCGTGAAACAGAAGTGGCCGAAGGACTCCGGAATGATAGTCTCCGGCCTGTTCGCGAACCGCCTGTCCCGGGTCAGCAAGCTTCAGGTCAAAGGGCCCTCCGCGGTGAAGGAGGAGCTCGATAAAATCTATCCCGAGCCAGTGTCGGGCTTCCTCTCCGAACGGGAGGTGAAGGACATCAGCAGCGCCCTGAGGGCCGACGCGCTGGTCGTCGGCGACGTCGTCGAATACTACACGTACCTTTACGGGACACTCAGGCAGTCGAGGGTCTCGGTCCGGATGAAGATGGTCGACGCGCACACGGGCGAGACCATGTGGCGGGGCGAGTTCCGGATGGACGATACTGCCAAGCCTTATGATCTGGCCAGGAAGGGTTGCGAGCAGATCGTCGCGCAGGTCAAGGAAAGGGTCGGCGATAAAAAGCGGTGAACTGGAATAAGGCTTGTTTGGAACAGGCCCGGCGCAGAAAATATGGTAACATTGGGACGGGACTCGAGCACCGGCGAAGGGCAGCAACGCTCCTGGCCGGCGCGGTCGGGTCTCAAGCGATATAGCAAGGAGATGAAGTTATGGCGAAAAAGAAAATTTTGATAATCGACGACGAGATAGAACTCTGCCAGCTGCTGCAGGATCTCTTTAAGGAAGCCAGGTACGACGCCTTTTTTGCGACCGATTCCGTAGAGGGTCTGGCGATTGTCCGCGAGAGGTCACCGATGGTCATCATCCTGGATTATGCGATGCCCATCATCGATGGAATCGAAGTGCTCACCGAGGTGAAAAAGTTCATGCCCGAGGTGGTGGTAATCATGCTGACCGGGAGGGGCTCCGAGGAGGTGGCCGTCGAGGTGATGAAGCGCGGCGCATCCGATTACATCTGCAAGCCTTTCAGCGCGAAAAAACTGCTGGAGAGGGTCGACGCCAACATACGCTCCCATTTTTCCCGGTTGATCTGGAGGAACGGAAAGTACAGCTATCCGATTGAAACCGACGAGATCCTCAGGAGATACGAGTTCGTCAGGGGCATATACGCGACGCCCGGGGCGGATATAAACAAGATGAGCCGGCTCTTCGGCTTCAGCCGCCATGATTTCTATGTCTTCGACAGAAGGATGAAAAAGTTCGGCGTGTACGGGCTTTTTGGAAAATCCCACATCGGGCTGCAGAAGGAGCTGGGGGGGAAGGTCCGCCTCGAACACAAGAAGGTCCTCCAGCCGGGGCAGCAGCCTGGGGAAGGAAAGATCACGAAGGCCAAGAGATACACGTTGAAAAATCTCATCAATCCGAACGACAGGATACAGGTCAAGCTCGAGATGATGAGGGCGGCTGCCACCAACGGGAAGCCCCATATCGGACAGATATGCAACAAGTTCGGGTTCACCCGCGAATTGTTCTACCTGACATACAGGCGGTTTGAAAAATACGGGGTGCTGGGCTTGATTCCCAAGCTGAAGGGGCGAATGCTGAAGAAGTGGAAAAAATAAGTGCTCCTTCAGCCGGGCCCGGGTTTCGATGCCTGTGCCTGGTCCTTATCGCCTTGACGCATCGTCTGTTTATAGGCAATACTTAATCTGTCCGTGTCAGGGATAAGGAGCCTTGTCTTGCTTTCCAAGGTCTATTCGAGTGCTACCTTCGGGGTCGACGCCTATGTCGTCGAAATCGAGGTCGACGTATCCGAGGGCCTGCCCGGGACGGTCATGGTGGGCTTGCCCGATGCTGCCGTCCGGGAGAGCAAAGACCGGGTCAGGGCCGCCCTCAGGAACTCAGGCTTCAAGCATCCGGGCAGAAAGATCACGATCAACCTCGCCCCCGCCGACATCAAGAAGGAGGGGCCGAGCTTCGACCTCCCCATTGCCATCGGCCTTCTCGCCTCCACCGGGCAGCTCAGGGGGAGCAGTTACGGCGACTATATCGTGCTCGGCGAGCTTGCCCTGGACGGCTCGATAAGGCCGGTAAAAGGGGTGCTTCCCATTGCCATGGCGGCGCGCGGCGCCGGCAGGAGAGGCCTTATCGTCCCCGGGGACAACTGCGCGGAGGCAGCCGTGGTCAAGGGGATCGACGTCTTCCCCCTCGGCCACCTGGTGGAAGTGGTCAGGTTTCTCGAGGGTAACCTGTCGATAGAGCCCGCCTCGCTGGAACTAGAGAGTGAGTTCCAGGAGTCCCGCAAGTACGGCGTGGATCTGGCCGACGTGAAGGGCCAGGCCCACGTCAAGAGGGCCCTCGAGGTCGCCGTGGCCGGCGGGCACAACCTTATCATGATCGGGCCTCCGGGGGCGGGAAAGACGATGCTCGCGAAGAGAATCCCATCGATCATGCCTTTGCCGGGGCTGGAGGAGGCGCTGGAGACGACAAGGGTTCACAGCATAATGGGATTCATGGGCCCGGGAAGGTCTATTCTGGGCACGAGGCCGTTCAGGAGCCCCCATCATACGGTTAGCGACGCTGGTATGGTCGGGGGAGGGGCGTATCCCAAGCCGGGCGAGGTCAGCCTCGCGCATAACGGCGTCCTCTTCCTCGATGAGCTTCCCGAGTTCAAGAGGAACGTCCTGGAGGTCCTGCGGCAGCCCCTCGAGGACGGAGTCGTCACCATATCGAGGGCGGTGGGAAGCATCACCTTTCCCGCCAGGTTCATGCTTGTCGCCGCGATGAACCCGTGCCCGTGCGGCTACTTCACGCATCCGACCAAAGCATGCAGGTGCACACCCGTCCAGATACAGCGGTACATCTCGAAGATCTCCGGGCCTCTCCTCGACAGGATCGACATCCACGTCGACGTTCCGCCCCTCGGGCAGGAGGAGATCCTCTCGGACAGTACGTCGGGGCCTTCCGCCGAGGTGCGGGAGCGGATCTCCCGCGCGAGGAATATTCAGAACGAAAGATTCCGTTCACAGGGCGTTTGGTGCAACTCACAAATGGGCTCGCGGCACCTCAGGAGATACTGCCGCATAGATAGTGGTGTCCGGCAAATTTTAAGGCAGGCTATAGAGGAGCTGGGCATAAGCGCTCGCGCCTATACGCGGATCTTGAAGGTGGCCAGAACGATAGCCGACCTGGAAGGGGCCGGCAGGATTTCGGAGAGCCATATTTCAGAATCGATCCAGTACCGGAGCCTGGACAGAAATCTATGGATGTGAGAGGCATCGATTCCATCGGGAGAGGCCTCCCGCCCGGTTTTTTCCTTCTCCTGGTGCTGCTTTCCCTGATCATGCCCATTCGCGCCGCCGGAGATCCTATCGAACTCTACAAGAAATATCTGGAGGCCGCCCAGAAGGCCGTCGAATCGGAATGCAGTGGGGACAGGCTCGCGGTCCTTGAAAATTACAAGTCCGCTCTCGAATGGCTGGAAAGGACCGGCGCCGTGAGCCCCGGATGGTTCCCGGAGATTGTCGGGTCACGCGCTGCCGAGTGCATGAGCAATATAAAGCGGATTTCCGGGGAAATCGAGAAAGGAACCGGCGGCGACGAGGCAATACCATCCGATGTGTCCGCAGAGGCCGTGGGCAGGAGGGGATCTGCAGCCGAGGGGGCTTACTCAGGCCTTGTCGAGGAACTGTGCCGCCGGGCCGACGGCTTCTACGAAAAGGGCCTTTATACAGACGCGTGCCGGGAATACGAGATGGTCCTGAAGCTCGATCCAGGCCACCCCCGGGCCAATTTTCAGCTCGGCCTCATCTACTCGGAGAACATCGTGGACAGGGGGAAGATGGAGAAATACTGGGCCAGGTACCGGGCCGCCAGCCATTCCGATATGGGGGATATCTACAGCAAGGACGGAAGATATCTCACGGCGATTGAACAGTACGACGAGGCATTGAGGGAGGCTCCGGGCAACACGGCAATCCGCCAGAGGCTGGCCGACGCCTACTTCGAACAGAAGCGCTACGCCGAGGCCTTGAGGGAGTACGGCGCCGTTCTCTCGGCGGACCCGGGAGACCTCTACTCAAGGTTCCAGATGGCACGAATTCACGCCGAACGCGGGTCGGCGGCAAGAGCCCTTTCAGAGCTTGATTTTATAATGAAGCGGAGCATGGATTACCCCGGCCTGGACGAGCTTTACGCAAGGATCAAATCCATGGCGGGCGACAAGAAGGGAGCCATAGCCTGCTACGAGAAAGTAATCGGTGGAGAGCCCTCCGATACAGGCCCGTACCTCGAGCTGGCCGGGCTTTACGAGGAGGAAAGGCAGGACACGAAGAGCGCGGTTGATATTCTGGCCCTTGGCGCGGCCAGGTTTCCCGGATCCACCCGGCTCGCTAATGAAATGGGGCGCTGCTACGTCAAGATGGGCGATTACACCGGTGCGCGGAGGGCTTACGAGAGCGTCCTGGAGAGGGTCCCGGACAATGTTGATTCCCTGATCGGTCTCGGGATTATATCAACCGAGGAGGGCAGTATGGAGAGGGCGGAGGAGCTTTTCAGAAAAGCGCTGGGTATCCAGCCGTCATCGGCGCAGGCTCTCTCCCACATCGCTTCCTGTCAGGAGTCGAGGGGCGATATCGAAGGGGCGGTTAAAAGCCTCGAAGAGGCCGTCCAACACGGAACGGATAGAATGGACGTTTACATTAAGCTGGCCGACATGTACGAGACAGCCGGGGAGGCCGATAAGGCGGCGTCCACCTTGAAACGGGCCATCCAGCGCGCGCCCGCGGCGAATGATATAAGGAAAAGACTGATCGCTCTTCACATGGCGGCGGGCAAAAAAGACGCCGCCATAGAGGAACTGAAACGATATGTCGAGCAGGGGGGGCGGGATGCGCCCGCCTTTGTGGAGCTGGGCAACTTGTGCTGTGAAACAGGAAAGGAGGGGGATGCCCTCTCGGCCTACAGGGAGGCCATCCTGCTTGATCCATCGGCAAAGGGACTGTCGAGGAAGATCGCCATCCTCCATCATCGGTGTGCGGAGTATGTTCCCGCCATAGAAGCGTACATCAGGGCGATAGAGGAAGAGCCCGGCTCCCCGCTTCTCCACAATAATATCGCCGTGTGCTACGCAAGGAGAAATATGTTCAGCGAGGCGATACGGGAGTATGAGAAGGCGCTGGAACTGGACTCCGATTTTGCGGAGGTCCATATTGACCTGGCGAAAATTTACGGTGATCGGCTGGGAAAACCGAAGAAAGCAATCGAACACTGCTGCAGTTATCTCCGGCTCCGGCCGGACGGAGCGCGCGCATCTATCGCGAAGGAAATGTTGATAACCCGCAAAGAGGCCATGGGCAAATAGAGCATGGATTAAATGCCGGCTACCGGGAGAATAATATTGTCTGCAGCCGGGATTTCTTTCCTTGCGGCCGCCGTTGGCCTGTTCGTGTCATGCAGGACCACCGATCTCGGCCTCCTGCCGCAGGAGAGGCTCGCGCCGGATGTTGTTGCCGCCGTCGACTTCAGTCCCCTTCGCCTCAAGCGTATCGGCGTCATGCCGTTTATGGTGGGGGAGGGGCCCCCGTGGGAAGAGGATTCCACCGGCGGGGCACAGGGAATCGTGGAGATCGATGCCGCCGGGCGCTTCTCAGCGTCGATCTCCAGGTCAGGCGGTTTCGAGGTGATTCCCCCGGAAAGGATCGCCTCACTGCTGCCCCCGGACATGCTGGAGGTGACAACCAGAAGGCAGGTGGTTGACCTGTGCAGGGACATCGGGGTGGACGCCGTTTTCCGGGGGAGGATGGGGATGATCGTGGAAAGTGCGCGCGCCGGCTCGGGCGAGGTGGTTATCCCTTTCGCGTTTGTCACGTTTGAGGTCGAGCTTCTGGACTCCGGGTCGGGAGAGATATTGTGGTTTGCGAACCACCATCTGAACTCGTTTCAGTTTCTGGAGGAAGAATTCACGTTCAATATGGCCGACCCCTTCGCCGCCCAGCAGCTCCTTACAGAGAAGATTCCCGGCTATCCCGACCCGGTGAGGATGTTAACCGTCATGTCGGAGCTTGCAATCGCCGAGGTGGCGGAAAGCTTCATAAAAGAAAGCACGGCGGCCGGCGGCCCATAAAGCGCTTTCAAGGGCTCCTCTCGATTGGTAATATGGCTTGGTATGGAGAAAATCGGGGCGTGGCGCAGTCCGTCTTAGAAGTTCAGGTATTTAGCGAGCGTAGCGAAGCTAAATACCATGAAATTCTTAGATCCCGATGAACGAAGTGAAGAGGGGGCAATAAGGCGGTTTCATTAGTAAAAAGTATTGCAGAACCTAATGGTATGGAGAAAATCGGGGCGTGGCGCAGTCCGGTTTAGCGCGCCTGCTTTGGGAGCAGGAGGCCCCGGGTTCAAATCCCGGCGCCCCGACCAACTCTTGAACTTAAGTTGGGAAAGGTGGGCGGTTCTGCGTCAAATCTGCCGAAGGCAGATTTAGCCGCATCCGGCACTGCCTTGGGATGATTTGTTAAAATAGAAAAACTATGAAAATTTATTTGGCAGGCAGTGTCCCAAAAGGAGACGCGGAAGCAAAAATATTTAATGACTGGAGAAGTAAATACAAGCAACTTCTGCAGAAATTTTTTGAAGCTGATTTCATCGAACCCTACCATAAAGAATTAGATGAAGGTGATTTTTTAGCAGTTGTTGGCCAAGATTGTAGACACATAAAAGATAGTTCATTAGTGATAGTTAACGCCGAAGAAATACTTGGGGTAGGAACCGCCCAAGAAATCGTTATTGCAAAGTATTTTAATAAACCGGTTATTTCCATTCTTCCTAAAGATACTCATCATAGGCGTCCCAATGTGGTCTTTCATGGAAAATTAGTTGAGGACTGGATTCACCCGTTCATCTTTACCTTTTCAGATTTTATTGTTGAAAGCATAGACGAGATAGAAAAAATCAAAGGTGAGATTTTTTCTTCTAAGATAAAGGATATTTCTGTGATAGACGAAGCAATCCACTATATTGACTCAAAATAAAATCAACTATTTTTGAAATTCAAAAATGAATTATGCCAAAGATAGTTCGAGTGGCGTTCAGTAATTGCGACCATCAATATGGTTTCCGGTACTTTTTAAATCCCTTCCGCTCTTGAGGCAATCGAAGGATGAGGGACAAGGAGAAGACAAAGAAGCGGCTCGTCGAGGAACTGGCGAAGATGCGGAGCCGTCCGGCTGAACTGGAAGAGACGGAGAACAATAAGTTGTAAATATCCACAACCGGTTGATACAATACTCTCAAAAGGGCTGGGATCATGCACGGTGTCAGGAAAATAATTCTATTTATAATCTGTTCGTCGGCCTTGCTTGCCTTTACGCCGGATGGACGCGCTCGGGATATGCAGTGGAGGAAGAAGATCAAGAGAGCGCGCCATCACATGCTGCTTTTCAACACGGCCGTGAATAATTATTACAACGCGGTGCTTTTTCGGGGGGGGCCGGATGCCAGTGAAAGAGACAGGTTGATAAACGGCAGTATAGCCGCCCGCCAGTCGATTAACGAGATCGGCGGATGTCCCGACGATTATAAAAGAGATTGCGAAATAATTAACGAAATCCACGAGATCCTGAGGAAGATGGAGCTCATGGCGGAGAACAGGCAGGTGGCCTTCAATCAGCTCGAGGAACAGAAGAAGCTCAAGAAAAAGGTGGATGGGTTGTTTGAAGAACTGGAGCGGTTGCTTAAGCTTTAACCGAAAAATGATGAACCGAGGGGATCCGCGATGATGGTGAAGGCAAAAACACCAGTTTTCTTGCTCGTTCCGCTTCTGGCTGTTCTTGCTGCTGGGCATCGTTGCGAATCCCAGGAAGTGAAGCAAAACTGGAGAAAGCAGTTCAAGCAAGCCCGCTACGTTGTCTTTTCGTGGGAGGGCTCGATCAGCCGATACCAGCTCAGCCTTCTACAGGATACCCTGACAGGGGAGTTGGTGGACAATATGATCAACCGACGGCAGGAGGCGCATAACGCGCTCGCAAATCTCCATGGATGTCCCCCTGAATACGGAAGGGCGCTTCTGTTGCTCAAACAGATATCACACCTTCTCGGCAAGCAGGAGAGCCTGTGTACGGGCAAAGAGTATGTCATGGCTCACCTTGAAGAATGGAGGTCCAACAAGAAGGCTATAAAGAGGCTGCACCAGGAGCTTAGCAAGCTACTTAAACTATAACGCCTCTTTTCCTGTCTATAAAGGGGGGTGGGTCGAGCCGCCCGGCCAACCGGATGCGCCCATAGCTCAACGGATAGAGCACCGGATTTCTAATCCGGTGGTTGCAGGTTCGAGTCCTGCTGGGCGCGCAAAGAGAGATACGGTGACTGGTTTATTGTCACAAGCGGGCGAACCGGAGAGAGTCAAGGTATTCGTATCGACCAGCCCGGCATGAAAAAAGCTGCCGCCAGCGGATTCTTATCATCGGCACCGGGGATCTGTGCAGTTATAATCCTTGTTGTCTTTTCCTCATCCACGGGCGGACAATCCCGGAAGAAACCGCTCTATCGCTCGGAGGCGATTATCCTGGTGGAGAGACTGAATTGCCGGCCGGCTGAAGAGCGGGAGGTAGTGCTGAAGAACCTGAGGGCACGATTGAGCGACTGGTCCGTGTTGAGGAGCGCAGTGAAGGGAATGAATGACGAGAAGGCTGAACTTCGAGGAAGGATCAGGCGCTCTGTCGATGCAGAGATAATAGAGGATGACAGGTTCAGGATATGGCTTGATCTAGATGACCCGGTCGTGTGCCGCCGCGTGATGTCGGCGCTGACGGATCGGATTGTATCGGAAGGCGTGGAAACGGGGGACTCGGAGAGGCTCGCTTTTCTCAGGGCCCGGCTCGATGAGGCCCGGGACAGGGTAGAGGATGCTGAGAGGCAGCTCGACGATTTGGTTATCGGGCATGAACAGTTTCTCTCCGAAGAAAGAATGGCCGCTGCTGTAGCCGGAACAAAGATCAAGATCGAGAAGCACAGGATGGAGATGGAGGAGGCCGGGGCGAAGAGACGGGCTATCAAGAAAAAGCTTGGCAATATTCCAGAGTACATCGTTACATCAACAGTGGTGCAATACGGCCCCCGGGTCATGAAGCTTAAAAGAACGATCGCGTCGAAAGAGGAAAGGCTGGAGGAAGTCAGATCGAAGTACGGCGAGGGCAATAAGACGAGGAAGCTGGAAAGACAGATCGGCGAATTGAGGCTTAATCTGGAGGCCATGGAGGTGAGATCGCAGAGACAGGAGACCCGCTCGCTGAATCCCCTTTACCGGGATGTCGAGGATGAACTGATCGAGGTCTCGGATCTTATCGAGAGGCTCCATGATGATATTGAGGAAGCCGAAGAGCTGGCAGAGAAAAGCAAGCGCGAGATGAAAGAGACCGCCGCGCTCAGGGCCGACAAGAGGAAGCTCGACAGGGCTTACGATGAGGCGGTGGGCCTGTTTGAGGCGCTGCAGGATAAGATCGAGGAAGAGTTTATCCAGGGGCGGCCGGGGGACGGGGAACTTGAGGTCAAGCTCCTCGTCGAGCCGACAAAACCGTCCCCCGTACTGAAATAGGTCCGGGAGGTTGCGACAATCCCGGTAAACGAGGGGTGCGTACCGATGGTACGAGATGTTGACGTGCGGAGCATAGAAGACGGCGTTGCCAGGATGTGCATGGAGACGAACGTCCTCGCCCCGGACGATCTGATAAAGGCCCTTAAAAAGGGCATGGCGGAGGAGGAGCCGGGCACGGCGCGCGAAATATTCCGCGTCTTGCTTGAAAATCTCGAGGTGGCCAGGAACGAGAACCTCCCGATCTGCCAGGATACGGGCATGACGGTGGTCTTCCTCGATGTGGGACAGGACGTTCACCTCGCCGGGGGGGATGTGAGCGAGGCCGTAAACGAAGGCGTCCGCAGGGGTTACCGGCAGGGTTATTTGAGGAAGTCCGTGGTCGCGGATCCGCTCAGGAGAATGAACACCGGGGACAACACCCCGGCGGTCATCCATTTCAGTGTCGTGCCCGGCGATAAGGTGAGGGTGACGGTGGTTCCAAAGGGCTTCGGGAGCGAGAACATGAGCGCGATCAGGATGCTCAAACCCACGGAGGGGTACGAGGGCATCAAGCGCTTCGTCATCGATACGATCAAGAATGCCGGGGCGAACCCATGCCCCCCCATCGTTGTGGGGATAGGGGTGGGGGGCACTTTCGAAAAGGCGGCTCTCATGTCCAAGGAGGCGCTGACAAGACCCCTGGGGAAACCAAGCGGGGACGAGAACACGCGAAGGATGGAGAACGATTTACTGAAAGAGATCAACAAGCTCGGTATAGGGCCGCAGGGGTTGGGGGGCAGGGTGACGGCCTTGAGCGTGGCCGTCAACACCTATCCGACCCATATCGCGGGTCTTCCCGTGGCGCTGAATATATGCTGTCACGTCTACAGGCACGCCTCGATAGAGATATGAAGACGGAATCGTGCAAGGTTATCAGGTTAACAGCGCCCCTGGCCGAGAGCGCGGCCAGGGAGCTGCGAGCGGGCGACAGGGTTGAAATAACCGGGACGATCTACACCGCACGCGACACCGCCCACAAAATGATAGTCGAGGCGCTGGACAGGGGAGAGGATATACCGATAGATCTCAAAGGCGCGGTTATTTATTACGCGGGTCCCGCGCCGACACCTCCGGGCAAGGTCATTGGCTCGGTGGGGCCGACGACGAGCGGGAGGATGGACGCTTTCACGCCGAGGCTTATCCGGCTTGGCTTAAGGGGGATGATCGGAAAAGGGGAGCGGTCGAGGGAGGTGGTGGACGCGATGGTGAGATACGGGGCCGTTTATTTTGCCGCGGTAGGAGGCGCCGGCGCGCTACTGGCGCAAAGGGTCAGAAAGGCCGATGTGATCGGTTATGATGACCTGGGCCCCGAGGCGATCAGGAAGCTTGAGGTGGAGAGGTTCCCCGCCATCGTCGCGATCGACACGCAGGGCAACAACCTGTATCATGATCGGAGAAAATGAAAAACAAAAAGAGGAAGGCTAGATGATTGTGTTAATTGTCCTGGGAATACTGGTTCTCGCCGGCGTGATTATCGCCGGATATGTCGTTGCCGTCTATAACGGGCTTATAAGGTTGAAAAACGGGACGGATAATGCCTGGGCGCAAATAGACGTTCAGCTCAAGCGGCGGTACGATCTGATTCCGAACCTCGTGGAGACGGTCAAGGGTTACGCTGCCCACGAGAAAGAGGTTTTCCAGAAGGTGACCGAGGCCCGGACAAGGGCAATGGCGGCGAAGACGGTGAAGGAACATGGCGAGGCGGAGAACATGTTGGCGGGGGCGCTGAAAAGCCTCTTCGCCGTTGCCGAGAGGTATCCCCGGCTGAAAGCCAACGAAAATTTTATAGCGCTCCAGGAAGAGATTTCCTCCACGGAGAACAGGATCGCCTCGGCCAGGCAGCTTTATAACGATGCCGCGATGAAGTTCAACATCATGCAGCAGGTCTTTCCAGCGCGCCTGGTCGCCGGCGCTTTCGGGTTCGGTGAAAGGGAGTATTTCGAGACCGGGGAGCCTGCGAGCCGTGAGCCCGTCAGCGTCAAATTTTAACGACAGGGAGATAAAATGGCATCTGAGGTGACGGAGAGATGAGTCCGGAGATTGTTATCATAGATGTTTTCGAGGATGAGCGGGGGGAGCTCTACGAGCCCGTTATGGGGGAAGACCTCCTCTCGGGGAACGTCAGGAATGTCCACGTTATCACTATCATGCCGGGCAAGGTCCGGGGCAACCACTACCATCTGAGGCAGACGGAATCCATCTGCATGGGGCCGAATGTTGCGATCCATACTATCGAGAACGGTGAGCGGAAACGCTACCGGTCCACCGGGGCCGGGCGGGTTATCGTCAGGGTCACCCCGAATATCCCCCACGCCATAGTGAACGAGGGAGATGACATTGAATACGTCGTGTGCTCCAGCGACGTTCCCCACGATCCGGAGGAACCCGACAGAATAATGCAGGTTGTCGTCACAGGATGATCACGAAAAGGACAAAGAGCATCGATGCGTCCGGCATCAGGAAGGTTTTCAACCTGGCCTCCCGGATGAAGAATCCGATAAACCTCAGCATCGGCCAGCCCGATTTCGATGTCCCGGAGCCCATCAAGAGGAAGGCGATCGAGGCGCTGGAGGAGGGGTTCAACAAGTACACACCGACGGAGGGCCTGGTACCGCTCAGGGAGAAAGTGGCGGCGCGGTACGACTTCCTGCAAGCCTCCCCTGATAACGTTCTCATTACGTCCGGAGTGTCGGGCGGGCTGCTTCTGTCCTTTCTCGTTCTCGTGGAGGAGGGAGACGAGGTCATCATCCCCGACCCCTACTTCGTCATGTACAAACACCTATGCAAGCTTACCGGCGGTGAGCCTGTGTTTGTGGACACATATCCGCATTTCAAGCTCACGCCGGAAGCAGTGGCGAGCGCCATAACGGAAAGGACGAAGCTCCTGGTGATGAATTCACCGGCCAACCCTACGGGCGCGGCCTACACGGAGGACGAGATTAAAGCTATAACCAGGGTCGCGGAGCGACACGACATCATCGTTCTCTCTGACGAGATATACGAGGGTTTCATCTACGAGGGGGAGCACGTCCCCGTTGCGCGGCATTACGACCGCACGGTCACTCTGAGCGGATTCTCCAAGACGTTCGCCATGACCGGCTGGAGAGTCGGCTACGCCGTCGCGGAGAAGAGCATCATCGAGGAGATGGCCAAGGTACAGCAATACACCTTTGTCTGCGCGCCTTCCTTCGCGCAACACGCCGCCCTGCTCGCGATGGACCACGACATATCCCAACACCTGGACCGGTACAGGCGTAAGCGCGACGCAATTTACGGGGGGTTGAAGGGAAACTTCACTGTCGAGAGGCCGCGTGGCGCGTTCTACATCTTCCCGCGGGCCCCCGGCGGCGACGGAAACGCGTTCGCGGAAAGGGCGATTGCCAGAAATCTCCTCATTATCCCCGGCGAGGTCTTCTCCGAGAGGAAGAGCCACTTCCGCATATCGTTTGCGGCGTCGGACGAGGACATAGAAAGAGGCGTGGCAATACTCAACGAGCTAGCCAAGAGCAAATGAGTGGTATATATTATCGAATTGCTGATTGTTAATTGTTAATAGCTAATTGTTAAATAAAAGGAGGTTGAGATGGGAACGATACTATTTTTAATCCTTCGCCTTATAGGAAGGATAGACTTCGGCGAGGACTTACTTGTCCTCTGCTTCCTGGTCTCACTGGACAGCATTGCCCTGAGCAAGTTTCTCAGCAAGGAATGATGATCTGCCCCGTATGCAAGGAGGCCCTCACGGATTCCCTGAGGGATGGAGTGCGGGTCGTGTCCTGCCCCCGCTGCCGCGGTCTCTGGGTTGGAGAGCGGCAGCTTGAGGAGATAAAGGACAGGGAGGACAGGTTTCTCCGCTGGCTCGATCTCGATCTGTGGAAGGACCTAGAGGAGCATGCGATAGGGGTTTCGGAAAAGACCTGCCCGTCGTGCGGTGAAAGGCTGCACCGCGTCGAGCATGGCGATACCGGAACTGTCATAGATGTCTGTGTCAGGTGCAACGCGGTGTGGCTCGATCAGGGTGAGCTCGATACAATAATCGGCTACCTGGAAGAGAAGATAGACAACGAGACCGTTTCCGAGTACCTGAAGGAGCTCGGGCACGAGGCTGTCGAGCTGATGACGGGGCGGAAGCCCCTCGCGGAGGAAATGAGGGACATGGCCACCGTCCTGAAGCTCCTCGAGTACAGGGTTTTCACGCGGTTTCCCGTCCTCTCGGGCATCGTGAAGCGAATACCGCGTTGAGCGGCACCAAGCGGGGCTTTGACGGGGTGAGCGGCCGTGCGAGGGCCCGCCCCGGTAGCCTATTCAATCTCTATGACGTTAACGGGCCCCAGTGCGGCGAGGGGTTCGTCAAACGCGGTCTCGTTCCCCACCACCAGAACGATCGCCTTTTCAGGGTGGAGATACTCCCCGGCGACTCGCAGGATATCCCCTGCGGTCACCGCGGTTATCTTATCGATATAGGTATAGAGAAAGTCGCGGGGGAGGCCACGGTATTCATACTCGGCCAGCTGATTGACTATCATCTCACTCGTCTCGAAGCGAAAAACGAAGGCGTTCGCATAAGCGTCTTTGGCCATCGATATCTCTTCCCTGCCAACCCTTTTCTCCCTCATGCCCTCTATCGTCCGGAGCATCAGGGAGACGACCCTGGACGTGCTCCCGCTCTTCGTCAGGCAATCAGCGGCGAATATCCCCAGGTCGTGGCGCTCGATGAAGGCACTGCCTACATAATACGCGAGGCCTTCATCGGATCTGATCAACTTCGTCAGCCGGGATGTAAAATTGCTTCCCCCCAGAATAAAGTTCATGACAGTAATGGGGAAGTAATCCGGGTTTCTCCAGGTAATTCCGAAATGGCCTATTCGTATGCTCGACTGGTTGATCTCCCTGGGAACGAGGTCGATCGACCGGAAATATTTCCTCTTGAGCGGCGATGGGTCCGGGAATTCGACCGGCGCTCTTTTCCATGCTCCGAAAGCATTTTTTAGTTTCCCGAGCATCTCGTCCTCCCGGAAATCGCCGGAGACGGCCAGGATAATATTGTTCGGGTGGAAGTACCCGGCGTGGAATCGCACGAGATCTTCCCTGGATAACCCGGGGAGGCTTTCCATATTGCCCGTGGCCCTCCTCCCGTAGGGGTGGTTCCCGTACAGGATTTTCCTGAACTCCCTCGCCAGGATACGGTAGGGGACGTCGTTCTCCCTGCGGATCTCCTCCTCGATCTGCCGCTTCCTCAGATCGATCCTGTCCCGGTTAAAAGACGGCCTCATAAGAATGGCGGAGAATATTTCCATGCCGAGGTCGAGGTCTTTTTTAAGCACCGATAGAGAGGCTGTTCCCGAGTCGTAGCCGATCCCGACGGAAAGCTCCGCCCCGACGTACTCAAGCTTCTCGTCGATCTCCTCCGGCTTCATCGATCCGGCCCCGCCGGTCCTCATGATGTGTCCCGTGAGGGAGGCCTGGCCGGCCTTTTTAGACTCGACATAGAGCTCGCCGGCTCGTATCAACGCCGTTATGGAGACGAGGGGAATCTCCCTGTCCGGGAGGAGATAGACGACCATACCGTTGTCCAGCACCGTGCGCGCCGGACGCGGCGGCGTGAAATCGAGGGGGGGGAAGGTGAGATCCGAGGGGTGTTCGGCCAGAGCGCCCGCTGCCGCCCCCGTCAAAATGAAGACTGCGAGAAGTAAAGCGGCGCTATTCCTCATGCGTCCTCCCAAGGACTGCGATTGTCCTGGCTTCGTCGGTGAAATAGCGTCCGGCAACCTCCTGGATGTCGGCCGGCGTCACGCTGCGGATTTTTTCAATATAGGTTTTAATGTAGCGCCAGTCGGTGATTGCCGCGAAATACGCGACATGTCCCGCCAGCTCGCTGTTGGACCGGCGGCTCCGGATGAAATCCGCCTCTATCTTGTTCTTGGCCTTGGCCAGTTCGGCCTCGCCCGTCCTCTCTTTCTTCAACCCTTCTATAACCTCGTCTATCGATGACCGGACCTCTTCGATCGTATGGGGCTTCCGTGGCGCGGCCTCGAAGACGAAGAGGCCCGGGTACTTCCTCGTGGCAAACCAGGCGCCGGCCGAGAGGGCGGACTGCTCTTCCAGGACGAGCCTCTTGTAGAGGCGGGACGTCCTTCCATCGGAAAGGATGGTGGCTATAATGTCCATCACGTAGTGATCGTCGCTCGAAACCGACGGGGCGTGGTAGGCGATGGTCAGCCTGGGCTCCGCATCGAAATCCACGCGAACCCGCTTCCCGCCCTTCTGCGGGGGCTCTCTTGTCACGACCCTCCCGGCAGGGGACCCACCGGGGATGCGGCCGAAGTACTTTTCGGCGAGCTTACTGAACCGGTCCATGTACACGTCGCCCACCACGACCGCGATGGCATTGGCGGGGCAGTAGTACCTCCGGAAATAGCGCTCCACCTCCGACGGGGTGTAGGATGATATGTCCGACGCCCAGCCAAGCACCGGCCACCTGTAGGGGTGCGCCATGTAGGCGGACGCGTAGAGCCGCTCCATGAGGGCCCCTCGGGGGTCTGTATCAATCCTCATCCGCCGCTCCTCGCAGACAACGTCTCTCTCGGCGTAAAATTCCCGGAAGACGGGATTCGCCATGCGGTCGGATTCCAGCATGGCCCAGAGCTTGATCCTGTTGCTCGGGAGTGAGCAGGTGTACGAGGTATAATCACGTCCGGTGGAGGCATTGAAACCGACCGCGCCGTTCTTGCGGTATATCTTCCATATCTCGTCCTTGACGATGAGCTTCCTTTGCCTCTCTCGCACTTTCTCTATCTTCACGGCCAGGCGTTCCCTGGCCTTTTCGTCATCGGTCTCGTCCTTCCTTTCCATGAGATCCCGGATCTCATGAATGATCTTTTTCTCAGCCCGGTAGTTCCTGGTGCCGATTGTCTTTGTGCCCTTAAACATCATATGCTCGAGGAAATGTGAGACGCCGGTGATGCCGGGCCGCTCGTCGACGGAGCCGACGAGATAAACGATGTTAAAGGAGACAACGGGGGAGTCATGCCGCTCGACTATGAGGAATCGCATGCCGTTTTCGAGCACGAGCTCCCGTATGTCCAACTCGACCCCGTGGCACGGGGCTATGGCGAGGACAAAGCCGGCCGAGGCCAGCACTGCGAGAGAGAGTATCCTTCTCATGACGGAATTTATCATAGGGCATGGGCGCCCGGCGCGCAATTCGAAAAGCGTTGACAGGTACCTGGTGCCCGGCATAATAATAATCGGGAGAAAAAACGTATGGAAAGGCTTACACTTGAAGATGCTGCCGCCTTTCTCGGCATGAGCCTCGTTGTCGTCCGGAAGTTTGTCCGGAACGGCATCATTCCCGCCTGCAAGGTGTCCGGCTGCTGGTTTATCGATAAGGAGGTGCTTCAGGACTGGGCGAGGGTGGAGGCGGCCCGCCTCAAGCCGAGCAAGCTGGCCCAGCTCGAGGTGACGAAGAAAAGGGAGACGATATGCGTCTCTTCCTTCCTGTCGAAGAAAAACATTGTCATCAACCTCTTCTCCGGGACAAAGAGCGAGGCCATTAAAGAGCTGGTCGACCACCTTGCCTCCGTCTACAAGATGAAGAGCGGGAAAAACCTTCTCGATGCCGTCAGGAGAAGGGAGATGCTCTGCAGCACGGCCGTGGCGAGGGAAGTGGCCATGCCGCATCCCCGTCGTATCCTGGAGGAGCGGTTTAGAAACACCAGGATCGTTATGGGGATATCTAAAACCGGAGTGGATTTCCAGTCCGAGGATGGCTATCTCGCGCACGTCATAGTTTTATTTTGCGCCCCGGGGGAGGCCGTGCATTTGAAGGTCCTCGCGAAGCTAAGCAGGCTTTTGAGGAACTATCGTCTCGTGGCAAGGCTAAGGAAGGCCGAGACGCCCGATGAGGCGCTCCGGATTTTCACCGAAGCGGAGATCGAGGATGCCGCCGTGCGGAGGCTGAAGCTGGTGAAGAATCTCCATGCGTGACTCGACCACGCCCGGGGCACCGCTCCGGCTGGCACTGGTCATGGACGAGCTGTGTGGCGGAGGGGCGGAGCGGGTGGCCCTCACCCTCCTGGCCCACCTTGACCGCCGCCTGTACGAACCCTGGATGGTGCTATTCAAAAAGAGAGGCGAGCTGCTGGACCAGGTGCCGGCGGGTGTCCCGCTTGTGGACCTGGGGGCCTCGCGCATCAGGTTCGGGGGAATGCGGCTCATCCGTGCGCTTCGCCGGGTGTCGCCCGCGGTGGTCATGACCGTGGGCTGTGTCAACGGGCTGGCGGCATGGGCCGCCCGCCTGACGCTTGGCCCGGGCATTCCCATCTGGGCCCGCGAGACCAACTCTCCAGTCTACCGGTTTGACCGGAGCCGGCGGGGGGCGCGGCTGGAAGAGGCGCTTTGCCGGTGGTCCTACCGGCGGGCGGTGAGCGGGCTTATATGTCTCTCGCGGCGGATGGCGATGGAGTTCAAGGATGCGTTCAGGCTGCCCTACGATCCGGTGACCATAGGCAACCCCGTCGACATTGCAAGAACCAGGGCCCTGGCCGGGGAGCACGTTGACCACAGGTGGTTTCGCGAAGACGGGCCTCTTCTTGTGGCCGTCGGGAGGCTCACACGACAGAAAGGCTTCGACCTTCTCCTGGAGGCCATGGCCATGGTCCGCACCAAGCCGCCGGCCAGGTTAATTATCCTGGGTCGAGGGGAGGATGAGGAGCGGCTCAGGGACTCGGTCGGCAGGCTGGCCCTGGAAGAGCGGGTGGAGCTGCCCGGCTTCAGGCTCAATCCATACCCCTTCATGAAGAGGGCCACGGCACTTGTGTTACCTTCACGGTGGGAGGGCTTCGGCAACGTGATCGTCGAGGCCATGTGCCTTGGGACTCCGGTGGTGGCGTCGGACTGCAGGTGGGGTCCCGGGGAGATCATAACCCACGGCAGGGACGGGCTACTGGTGCCCCCTGAGGAACCTGGTGCCCTGGCCGGCGCCTTGACGGCTGTCATATCCCGGCCCGGCCTGGCGTCCGCGCTTTCTGGCGGCGGCTTGAGGCGGGCCGAGAGCTTCGAAGCCGGCGCCATTACCGGCCGATACGAGCGGATTCTTTCGGGAGCGCCTTCGCGAAAGTAGCATCAGCGCAGCCCGGCGGGAAGAACGCGGGGCCTGCGGGGCCGCTCATATATGTTTGCTGAAGGACGCTTTAAGCCCCCCGGATATCTTCTCGAAATCGCCGTAGTTAAGGATGACGGCTTCGGTGTGCGAGCAGGCGTTGACGGAGATCCGGTCGTTTTCCGAAAGCCGCTCATCAAGATATACGGGCACATTGATGAGCTGCGCGAAGGGGGGAATGGCGCCTATCTCGAAGTCCGGGAATAACTCGGCTATCTCCTCCTCCGATGCGAGCACAAGCTCCTTGCAGGAAAGGACCTCTTTCAGCTTCATGAAGTCCACCATGCTTGCGGCTGACAGGACCAGGACCCTGGGTTCACCATCGGCCTTGACTATCACGGTCTTCGTCACCTTCCTGCCGGGGATGTGCTCTGCGGCGGCGATCTCCTGGGCCGTGTAGGCAAGATCGTGTTTTATGACTTCGTACTTCACTTTCTCCTTCGCCAGCAATTCCTCGAGTGCTTTCTTCATCTCCCCACCTCCCGTTTTTTAACCACGGATTCAACTAATTATACTGGTTATCCATCACAATGCGAAGGTTTCTGATCGCCGCCCCGGAGGCAGGGTCGATAGCAAGGGCCTTCCTGTATTGCTCGATAGCTCCGGCAACATTATCCGTTTTGTACAGGGCGGTTCCCAGGTTAACGGTGGCGTCGAGGCTCGAGGGTTTGATTGCGAGCGCCTTCTTGTATTGCGCGAGTGCCTCCTCGATCGACCCGTTCTGGAGCTCGAGGTTGCCGAGGTTCAGGTGCGCATCGAAGAGGACGGGGTCGATCTCCAGGGCTTTCCGGTAAAGAGCGCGCGCTATATCGATCTCCCCCCGCTCTTCGTGGATTCTTCCCATGGCGTTATAGCCCGGAGCGTAGGAGGGGAAGAGCCGGAGTCCCTTTCGGTACTCCTCGAAGGCTTTGTCGTGGAGCCCGATCGTCATAAAAAAGCTCCCGCGGTAGAAGTGGCCGTACGGGAACTCCCCCTGGATAGCTTCGTCGCCCGCGGTTGTTGCAAAGTCGATAAGATGCTCACTGATGAAAGTCGCGTTCTCCGCGCTGTTCCTGCAGAAGACGACGCCGATCTCGTCGAAATGGACGGGCTGCCAGAGAGGGCTCCGGTGGAGGAAATCGAGGAGCCTCCGGCCGACCGCGCGGTGGTTGAGTATGACCATCTGGATATCGTATCTCTCGGCGACCTCGTCGAAATATTTTTCGGGGCTGCTGATGGTCTCGAGGTACCCGCGGTAGAAATCCACGGGGATGACCTCAAGCCTCCCGTCCACGAAGACCTTCCCGCCGGGGGAGAGCTCCCAGATGAGGAGCCCCCCGCTGGCAAGATCGTTAAAGATGCGCCCCGCGGGGGGCGCGTTCTTGAGAAAGGCGGCCGCCTCGCGAGGATACATCATAGGAGAGAACCCCAGGCCGAATCTCTTCGTGATATTGTCCTTCATATAATACCTGCCGGAGATAATGGAGGGGAGCTGCCGCGAGACAGTGAGAAGGACGATTGCCGCCGCTATAGCCGCCGCGGCCATTTTCGTCTTTCTCTTCCCCCCCAGGCGGCCCCACAGGGGCGCGAAATTTTCAACTGAGAGGGGAATGGCCGCGAGCGAGAAGAGCGCCATGTTTCTCCGCGCGGAGAGCGCAAGATACAGGAACGCTGCGTATACGAGGAGCGAGGAGATCCTCAGCTTCCTGAGATTAAGAACTATGGAGAGAGCCGAAAGGAAGATGAGTATCCTGAAGAAAAAGACCGAGTGGGTAACGTTGGCAGACAGAAGCTGCTTTATCGAGGAGGCTGCCCCGGAGAGGAGTTGCTTTCCATGCATCGGGCCCCATGAAAGAGGGGGGAGCAATTCCCCGATACTCATCGAGTAAAGACTTTCCCTCCCGCCCATGTTGGATAAAGCAGTGAAGGGAAACACGGCGCCTTTTATTCCATAGGGATTGAGAAGGCAGACGGCCGTCGATATCACGGCTACGGAGGCAAGCGTTTTCAGGGCCCGGCGATCCCCCGTCCCGCGCTCTCGAGACAGCAAACCCTGAATTATCTCCCCGATGAGGTAGAGATAGAGGATGGCAAGGCCTATGATAAACCCTCCGTGTATGTTGACCCAGATGATTTGAAGAAGGGGGATGAAGGGGATCAGGCCCGCGCTTTTCCGCTTGAGGATGAAGATGTAGACAGCTGTGAAGAGAAGGGTGATTATTTCCGGACGGACGATGAACCTCTCCTCGCAAACAAATATTGCGCACATGACGATAATTCCGGAAACGGCGAGGGGTGGACCGCCGGGAACCGCCCTTACGATGAAAATGAAGGCGGCACCGAGGATAAGGGCCTGGAAGATTATTAAGCCATCCGGTCCCATGAATGAATAAATCGGGTGAATTGCAACCTGGAAAAGCCATTGGTGATCGATCCACCTGCTTCCGGAGTAGGTAAACGTGTAAATGTCCGAGCCGGGCACGGCGAGGTTCTGCAGGATGTACTGACCGGTCTTGAGATGCCACCATATATCGAAGTTGACTATCTGGTGGATTGAAAGGGAGAGGAAAAGCGCCAGTAGCGCTGCAAAAACCAGGAGGTTAAGGAGCGTCAGGGAACGGGATTTCTCTTCAATAGTTGACACTGCCGATTCTGTTCCATTGGATGCCTAACGAGGATAATAACCTGCCACAGAACTCATTGAAACCGTCGCATCCAGCCGCAACAAGGGGTCTTGACCGGAAACAAGCAACCAAAAACCAGAAACTAGTAACCAGTAACCGCTTTATTGGTGCCGAAGGGGGGATTCGAACCCCCACCCCGATAAGCGGGACTACGCCCTGAACGTAGCGCGTCTGCCTGTTCCGCCACTTCGGCATTCCCGGAAAATTCACCCGTCCGAATAATAACCGGAAGCCAGGGCTTTTTCCAGCCCTTTACGCCGGCTGCCTCATATTGGTAATCGCGCCGATGACGAACACTATGGCCACGAACGAATAGAAGATCATCAGGTAAAGGGGATTGAAATCGATACGAAGCAGCTGGACGCCCGCGGATACGATCGTGGCGGGGATGGTGGCGAAGAGGCTGATATTATAAACGCCCTTGAAGCTGATGAATCTCTTCCCCTCCCGCGTGGCGGCGATCATGCCTATGAGGCTGTAGGCGACCGCCTGGATGGGCTTGGCTACGACGGTTATGACAAAGGGAAGTATGACCAGAAGCCAGGTTATTCCGGGCAGGTATTTATTGACGTTCTCCCTGCTGATGGTGATTTCCTTGTATTTCGAAAAGAGCCATATTTCTTTGAGGGGAACCTCTGTGGCATCACCTGCCGGCCCGCGCACGATCAAGGTATCCCTCAGAAATAGAACGTCGGCATCATCGGTTTCATCCAGTGCTTCGATCTCGCCGGTCGTGTCGAATGCCAGTTTGAGGTTTCTCGTCCGCCCCTCTCCACCGGCGGGGACCAGTATCCCCGCGGGCTCGAGGTAGCACGGCTGCGGCGCGTCAATTGATATTATCCCGTCCTCTATGCGTATCTCGGGAAGGCTTTTGTCAGTCCACTCACGGAGCTGCCGGGATATCTTCAGCAGCTCCAGCGAGGGATTGATATAAAGGAGGGCGCCTATGATCAGGCAAAACGGGACAATATATTTCAGGCACTGGAGAAACGAGAGCCCGGTCACCTTGCGGTAGAAAGCGAACGACGTGCAGCTGCCCCATACTGTCTTGAAAAAATTATCCATGCCTGACGTGAATATAGGGACGGCTTCATCCGATGTCAAATGCAAATTTATACGTGAAAATAGTGGTTCCTCTTTGTAATCCTGAAGCCGCGGACGCCACCGGTCAAAAAGTCGTTCTATGAACCGGGGGGCTGGAGTATCATACAATGTGATTGCAGTATACTGGAGGTTTAATATGTGCCCGGCGACTGGCGATGCGGGAAGGAAAGTCATCGTCGCAAACAGGAGAGCGCGGTGGGAATATCACATCTTTGAGACCTACGAGGCCGGAATAGAGCTCGTGGGAAGCGAGGTGAAGTCACTGCGCCAGGGAAAGGGCAACCTGAGGGACAGCTACGGCGTGGTCGAGAGCGGCGAAGTCTTTCTCCACAACATGCACATCAGCCCGTATGAACAGGGCGGCGTTTTTAACCTGGACCCGTATAGAAAGCGGAAGCTCCTTCTCCACAAGAGGGAGATAAAACGGCTCTTCGGCTTGATCTCACGAAAGGGGTACACACTTGTGCCGCTGTCGATGTACTTCAAGAGGGGACGGGCTAAGGTCGAGATGGCGGTAGCCAGGGGCAAGAAACTCTACGACCGTCGCGATAACATACAGAAGAGGGAGATGGAGCGGGACATTGAAAGGGCCCTGCGCAATAAATAAAGGGCCGTCGTGTATCCAATATCACTAAATTTTCGCCTTACAGAGAAAATTGGTGGAGGCGGCGGGAATCGAACCCGCGTCCTGAAATATGTCACCGGAAGCCTCTACATGCTTAGTCCGTCTTTTTCATTCGCTCTCCGCAACTCCGGCGGACAGGACCTACGGAGAACTAGCCTCCACGAAGACGATCTCGCCTCTTGCCCCGGTGGCTCGGGTTCGAGGCCAGCCTGCTCCGGTCGTCCATCCGGGCCCCGC
Source organism: Candidatus Tritonobacter lacicola (assembly GCA_030765135.1). Classification (GTDB taxonomy): domain Bacteria; phylum Auribacterota; class Tritonobacteria; order Tritonobacterales; family Tritonobacteraceae; genus Tritonobacter; species Tritonobacter lacicola. Next base: position 16,617 of record JAVCDC010000009.1, on the reverse strand, counting down.
AGGCCGGACCCGTGGACGTAGCTGCTTAAGCAGCTAGTGCGAACTGCTCGTCTGCAGTTACTTGGTGTGAGAGGTGTTTTACCCTTCGACAAGCTCAGGGTCCCTTTCGGGAAGAGGCCTCCTCTCAACCTCTGCATGCCGCTACCGGTTTCCTAGATCAGTCGAAACCTTTTCGCCCCCATATCAAAGATCATAAATTCGCTCACTTCGTTCGCGAATTTATTAATTCTCCGGCTTCGCCGGAGATATCTGCTTTATAAAAATTCCAAAGCAGCAATGTTATAATACCACTTGATGGTAAAAACGGCAAGCAAATATGTGGAAGTACCCCGGGAAGAACAATACAGCGGCTGTCTCATAGGCCAGGCTCTCGGAGACGCGCTGGGTTTCGTGGTCGAGGGATACTCGCGGGGGGAGTGCCTTCGCTACGTGAACAACTATCTCCGGAAGGGGAGGGAGGGCGAGATAGGGCGTGATCCGTTTCCTTTCGGGGGGCGGAAAATTGGGGACACTCTTGGCAACTAATTACGGCACAAAGTATTAACTGGAAACTATTTGCTCAGCTCCGGTTCTGTGATAGGATAATCTTATGCCTCGAACGGCAAGAAAATATAAACTCAGCGACTCATTGGTTTACCATATTATAAACCGCGGCATTCTCAAGCATGACATCTTCCATGATCAAAGGGATGTCAATTCCTTCCTGAAAATAGTAGCCAGATACGCGCAACTCTTTGAATTTTCCATTTATCATTGGTGTGTTATGCATAATCACTTTCACTTAATTTTAAAGTTGAGAGATTTTTGGAGTCTCTCTAAGGCTATTGGAGGCCTGCAGCAAGTTTACGCGAGGAGGTACCATAAGCGATATAATACGGCAGGGCGATTGTTCCAAAGCAGATTTAAAAGCCAAGCCATAGAGCAATCTTCTTATCTTCTTGCATGCGCTCGTTATGTGGAGAGAAACCCAGTGAGAGCCGGCCTGGTGACCGTCCCCTGGGAATGGCCATGGTCGAGCGCTCGGTTTTACGTATTGGGTGAAAACGATCCGCTCGTTACTCCCGATCCCGAATGGACGGCAATGGGAACTACCGTCGAGGAAAGACGGAAAGCTTACAGGGAGTGGTTGCTGGATAAGGAAAAGGCGATTGCGGAAGAAAAATATTTTAAAAGCAACACTGACGTATTAGGAAGCGAGAGTTTTTTAATGGCAATGGGTATTAGGCAGGGGCGTCCAAGACCGAGGACCGGGCGCCCTCCTAAAATAGTTTCCAGATAACTCATTGTTTGGCAAGGAGTTCCAAAGAGTGTCCCCAATAAAATGCGATTTACATGTCCACACGGCGGAGGATCCCGAGGACGTTGCAGAGATGTCCGCGCGGGAGTTAATCAATGTGGCGGCGAAGCTCGGCTTCGATGTTCTCTCGATTACCAACCATAATATTGTCACCTTCGATGACGAACTTAAGAAGTACGCCTGGAGGAGGGGGATTCTTCTTTTACCGGGCTCGGAGATATCGGTGAGGGGGAAGCACGTCCTGGTCATCAACTCAAGGCTGCGTGGGAATAAGCTCGATAAGAGGATCGGGACATTCGAAGAGCTGGAGAAAATCAAGGACGATGAGACCCTCATCATAGCTCCCCATCCGTTCCATAGGGCCAGGGTGTGTCTCGGGAAGAGCCTCAAGGAGAACCTCCACCTCTTCGACGCACTGGAGGCGTCGCATTTCTACTCGCAGCATATTAACCTCAATGAGAAAGCGGAGCGGTACGCACGGCGTTATGGATTGCCGCTCGTGGGGACGTCGGACGCCCACTTCTTCTTCCAGTTCGGCCGCTCATTCTCGCTGGTGGAGTCGGAAAAGGACGATCCGGGGAGCGTCGTGGCGGCTGTTAAGGCAGGAAGGGTCGAAAGCGTTACCAGGCCTCTTACCATTCTCGGGATGGGGAAGGTCCTTCTGTGGCTCTTTTTAGCCCGGCTCCTTCGCCCTGTGCGGACCAGGAATAGACAGCGGGTGCCGGCGCTGAAAATTCCGGAGGATAATCCGCAGCCTCTTCGCATTGTGGACAAAACTTGACGGAGGGCCTAAAATAAAGTTAACTTTCGGAAGCTGTTCTATCTACATTATACATCTTTGTGGTGGGCGTAGCTCAGCTGGTTAGAGCACCTGGTTGTGGCCCAGGAGGCCGCGGGTTCAAATCCCGTCGCTCACCCCATAATAAAAGAGAGGGGTCCAAGGACCCCTCTCTAATGGTTCACGAGATACGGGTTTTATCTTCCCGGGAGAGGAATACGCCGTAAATTCACCTCTATTAACAGTGAAATAATGGTTGCACAGCAAAAGATAGTCCTTGCAACGACGCTCCATGACGCTGAAGGGCGAATGGCTCCTTTCGTCCGGAGTTGTGGTCCGGCGATCTCGTCACTCTTCAGTGCCGTATGTGCCGTCGCGACGGAGAGGACAGCCGGGGAGACCATCGGCTCGATAGATAGGCTGCCGAACGCGATTGCGGTGGCGAAGCCCGCAAGCTGGGAGCAAAAGATGGGGAGGGGGAGGCGCCTCGCGGTGAGCATGGCGGTTCAGGAGGGGGCCGATTTCATCCTGCACCTCGATTTCGACAGGCTCATCCACTGGATCCTCTCATACAAAGATGAGCTGATAACCGTCCTCGGGACGGACGTACCCGCGAATGACTTTCTCATTATCGGGAGAACCGAAAGGGCGTTCGGGACCCATCCCGCACAGCAGAGGGAGCCGGAATCGAGCACTAACGCGGCGATATCCCGTGAGCTCGGCTGGAAGCTGGATGTGGCATCGGGATGCTCGAGCTTCAGGAGGAATGTTGGAGAGATCATTTTAAAGCAATCTGTCTCCGATGATTTCGGCTCCACCGATACGGAGTGGCCGCTGCTCGCCAAAATGAGCGGATTCCCGCCCGGCTATATAGAGACGGAGGGCCTCGAGTTCGAGACACCGGGCTTCCACGCAGGGCGCATCCGGGAGATCGGGTACGATGCCTGGATCGATGAGATGTTCGATGGGGACCAGCTCGCATACAGGAGAAAGCTGGATAGAGCCTCAATAGAAATTATTAATGAAACCCTGGAGAGATTACGTTCAGCCTCGGGAGGCGGTAAAGTAGTCAAAGGGTAGAAATACAGGCGTGGTTCGCATAAAAAAAGTTGTTCTGATTTTCCTTTTGAGTTAATATGAGGTAGTGGAATAGGAATCCGGTCTTATGAAGAAGCAGGTGAAAGAAATTTTTACGATGAAAGGGCGCGAGCCGCTCGAGCCCTATCTCGAGGTCCTGTTTCTCGAACTCGTTATAAAGGCCAACCCGCGGACGGGGATAGTAAATACCAGCTTCGAGGAGCTTTCCAGCATATTCGCGCGCGGCTCGAACGAACTCGTATCGGACCTGCGGAAGCTGCGGAACCTTGGCTGCATCGGGCTCGAGCTAAACAAGGAAACCTATGATGACAGGATAGATGTTATTGCGGAGCATCATCCGGGAGCTCCGTTCTACATCGACATTATAGATTATAGGTTTTATGTTGATAAACTGAGGGAGCTCGAGCTGCCGGCCAAGGAGGAAAACATGGAAAACAATAACATCGGGGATTGCTACGCTCGCCTCCTCGCCACGGTTTTCCAGGAGCACCCCTCAGAAGCCTGAACCGCCCGCCACGGCCCGCATCCAACCTTTTCCGCCCATCCTGAACGCGGAAACTTTCTCCCCGGAAAATCGATCGCCCGCCTTGCGTACCATTCCGCGGGTTGTTATACTTTTCACGACAAGATATGGGGATGCTGCTAAAAGCGGAAATACTCCGGGAGATAAGCGCCGAATGGACGAGAGAAAACTCAAGGAAATAAAATACCTGAAATACCTCAGGGCCCCTCCCTGGTCAAGGATTACCTGCCGCCTCTGTTCTCGGCGCGAAAGTGATTACGTCGTCTATGTCAAGATGAAGGAACACAGGAAGAAGGGGGGAGTCAAGGTCTGCGGGCTCCTCTTCGAATATGACCGCGAGCTTCCCGTCGGAACCCACGTGGAGCTCGAGATTGTTCTTTCCGAGGACTCGGAGAGGTTTATTTGCTACGGCAGGATTGCCGAGGTGCGGAAGCCGGAGAGCGAAGGATCCTACAGGACGAAGTTCGATTTTATGGCCTCGAGCGATGAAGAGGCAAACATGATCGCCCGGTTCGCCGGCAAGTTCCACTGACAGTTGCCAACCCCGGAAATCCAGGAGACGTTTCGCATGGGCGAGAGCCGCGATCTGGTGAAGTGTCCCCACTGCGGGATGGAAGCGCCGGCAGAGAGCCTTCTCTGTATATACTGCGGCAATTCCCTGAACCTCAGGACCGGTTTCCATAAGGGTGTGTGGTTTTTCCTTGTGGCATGCGCCCTTCTGATTTGTTTTATCCTCTGGGTACTATGATCTCATCTTGCTTGCAGGGCAGATCAAGGCCTGCAAGCACAACGCTACGTTGAGGCAGAGGTTATATGTGTGATGAATGGGGCGGGTATCGGATATCCAGGCGCGAGGCCCTGAAGAGGGGCTTCTGTGCGGCGCTGGCCGCAGGGGCCGGGGTCAGACTTGTCAGGCCCACCGGGGCCGGGCACGTCGAAGCATCCCACTACAGGAAGCTCGGCTCCGGCCCGGTTGAGTGCGGGCTATGCTTTCGCCGGTGTGTTATACCCGACGGAGGGGAGGGGTTTTGCAGGAACAGAAGAAATATGGGCGGGACCCTGTACGCGCTTACCGCCAACAGGATATGCTCCGTCCAGATCGATCCGATAGAAAAGGAGCCGGTATTTCACATGCTGCCCGGCACGGACATATTCTGTACCGCGGCCGCCGGCTGCAACTTCCGCTGCAGGTTTTGCCAGAACTGGCAGATTTCGCAGAGCCGGGTGGAGGATACTTATTCATACGATTGCGAACCGGCAGATATCGTTTCGCGCGCGAAAAGACGGGGCTGCCCGACGCTCTCCTTCACGTACAGCGAGCCGACGGTTTTCTATGAATACATGAGGGAGACTGCCCGCCTCGGCAAGGAGCGCGGCCTGAAGGCTGTTTTTCACACGAACGGCTCCATCTCTGCTGTTCCCCTCGTCGAGATTCTGGATTACATGGACGCCGTGACCGTGGACCTCAAGGGGTTCACCGAAAAATTTTACGATTCCGTATCCTCCGCCTCTCTCGGTCCTGTCATGAAGACCCTGGAGGCGATAAAGCGCAGCGGACGCCACCTCGAAATAGTCAACCTGGTTATTCCCACACTCAATGACGATATGGCGGAAATAAAAAAGATGTGCCGATGGATAAAGGCCGAGCTGGGGGAGGACGTTCCCCTCCATTTCAACAGGTTTTATCCTGCCTACCGGCTCAAGAATATCCCGCCCACCCCCGTCAGCGTCCTGGAGGATGCCAGGCAGATCGCCATTGATGAGGGGATCAATTACGTTTATATAGGCAACGTGCCGGGACATAAATACAACAGCACCTTCTGCCCGATGTGCGGCTCTCTCCTGATCGACAGGGTTCACTTCGTTGTCTCAAAGAATCGTATGCGAGAGGGAAAATGCCCATCCTGCGGTCTGGCCATTTCCGGCATATGGAGCTGATCTGTTGATATCGAAAAAACTCTTATCGATCTTCGGCAGGCTGAGGAGGGGGCGGCTGATCCTCCTCTTCGTCCTCTGCGTTCTTTTACCCACGATACCCCTCGCCTACCTTACCGTACGATCCGTGGTGGTGAAGGAGACGGAGGACATTGGAAAAAAAATCGAAGGCCATCTGGAGAGGTTCGGGCTTGCTTTAAAAAAAATGGCGACCGCAGGCCTGGCCGGCTGCGAAACCGATCTCGACGAACGCATCTGCGCGGACCAGCCCCTGAATGAGATAGTGGAAGAGATCTCCGAGGCGGTTGAAGCGTGCCCCGTGTTCAAGAGCTTTTTTATCCTGGACCACCGTCTCCTGCCGCTATTCCCATTCGGCACGGCGGGGGAGAAGGTCCCATCTGCCGGCATAGCGAGCGCGTCGGACAGGGAGAACGATAAATTCTTCCAGGCGATGAAGGATGGGAGCAGAAAGGAGTTCGGCTCAAACGACCCGGTGGGAGCCGTCGCGGATTACAAGCGGGCACTCGACATCGGCGAAGCGACAGAGTGCAGGGCCCTGGCGGATAACGCGGTCGCGCGGTGCTTCTTTAAAATGGGAAAATACAGGGAGGCGCAAAAATATTACAGGGAAATCATGCGAAAAAGGGAAGCCATCGTCTTCTGCGGCGGCCTTTCACTCAAGCTCCTGCCGCTGTACCAGCTGGCGGTTATAGACAGGATACTGGGATACGAGAGCAGCGCGGCCGAGCGCCTTCTGGATATCATGAGAGCTCTTGCCGGCGGAGAGCTTGCCGGCAACGTCCACGAAGCCGTCTTTTACGCCTCGATGGTAGATGGGGAGATGGACAAGCTGCTGGGCTCCGAGAGGCTTCTCCGGCGATACGGGCCGGAGTACGAGGACCTCCTGGGGCTGTGGCTGGACAGGAAGAGATCGGCGCAGGAAATGGGGGCCCTCGGGGCAGCCGCCCGCTTTGATTTCCAGAGGCTGCTGGGAGAGGATGGGAAATCGGCGCAGGAATTCAGGCCGGTATCGATAGTCATTGACGGAGAGGAGGTCCTCCTCCTCTGCAGTGCCCTGGCGGCGAGCGATACGGGCAGGCGGATCGTGATCGCTGTTGTGCTTGATAAAGCCGCCCTCAGTAGAGAGGTCAGAGATGTCCTGGAGGAGATGGTCGAATCCGAAGGCGATGTCAATGTAACCGTGCTTGATCCCACCGGGGATGTAGTGGCTGCTGCCGGCGACGCGGCCTCAAGCTCGGGCTACGAAAAAACGGAAACCCTTGCCCCCGCCTTGCCGTCATGGGCAGTCAGGATCTCCTATAAAAAACAGGGTCTTCTCTTCGAGGTCGCCAGTAAAGAAAGGATGACGCGGCTCACTTCTATATTTTTTCTTGCAGTGGTCGTTTTTCTCGGCATTTATATGATCCATCGCTCGATAAAGAGGGATACCGAGCTTGCCAGGCTCAAGAGCCATTTCGTCTCCCGCGTCTCCCACGAGCTGCGGACACCGCTCGCGACAATCAGGGCCGTCGGCGAGATGCTCGAAATGGGCGCGGTCTCCAGCCGCGAGAAGGAGCAGGAGTATTTCAGGCTCATCGCGTCCGAGAGCGAGAGGCTTTCAAGGCTTATCGACAACGTCCTGGACTTCTCCATGATTGGAGCGGCAAGAAAGACGTATAATTTCGGATCCACAGCCATCGGGGAGACTATATTGAATACCGTCAGGGCGTTCCGCCAATATGTAAGGTCTGAAGGCTTCGACATCGTGTACAGGACGGACGAGGACATCCCCAGCCTCGAGATAGACGCGGACGCGATCAGCCAGGCGTTGATCAACCTCCTGGATAACGCCGTCAAATTCTCCCGGGAGGAGAAAACGGTGTGGGTGGAGCTGCGCCGGAAGGAAGGCAACATAACAATCAGCGTGAAGGACAGGGGGATCGGGATCGCCCCGGAAGATATAGACAGGATTTTCGATCAGTTTTATCGCCCGAAGGAAACGGCTAAGCTTTCGGGAAAGGGTGCCGGTATCGGCCTCGCCATTGTCAAGCACGTTGCCGAGGCCCATGGCGGAGAAGTTCGTGTACAGAGCAGGAGAGACGAGGGAAGTGTTTTCACTATTGTTCTGCCGATACGCCGGCGTCCTGAAATATAATGGAGGATTGAAATGGAGCGGATTCTGATCGTAGAGGATGAGAAGAAGTTGTTGAGCAGCCTGGAGGATTTTTTCAAGACCCAGGGGTTCGAGGCAATCTGCACGATGAGCGGCGAGGAGGGTGTCCGGATGGCTGTGGAAAAAGTTCCCGACCTCGTTATACTGGACATCATGCTCCCGGACCTCAGCGGCTACGACGTTTGCCGCAGGATCAAGGAAAAGATGCCTTCCATCCGCATCCTCATGCTCTCCGCCAAGGGCGAGGAGGTGGACAAGGTGGTCGGGCTGGAGCTCGGGGCCGATGACTATATGACAAAGCCATTCGGCGTGCGCGAGCTGCTCGCCAGGGTCAGGGCCCTCCTGAGGAGAGGCGGGATCAGCTCCGACGAAATAACCCATTACTCCCTCGGAGATGTCAAGATAGACCTCGAGAGCTACCAGGTTATCAGAAGGGGGAAAAAGACGAAGCTGACCGCCCTCGAGAACAAGATACTCAAACACCTCATATCGCACAGGAACAACGTGGTCACGCGAGAGGAGCTCCTCAACGAGATATGGGGCTTCGATGTCTATCCAACGACACGAACCGTGGACAACCTTATCCTGAAGTTGAGGAAGAAAATCGAGAAGGACCCTAACGATCCAGCGCATATAATCACTGTTTACGGCGCGGGATATAAATTCGTTGGCTGATGAACAGGACATATACTTTATGCGCGGCGATCCTGATCGCGTGCGCGACGGTTTTCCGGCCGGTTGAAGCAGTCCCCCGCGACGGCATGGGGGAAGGGAGCGACCTCTTCTATCTCGGCCTCTACCAGGAAATAGGCCTCGGCGACCTGGAAAACGCCATAGGGACCTACAGCAAGATAACGGACGGCCCCCTTCGGGGAAGCGAAATTGCCGGAGAGTCCCTCGTCAGGAAGGGGATATGTTTTGAGAAGCTTGGCAGGGAGGCCGAGGCGAACAAGTGCTTCAGCAGGGCGATCTCGGATTTTTCCGGTGTGCCGCTTGTCAAGGATAAGGCATTGGCCGGCAAGCTGAGGCTCGGCTCACAGTCCGTGACCGACTACGTTAACGAGGGGCTCAGAAGGTCGGAGCGGGGGGATATCGAGGGAGCCAGGGAGATGTTCCACAAGGCCCTTATCCTTGAACCGGATAACCCCCGTGTTCAGCTGCGGATGGCATCCGTATGCGGGAAGCTCGCCTCCATTGAAAAGTCGCTCCCCCGGCTTGAGGAAGCTACACGCCACTACGAGTACGCGGTGTCTTCGGCCCGGTACGTGGCCGACCTCGCCGTTCACCGCGAGCTGGCCGAATGCTATGCGAAGATGGGTCAGACAGACGAGGCAATCAAGCTATGGCAAACATACGTGAGGACAAAGGATCTGGGAGAACCGGACAGGAAGATGGCGAACTACGAGCTGGAGCTCCTCCGCGAATCGAGCGATTACTTCCAGGAGAGGGACATCTCCCGGAAGCTGAAAGACTATCTCTCCGAAGGAGAGGAGCTTACGAGAAACGGTGACTTCTCGAAAGCGGCGAAGATATATCTCCAGGCAGAGAAGGACTTCCTCCAAAGCTACATCCCGCCGTACCGTCTAGCCGTACTCTACGAGTTCTTTCTGAAGAAGCCCAAGGCGGCCATCGAATACTACAACGAAGCCCTGAGCACGGCCCCGCTGATCACGGCCCAGAGGGTGCGGTGCAGGATAGCAGTCCTTTACTATAAGGCCGGCGACCTGGACACCAGCGTCATATACATAAACGCAGTCATCTCCGAAGACATCCGCTTGGTCGAGCGGGAACTGGAGCTCAAGGTGCGGCGGATAAAGACGGAAAAATCGAATCTGGATAGAATCAAGAGAGAGGAGGAGGAGAGGGAGAAAGAGCGGGAGATCCTGGAGAAAAAGCGCAGGGCAGATAAGATTGCGAGACAGAGATTTGAACAGCTTCGGAAACTTGAGAATAAGCGGAAGGCTGAAGAATCAAAGTAATCAAGCCGGCAATAATACTGCAAGAACGAGTACATCCCGGGTAAGATATGCTTATCAGGCAGAGACAATATATAATGAAGACAGTACTTTGTGTTGTCGCTTTCCTGGTGTCGGGCATGAGCAGTGCAAACGATCTTATAAAGTTGCCGGAACCCCTGATAAAGGGCGTGATGTCGGTCGAGGAGGCTATCTCAAACCGGAGGTCGATCCGCTCCTATAAAAAAACCGGGCTGACCCTCAATCAGGTCTCACAGCTCCTCTGGGCCGCCCAGGGTATAACCGAAAAGAAAAGGGGGTTCAGGTCCGCACCATCGGCCGGCGCTACCTATCCACTGACAGCTTACCTTGTTGCCGGAGAGGTCGAGGGGCTTGCCCCGGGCGTATATCAATACATCCCTGAAAGGCACGCCCTCCGGATGGTCTCGGGCAGGGACGTACGCCCCGGACTGGCAAGAGCCTCGTACGGTCAGGGTTGGGTCGCCGCCGCCCCGGCAACAATAGTTCTTGCAGCGCGTTACGAGAGGACGACGAGGGTGTACGGTAAAAGGGGCGTGCGGTACGTCGATATCGAGGTGGGGCACGCGGGAGAGAACATATACCTCCAGGCGACGGCGCTGGGCCTCGGGACCGTTGCCGTTGGAGCCTTTTCCGACGACGCTGTTAAGAAGATCCTCGGCATAGAGGAAGTCCCGCTCTACCTCATGCCCGTAGGCGTTAAATAAAATTCCGGACAGGTTGGTAACAGCTCAGGTGCGCGGTGGACCACACGTAAGTGCCTGAGCGTATTTCTTCTATACCGCTTAAGACTGTCCGGATTTTTTTACTATCCTTTTACATTTCAGTGACAACTCCCCTCCCGGGATATGCGACATTTATCGGGAGAATGAAAGGAGGGGAGATCATGAGGTCTATCGTTATCCCTGGTTTGGTGCTCTTCCTTGCGATGGCCCCTTGCCTCGGCCAGGTGCCTACACCCTCGCCCAGCTCCTCTAGCGACGCCTCTTTCCTTGTTAAGAAACTCGCCAGCGGCCAGGAGCTCTCCAGGGAGGATTTGAGAAAGCTGGACAGTACTGCAATCAGTGTGGAGAGCCGGGCTGTGAGCACTGCTGGTCCGGGCGATGTCGAGATCTTCTCGGGAGAAAAAGGGCCGGAGAAAAGGATATACCTCCTGAAGATGGAGTCGCGGGACGAGCAGACTAAGGAGCTGCTGGAGCTGCAGAGGAACCTGCTGAGAAACCAGCTCATGGTGCTGAGGGTTCTGGGCGTCATCGGTAAACACCAGGAGGTCATGGGCCAGCGCCTGTCCAGAACGGAGAACTCTAACAGGGAGCTTATGACCGGGATGCAGGACACGAGCCGGGGCGTCGATATGGCCAGGACGGATATCGCGAGCACACTTGTTGAGACGACAGATATATCCGAGATGACCGAGGAGTTGACGCTCGCGGTAGAGGAGATACAGAAGCAGCTCGAGGACATTGAGACAGGTATCGACGGTTTGCAGGATACTTCAGATCAGATACTGTCAACGGTAGAGAATATCGAATAAGGGATTTAAACCATGAAAATCTTACTCGCTACAGTGCTGGTTTCGGTCTTCGCTAGCATTATGGTGTTACCCTGTTATGGGCAATCTACTACAGAGCAGGCGGCCCCTTCCGCTGCGGAGGCAGGGGAGTTGGCACGCATCCTGCAGAAGATAGCCGATGGCAAGCAATTAAGCGCCAAAGACATCAGCAAGATCGATAACGCGGTTATCAGGGTTGACGATACACAGATAAGGACCGGCGACCCCGAGCTCTCTCCTCTCCAAGCAGAGAAGAGTATCTATATCCTCAAGGTCGACAGGGGCGATACCAACTTTAAGCAGCTTCTCCAGATGCAGAAGGCCATGCTCCAAAGCCAGCTCACTTTGTTGAGAGTCCTTGCCGTCATAGCACGGCACCAGGACAGGATCGAGAGGAGGGTTGCCCGCAGTGAAAATATAAACAGGGAGCTGGGACTTGGCATGAAGGATCTGGGACATGGCGTCGACATGGCCCGCGTGGATATATCAAGTACGAACGCTGAGACAACGGATATAGGCGAGATGACCGCCTACATGGAGCAGGACATTATAAAACTTATGAAGATGCTGGGAGGAAGCCCGTGTCGCCGCTGATCGTGCTGAGCTCAGGAAAATGAGGGAGAAAGAGATAGAGTAGGGATATGCGAGGGGGCGAATGTAAAGTGAAATTTTTATCTTGTTTATTACTTATGACATTTCTGGCCCAGACTGCTGCTCTTGCCGGCGATGTCGGATTGGATAACAGCTTCACGAGCGTTACGTGTGACGGCGACCAGTTCGAGCGTGCAATGCTGGATGTCATCGCCGCCGCTGCCAGAGAGGGGAAGAAGATAACGGTGAAGAGGGTGGACAGTGCGCCGGGGGAGGCCGGGATAGCGGTCGGACCCGCCCAATACAGAGCGCCGATGACGAGCGTCATAGCCGTGGATATCCGGGACCCGAAGGCGCTGGAGGACACGGCGCAGCGGCTGCTGCTGACAAACCAGGAAGAGATCATAAAAGCACTGAACGTGATCTGCGAGGGCCAGCTGGACGCCGGGGGGAAGCTCTCTAGCATGTCGTCCGTCAGCAGCGAAACAGATCAGGCAATGAGGGGAGTGTCATCCGATGTGGACAGGGTCAACGAGGGCGTCTCGGCGACATATTCCGAGGTGGCCGACGTGTCGGAGGTGACCCTGGATAGTGCCGGGAGCCTCGAGTCCATAAAGAAGGAGCTGGAGAATCTCAACCAAACCGTCCAGAGCCTTCTCTCGAGCATGGGCGGAATCGAGGAGGAGATCAGCGCCCTGGCGTCGGGGACAGCGGAGGGCGCCGATGCCGGGGAGGAAAGCGGGGACACCGGGTGTTCAAGCGAGGGGGAGTCCACGGAGAGCTCGGGGAATGGGGGGGGAGATGAAAGCGAAAGTGAATGTTCATCATATGAATAAGTTCTTGTGGTTCTTCAGCGTCTTCTGTCAGGCAATCCTGATCCTGGTTCTCACGGCCCCCTGCTGCCCGGCAGATATACCGGTTATCAGAGGGGAGCAATACAATCCGCACATCATAAACAGCGAGCGCTTGTACGGGCGCAAGGTCATCATCCAGGACCTCATGGCGGATCATAAGAGGACCTTCACGAAGTCGGAAAAGAAGAAGGGGTTCAAGGAGTATTTCTACGCGAAGTTCGTCCTGCGCGATTCCAAGCTGCCGTGTTTTATCTGCAAGTACGATTACAGGGACATGGATAGGTTCAAGAAGATACAGAAGGGAGACCGTATAACGATCGTCGGCTACATCGAGCGAATCGGCAAGGGCGTGAAAAGGTACGTCAACCCGAAGTTCGTCGTAAGGGTCGAGGATATCCGGAATGGCTGGAGCCTGAGCGACGATGAGGCTGTCCTCGAGGTAGTGGGGGACGAAGAACAGGTGTCTTACACGGAACTCAACCCCGACGATCTCTCCAACCTCCCCGAAGAGCACGACGGGGAGTACGTTCGCATCAGGGAGAGGTTCTCGATAGTGAGCACGTTCTTTTCAAACTTTGAGAAGGACCTCAACCTATCCAACGATACGGCGATAAAGTTCAGGGGAGAGTTCCTGCCGTTGCCCTACTACATTCAAAAGGACGCGGGTAACCGCGTGCTGCTGTCCGGCCTGAGGACGGGGGATAAGATAACGATTTTCGGGAAGGTCCGCGTCAGGCCGATAGCGGACGGCAACCTCGTCCTGTTCTCCGCCCACAGTGTCAGGAAAGGCTGGAAGTAAGTCGGTTTCCGGCTTCTCCTTTCTGGTGGCTGACTCTCTCCTTCCTTTCTGTTGAAAAATCCAACTTCTTCAGTTACATTCCCATCCTGTAACAAAAGATATATAAAAGGAGAGGTTATGGATAAGCGGTACAAGATAATTCGGGCCAGGCTCATGGTCCCCATGAGCGACCGGGCCGGACGGGACACGAGAATCGAGGACGGCTATGTTCTCATGGAAGGGGGAGCGATAATCGAGGCGGGGCCATTCTCAGAAGAAATAAGCAGGGGAATCACGGAGAGATGCGGAAACGAGCTTGAGGTCATAGGGCAGGGGGGCGGCGACGGCATACCGTGCCTCGACGGCGTGCTCCTGCCGGGATTTGTGAAGGCGCATGGCCACGACCACGAATCGCCCCTCATAGGCGTCGCAAAGGACGAGCCGCTCACCTGGTGGCTCGACCACGCCGTCAACCTGTTTACAGGCTTCATGAACGAGAAGAGGGATGAGCTCGAGACGAGCTTCGGGAAGTCGCCGAACCTCGTTACATATCTCAAGGCGCGGCTCGACGACATATCGTACGGGATAACGACCTCCCTCGTTCACCATTGCAACTTCAACAAGTACCGGGTAGCCGAGATAGTCGAAGCGAATACTATCGCCGGAACCGACATGACGGTCGCCGTGGGCAGCCAGGACAGGAACTACGATGAGAGAATCCTCGACAGCGTGGAGGAGGCGGTGGGGCGGCTCGACCGCTACAGCAAGGAGTACGCCGGGGTTCAGAGGATACGGTTCATACCCGGCCCCGACCAGTTCTTCTCCAACGGGCCAGAGCTGCTGATGGCGCTGAAGGCCTGGGCGCGGGAGCACTCCTGCCTGTTCCACATCCACAGCTCGGAGGAACCGGCAACGACAAAGTGGTTCGTCGAGACATACGGCCGGACGCCCGTTGAATACGCCGGCTCTATAGGAATCCTCGATGATATGACCCTCCTGGCTCACCAGGTAAACTCGACGGAGAAAGATCTCCTGCTCATTCGCGATACGGGGACGATGGTCGTTCACAATCCGCTCGCGAACACAATACTCGGCTCCGGTATGCCGCCCATCATGGAAATGCTGCGGCTGGGTATAAAAGTCGCAATATCGACAGACGGGTCGGGAAGCGCCGACAACCAGAACATGATAGCCGCGGCGAGACTCGCCTCCCAGTACCAGAAAGCACTCCACAGGGACGCGCGGGTTCTCCCTGCACGGAAGGTTCTGGAGATGGTCACCGCAGACGCCGCTGACATCGTGAGGGCAAACGCGGGGCGGCTGGAACCCGGGCGTAAAGCCGACGTTATTCTGATCTCCCTTGAGAGAACCAACCTCGTGCCGACCCGCGCCGACAACGTGATCGAGAACCTGATCTGGGCGGCAAACGGGGACGAGATCCGGTATGTGATCGCCGGGGGCAAAGTATTGCTGGATGACTACAGGTTCGTCACGCTGGACGAACAGACCATCAAATCAGAGGTCATGGAGCTCTCGCGGCTTTTTATCGAGTACAGGGACAGCCACGAGGAGATCACGGGAACGGGAGCTCACAGGAAGTAGATGAGCTGAAAGCCATTTTCGACGGGCGGCGTGGCGGCACAATAGAGGCCGTGCTCCAGGACCCGGTTAAAAAATAAAATCGGCATGTGCTTTTAAATACACCCTGCGAAATATGAAGGCGAAGGTCGTTGTCGGGATGAGCGGGGGGGTGGACAGCAGTGTCGCCGCCGCACTGCTTCAGAAAGAAGGGTACGAGGTGATCGGAGTCCACCTTGTTCTCTGGCCGCACTGTTCCCCGGCGGGAGGAGAGGGCTCCTGTTGCGGCACCGCCGCTCTCGAGTCCTCGATAAAGGCGGCCGAAGGGCTGGGCATCCCCCTCCGCGTCGAGGACGTTTCGGAGGAGTTTGAGTCCACCGTCATCGGCTACTTTGCTCCCGAGTACGGGCGGGGGCGGACGCCGAATCCATGCGTCGTCTGCAACCGCTCCGTCAAGTTTCCCGCCCTTCTTCGGGCGGCGGACGATGTCGGAGCCGTCTTTGCCGCAACCGGCCACTACGCCCGGACCGCGGGAAACGGGCGCTGCAGGCTCCTTCGTGCCGCCGACCCGAAGTACGACCAGACATACTTTCTCTCGCGCCTGACGCAGGGCCAGCTCTCGAGGTCCCTTTTTCCCCTCGGCATGGTGGAGAAGAAGAGGGTCCGGGAAATTTACGGCCGGATGGGACCGGGCCTCCGGGAAAGAAGGTCGAGCCACGACGTCTGCTTCATAGAGGGGCGCGACTACGGAAAGTTTTTAAAGGAGAGATATCCCGGCCTGGCAAGGAAGGGGGATGTCATCGATGCCGGCGGCAGGAAGCTCGGCGAGCACGAAGGCATAGCCTTTTACACGGTCGGACAGAGGCACGGCCTCGGGATAGGGGGCGGCAGGCCCCTTTACGTTACCCGTATCAAACCGTCCACGAACACAGTGGTCCTTGGGGGCGAGGACGATCTCCATAAAAACGGTATGATTGTCGGAGATTGCAGCTGGATCCCCTTCAACGAGCCTCCAACAATTATGGACTGCACGGTGAAGATCAGGTACGGCCGTTCCGAGGCGCGTGCGCGGGTTACGCGCACGGGCCACGCTACAGTTGAGGGCGCGTTCGACGACGCGCAGAGGGCGATAGCGCCCGGCCAGGTCGCGGTATTCTACAGAGGCGAAGAGGTACTGGGGGGTGGCTTCATCGAGCGCAGCTTCTAGCGTGAAGCGAAAAAAGGGAAGCATGTGATGGGTGATAAGATCGTTAACTTCCGCGATCTGAATGTGTGGAAACTTGGTAAAGAGATAACTGTGAATATTTATAGAATCACGAAGACGTTTCCAAAAGAGGAGCTAAGGCTCCTGTAAAATAGTAACTGCTTTTATATCAATTGGTTAAACACCAAATTGTTTTCAATTTCCCTCACAATTTTCTTGACTTAATGAGTGGCATATTTTACTATATCACCTTGCAGTTCAG